>CAIZPS010000030.1 GCA_903934925.1 uncultured bacterium | reverse complement strand
CCCACCTACTGACGCAGCAACCTCGTCCACATCTGGGTCAGACGTCCACAGGCGCGTCCGTGACGCAGACGCGGGCGGGACGCACCGCGCATGGTGCCCACGTGAGGGACGACAAGCGCGGGGGGTCAGCGGGCCCGCATCACGCGACCAAGGCCGGCCTCCCCGGCCTGACCTACGAGCAGCTCCGGAGTCAGGCCTTCACGGCCACGAGCCGGGGCGTACGGCTGCCTGCCAGCGTTGCGGACAGCCCTCGCGCACGGTGGGCGGCAGCGCTGCTCCTGCTCCCTCCGCAGAGCGTCCTGTCGCACATCAGCGCGGCCCAGGCGCTTGACCTCCCCCTGCCGTGGCGTCTGCAGGTCTCGTCGCGGATTCACGTCTCGACCCCGCGCGACGTGCCGCGCCCGCGCCGTCGCGACATCACCACCCACCACACTGATCTGACCCCGGCTGAGCGAGGTTCGCTCGGGGGCCTGCCCATCACGTCCCCCGCTCGGACGTACGTCGACATGGCTGCCCTGCTCGGCCATGCCGATCTCGTGGCCCTCGGGGACGTCGTCCTGCGCGATCACCGCGTGAGCCAGGACGAGCTTCGAGAGGTAGCCCTGCGGCGCGGCAGGTACCCGGGTCGCGGGCGAGCCGTGAAGGCGATCGACTGGCTGGATCCCGGGGCCGAGTCACCCCGGGAGTCGCACCTGCGCGTCCTCCTTCGGCAGGCGCGCCTGCCACGTCCGGACGTGAACGGGGTCATCGTCAGCGCCGCAGGTCTGTTCCTTGCGCGGGGCGACCTCGTCTTCCGCCGGGAACGCGTCATCGTCGAGTACGACGGTGAGGTCCATGCCCCCATGGAACAGCGGGCGAAGGATGCGGCACGGCGCGCTCGTCTGCGCGAGCACGGCTGGATCGTCGTCGAGGTGGTGGGCTCGGACATGCACCACCCGGCCCGCGTCATCGCGCGGGTCAGGAGTGCCCTCCTGGACGGATCCGCCCGTACGTTGCTGCGTCATTAGGTGGGGTTCCGGCACGCTGCGGACCCCACCTACTGGCGCAGCAAGTGGGGGTCGGGGTCGCAATAGGGTGAAGGCCATGTTCGGGAAGAAGTCCGTCGCCAAGCAGCCGGTGAAGTCGAGCAAGGTCCTGCCCCCCGGCAAGTACCGGATGGGCGGCGAGCACTTCAAGGACGATGCCGCGTTCATCCGCACCGCGGTGCAGGACGTGCAGCGCCTCGAGGCGTACTGCGGCCTCACGACCGACTCCCGGCTCCTGGACTGGGGCTGTGGGGCCGGACGCCTCGCCGTCGGGGTGCGTGAGCGGTTCGTCGCCGAGGGCGGCCGCATCGCCGACTACCACGGGGTCGACATCCAGCCCGAGCTCATCGAGTGGGCCGACGCCAACCTTGCCGGCCCGGGCTTCCGCTTCACTCTCCTCGACGTCGCCAACGAGCGCTACAACCCGGACGGCACGCCCGAGCGCACCCTCGGGGCCGAGCCGGGCTCCGTCGACGTCTTCTATGCGTACTCCGTGTTCTCCCACATGAACGACGACGACACCCCGGCCTACCTGCGGCTGATCGCTGACGCCCTGTCACCCAGCGGCCGAGCCTTCGTCACCTGCTTCGTGGAGGAGGACGTCCCTGGCTGGGAGGAGAATCCCGACGGGTACGGGCCGCTGGAGTGGAAGGGCCGGCTGCACTGCACGCGCTTCGCCCGGTGGCACTTCGAGGACCACGTGAACGGCGCGCGGCTGGCGGTCGACCGGTTCGAGTACGGCCGCGAGACCGACGGCCAGAGCCTGTATGTACTGCGTCACAGATAGGGCTCCAGCACCCCGATTCAGGTGCGGGATAACGGGTTTCGGCCTCCCTCTGGGTTAGGGTCGAGAAGTCCCGTTCCGGAACCTGGAAGGCCCTCCCTGATGCGCCGTGCACTCACCGCCGCCGTCCTCACTGTCTCCCTCGCCGTCACCGGCGCGTCCCTCGCGGCGCCTGCCATGGCTGATTCGAGCGGCGGCCCCGTCACCGACATCGACTTCGGCATGCACATCCCGCAGATCTCGCAGGGTGAGCAGTCGACCGTGAACGAGGGCACCGTGCGGCTCTGGGACTCCGGTGTGACGTGGGGCCAGGTGCAGCAGAAGAAGAATCAGTACTGGTGGAACGGCCTCGACGCCGCGATCGCGAACGCCAACAACCAGAACCTGCAGATCCTCTACGTGCTCGGCTCGACCCCGACGTGGGCGGCCAGCAACACCAAGCAGGGCAAGTACCCCAACAAGGGTGCGGCCTCGATGCCCGCCAACATCAAGGACTGGAAGAACTGGGTCACTGCGGTGACCAAGCGCTACGGGGCCTCGATCGACGCGTACCAGATCTGGAACGAGGCGAACCTCACGACGTTCTGGGAGGGATCGCCGAAGCAGATGGCGACCCTGACGAAGGAGGCCGCGAAGATCATCCGCCAGTACGACCCGTCGGCGAAGATCGTCGCTGCCAGCACGACGGTTCGCCTGCAGAGCGCGTACAACAAGTTCTTCCCGGCCTACCTCAAGGGCCTGAAGAAGGCCGGATGGCCGGTCGACGTCATCTCCTTCCACGGCTACCCGGCCGCGAACGGCACGCCTGCTGACCGCGTCACCTACATCAAGCAGGTGAAGGCGGACATGCAGAAGGCCGGTGTGCCGGCGAGCAAGGCCCTCTGGGACACCGAGGTCAACTACGGCATCGCCGGTCCGGGCGCGATCTCTCGGCAGGTCATCACCGGCGCGAATGCCGCGGGATGGACGGCCGCGACGTACCTCGACAACGTGCTCTACGGCATCGGCCGCGGCTACTGGTACTACTGGTACAACAACTCGAACCT
>CAIZPS010000029.1 GCA_903934925.1 uncultured bacterium | reverse complement strand
GCGACGAGGCCACCACCCCACCGCACCCAGGCGGGACGGCGGCCGACGTTGCCGGCCTCAGCAGCCAGGGTCGCGGAGACCTGTGCCCACACCCAGGGGGGCATGACGTCGACCGCGCCAGACTCGTCGGTTGGGTCGGTGGAGTCGGTCAAGTCGACCGCGCCAGACTGGTTGGTGGAGTCAGTGGGGTCTGGGCGGAGGAAGTCCAGGTCGGCCAGCAGGGCGCGCACCCAGGCATCGTCCGGCGCCGCCGCCTCATCCGCGGAACGCAGGGGGTTGTCTGCATCCGGGCCGCCCGTCGGCTGATCGTCAACCACGCGTGATCTCACCTCCCCGAGGAGTTGCTGATGGGCTGTCCGGCGGGCTCGCCGGGGGTGTGACGGCATTCGTGAGGTCAGGGTTCCGCAGGACAGCCAGGGTCTTGGCCAGTTTGGCTCGGCCCCGGAAGCACCGGCTCTTGACCGTCCCCTCGGGAATGCCCAGCTCACGGGCGGCGTCCTCCACGCTCCAGCCCTCGACGTCGACCAGCAGGATCGCGGCCCTCTGGTCCTCCGGAAGCTCGGCAAGGGCGGCCGTGACCATCAGTTGGACCTCCCGACGGTCCATGTGGTCCACCGGGTCCGCCACGACCGCGCCGGGGAGTGCCTCGTTGTCGTCCGGCAGCACATCTGCGGCTCGGACGGCCCTGCGGCGCAGCCGATCGAGACTGGCGTTCACGACGATCCGGTGCAGCCAGGTCGTCACCGCGGAGTCACCGCGGAACTGGTGGGCGCGGCGGTAGGCGGAGATCAGGGCATCCTGCAGCGAGTCCGCGGCCTCCTCCGGGTCGCCCGTCGTACGCAGGGCGACGGCCCACAGGCGGTCCCGGTGCCGGCGCACGAGCTCCTCGAAAGCGAGGGGATCTCCCGCGACATGCGCTCCCAGCAGCTCGGCGTCGCTGCGGGGGTCATGCGTCACGTGGTGAGCCTACTGAGCGACTAGGCGGTGATCACGATGCTGCGCACGCCCCCCTGGAACTCCTCCGTGCCCTCGATGGGGGGCAGTTGGGTGAACCACACCAGCACGTACCTTCCGGCAACGGGCCGCGGCGCCCGGATGTCGATGCGATCCTGCGGCGCGAACGCCTCCCCGAGTGGGCTCCAGAGTGCGGGGTCACGCTTGATGGAGTCCGAGACCCGGACGTCGACCCCGGTTCCCCGCCCCACGAGGTTCACCGAGACCTGCTGGACCTCACGCTCCACTCCCAGGTCGACGATGAGGCCGACACCAGCCTTGCCGTCCATGTCGGCGGTGCCGTACTCCGAGGTGAGCCATGCAGTGCCAGGATCGGCGTCGTTGACCGTCACGGCCAGGTCATCGTTCTCCAGGCCCTTGCGTCGATCCGGTTTCTCGTCGCCGTCGTCGTCGCCGAAGGGGTCATAGGAGCGAAAGCCCGCGATGGTGAGCGGCTGGTCCTCGCTGGTGATCGTCAGTTCGTCGACCGGCACGGCGGGTGAGGTGAGGATCTCGGCGGTGGTCGCCTCGTCCGTCGGATCGGAAGACTCGTCGGCGGACAGCAGTTGCAGCCCCACCCAGGCGATGCCCAGCACGAGCGCGACGCCGGCGACGACCGCGAGGAGCCGCAGGGCGATGCGGACGAGGCGGCGCGCAGGTGAGACGGGCCCGACGTTCACCGGCTTCAGGGTCGTGGTGGTCACGGGCGCGACCTGGTCGAGGGCGGCCCCTGCCGCTGCGGCGAAGCCCGCTGCCGTCGTGATCGGCTCGGCGCCGCGCTGGGGGGGTGCAGCACTCAACGAGCGGCTCATCAGCAGGTCGACGCTGCGCGGCACGGCCGCCCGCACCTGCGAGGGCGGAAGCACCGTCGGTGCGGGGCGCATCGGATCCGGTGCGGACTCCGGCAGGGAGCCCGGCCAGTAGCCCGTGCACAGCAGGTAGGCGAGGCTGGCGAGCGCATCCACGTCAGCGACGGCCACGCTCGGTGCGGGCTCGCCGTTCGACAGTGGTCCGGTGCCGAGCAGAGCGGCGTCGACACCGAGTCCGCGCACCCGCACCTCTCCGGCATCGGTGACGAAGACGCTCGTGGGGCGCAGGCGGCCGTGGCCCACACCGTGCGACGCGCCCGCCGCGACCGCCCGGGCCACCTCAGCCACCAGATCGAGGGCCTCGGGAGTGCCCAGGGGGGTACCCGTGCGAGAGGCCAGCAGTTCGCGCAGATGCCGGCCCGTGGCCCACTCGCTGACGACTCCTGTGGCGCGGCGGTCCGGCTGACCGGGCACGGGCATGTCGATGAGGTCGAGGACACGCAGCAGCCGCCGGTCGTCCACCGTCGCGGCACGCTGCGCGCTCTGCAGAAGGGACGCCGAACGGGGGTGATCGAGGGGCACGACGCGGATCGACACCGATCGGTCGAGCACCTCGTCGTACGCATGCCACAGCGCGACACCGTCGGACCGCTCGGACACCAGGGCCTGCAGTCGGTACCGCCCCAGGACTGCGTGCTCCGTCATGAGCCACTCCGCCGCGAGGTGAGGCGACCGGTCATCCTGCGCACGAGTGAGAGTACGTCGCCCACCTCGCGCACCCGCAGTGCCCACGCCGCGAGCCCGAATACGGCAAAGCCGATGACGGATACCAGGATCACGACCAGAAGAAGGAGGACGCGCGTCTGCCAGTCTCCGGCCTCCGTGTCCACGATGCGCGCGAGTCCGGCCACCGTGACGAGCACCATGGCGCCGGCAGCGATCAGGCCTGCCGCGAGGGTGCGCAGCAGCGCCCACACGGTGCGGCCCGTCTCCATCGACCCGAGACGTCGGGAGAGGATGATCCAGGCAAGCACGAGGCCCACCCAGTAGGCGAGCGAGTAGGCGAGGGCGAGCGCAGCGACCTGAGGCCCGCCGCCGTCCACCATCGCGAACAGGGGAAAGGCGAGGGCGAGCATCACGGCACTGAAGGCCACCG
>CAIZPS010000028.1 GCA_903934925.1 uncultured bacterium | reverse complement strand
GCGCCGGAGGGCATTCCGGTCCTGCCCGTTCTCGCCGCGTTCGGTGCCGGCCTTCTCACCGCTGTGCAGCAGGCGCTCAACGGACGGGTGGCGCAGCAGTCCGGGAGTGCGATCTCGGCGACGTGGGTCAACTTCCTGCTCGGGCTCGCGCTGCTCGTCGCCGTCCTCGGCACTGCCGTGGCGGTCGGCCGGGTGGACGTCGGCCCGCTCGACGGCGCGTCACCGTGGTTCTACGCGAGCGGTGTCGTGGGAGTGACGTTCATCGCCCTGGCAGCGTGGGCCGTCCCTCGCATCGGCGTGCTCATCACGGCACTCCTCGCTGTGGCGGGGCAGCTCACGTCGGCGCTCATTCTGGATCTCGTGCTGCCGACCGAAGGCACCGCGGTGTCGACGGGTCTCGTAGTGGGAGTCGCCCTTGCCTTCATTGCGGTACTCATCGGCGCTCGCCGCTGGGCCGGATCGCGCTGATGGAACAATCCTCGCCATGACGGCGACGATCCTCGACGGCAAGGCGACAGCAGGGGCAGTGAAGGCGGACCTCGCGCGCAGGGTGGACGCCCTGCGGGGGCGGGGAATCACGCCCGGCCTGGGGACCGTGCTCGTCGGCGACGACCCGGGCTCGCATGCCTACGTCGGCGGGAAGCACAAGGACTGCGCAGAGGTGGGCATCGCCTCCATCCGCGTGGATCTTCCCTCTGACACGTCGCAGCAGCACCTGGAGGACGAGATCGGGCGCCTCAATGTCGATCCCGCGGTCACCGGCTACATCGTGCAGCTCCCGCTGCCCCGACACCTCGATGCCAACCGCGTGCTGGAGCTGATGGATCCGGCGAAGGACGCCGATGGCCTGCATCCCATGAACCTCGGGCGGCTCGTGCTGGGGGAGGCCGCCCCCTTGCCGTGCACTCCGCGCGGCATCGTCGAGCTGCTGCGCCGCTACGAGGTGCCGATCGATGGCGCCGAGGTGGTCGTGGTCGGCCGGGGCGTCACGGTGGGCCGTCCCTTGGGGCTGCTGCTCACGCGACGCTCCGAGAACGCAACGGTCACGCTGTGTCACACGGGAACGCGAGACCTCGCAGCGCACGTGCGCAACGCCGACATAGTCGTCGCTGCAGCCGGGGTGCCGCACCTCATCACCGGCGTCATGGTCAAGTCCGGGTCGGCAGTGCTCGACGTCGGCATCACGCGAACCGAGACCGGACTCGTCGGTGACGTCGCGCCGGATGTGCTGGACGTGGCTGGCTTCGTGGCGCCGATGCCCGGGGGTGTGGGGCCGATGACCCGTGCGATGCTGCTGACCAACGTCGTCGAGGCGTCCGAGCGGGCCTGACGTGGCCGACGTCGCGGTCATCGGGGGAGGAATCGTCGGCCTGGCGATCGCCGACGAACTCCTCCGCGTTCACCCGGACCTTGCCGTCGAGGTGCATGAGAAGGAATCAGCCGTCGCGCAGCATGCCTCCGGGCGCAACAGCGGGGTGCTGCATGCAGGCTTCTACTACTCCCCGGACTCGATGAAGGCGCGGCTCACCCGGGTCGGAAACGCGCTCCTGCGCGAGTTCTGCGCTGAGCGCGGCATCCCTGTGCGCGACACGGGCAAGGTCGTGGTGACGCGAAACGCGAGCGAACTGCCCCGCCTGCACGACCTTCACCAGCGGGGTCTGGCGAACGGTGTCGAATTGGAGCTCGTCGATGAGCGCGGGCTGCTCGAACTGGAGCCTCTGGCCCGCACGACGGAAACAGCACTGTGGTCGCCGACGACCGGCTCTGCCGACCCGGTGGCCGTCGCCCAGCAGCTCGCTGCACGTGTCGCAGAACGCGGGGGTCGAGTGCTGGTGGGCTCGGCCGTGCACGCGGCAGGTCCGGGGTGGATCACCGATGACGGCGGCTACCGCCGCGTCGGGCACGTGGTCAACGCGGCCGGCCTCCACGCCGACACCGTCGCCCGCTGGTTCGGGGTGGGCGAGGAGTACCGCATGCTGCCCTTCAAGGGCCTGTACTGGTACGGCGACTGGCCGGCCGGACGCCTCATGCGCCACGTGTATCCGGTGCCCGATCCCCGCAACCCCTTCCTCGGAGTGCACCTGACGGTGGCCGCGGACGGACGCGCGAAGATCGGGCCGACCGCTATCCCGGCGCTGTCGCGCGAGGCGTACTCCGGCCTTGACGGACTCTCGGTGGGCCAGGCCTGGGATGTGGCGCGTACGCTGCCGCGGTTCCTCACGAGCCCGCACCACGATGCCCGCGCGCTGGTCGCCTCCGAGGTACCCAAGTACCTCCACTCGCGGCTCGTGCGCGAGGCCGCCGAACTCGTGCCCTCCGTGCGCCCGGCGGACTTCCGGATCAAGGGACGCCCGGGGATCCGGGCTCAGCTCTTCGACACCAGTCGAAACCGGCTGGAGATGGACTTCGTCGTCCGCCAGGGACCGCGCTCCACGCATGTGCTCAACGCCGTCTCTCCGGGGTGGACCACGGCCTTCGCGATGGCTCGGGAGATCGTCCAGTCGTGGGAGCCGACATGAGCGCGCGTGCGCCTGATCGATCTGTGCGTACGATCAGCGCATCATGAATCCCCGGCTGAGGCCCGCCCTCGATTCGCTGCCCGCCTACAAGGCCGGGCGTCCGGCCCGTCAGGTCGAGGGCGTGACGTCCTACAAGCTCTCGAGCAACGAGAACCATCACCTCCCCCTGCCCTCGGTGCTCCGCGCCGCGGAGCAGGCTCTCGCGGACCTCCACCGGTACCCCGACTTCGCCTCGACGGCGCTCGTCGAGGCGATCGCCGCGCACTTCGACGTTCCGTCTGAGCACATCGCCGTCGGCACGGGGAGCGTCGGTCTGCTGCAGCAACTCGTGCAGATCACGAGTGAGCCGGGCACCGGGGTTGTCTATGCATGGCGATCCTTCGAGGCCTACCCGATCGTGACGCAGATCGCCGGTGCGAACGCCCAGGTCGTTCCCCTCGATGCCGACCACCGTCACGACCTCGACGGCATGCTCGCGGCCATCGACGACACCACGCGGATCGTCCTGGTCTGCAACCCGAACAATCCGACCAGCACCGCTGTCGACCGCGAGTCCCTGAACCGGTTCATCGCCGCGGTGCCGTCCGACATCCTCGTCGTCATCGACGAGGCGTATCGGGAGTTCGTCGATGCCACGCGGATCCCAGACGGCCTGGACTTCTACCGCGAGCGGGAGAACGTCGCCGTCCTGCGCACCTTCTCCAAGGCGTATGGGCTCGCGGCCCTGCGCGTCGGCTACTGCGTTGCGCACGAACCGGTCGCCGAGGCACTGCGCAAGGTGCAGGTGCCGTTCGGTGTCTCGACTGTCGCGCAGGCAGCTGCCATCGCGTCTCTGGCCGCCGAGGACGAGCTCTTCGAGCGAGTGGAGGCGATCAGTCTCGAGCGGGATCGGCTCGTGGCAGGTCTCGATGCTCTCGGCTTCTCCCCAGCGGAGTCCGAGGCCAACTTCGTGTGGCTGGCTCTCGGCGATGCCACCGTCGACTTCGCCGAGCACTGCACCGAGCAGGGGCTGAGCATCCGACCCTTCGCTGGCGAGGGCGTGCGCGTCACGGTGGGGGAGCCGGAGGCGAACGATCGACTACTCGAGGTCGCCGGAGACTGGGCCGCTCGGTGAGCCCTGAGTCGCTCGGCCCACGTGACAGGATGGCGGCATGGCCAAGTCCGGCAGCGACGACAACGTCATCCCGCTGCGACGGGGACGTACGCCCGGTTGGCTGAGGCAGTGGCCGATCATCATCGTGCTTGCCGGCGTCTCGCTGGCGATGGTCTTGATCTCGCTCGACTCCTTCCGCAGGGGATCGGTGGTGCTCTCGGCCAGTGTCCTGCTGGCGGCCTTCCTGCGCCTCCTCCTACCGGACTCCGATGCCGGCATGCTGGCCGTGCGGTCGAAGAAGATCGATGTGGTGACCCTTGGGCTGCTGGGCCTCGGCGTCACCATCTTCACGTTTTGGGTTCCCCCGCCGAGCTGACGCTCACCGGTCCTGTGTGACCTGCTGCACACTCGCCCGCCGGCGCTCGCCTGCCGCATCGATCCGGCAGGGATTGCGATATCTTGACGTCAAGATTCCTCCATCCGTATGGGAAAGGCTCGTTCATGGCTCGCAGCGGCAAGGTCTCCGTCATCGGAGCAGGGTTCTACGGATCGACGACCGCGCTGCGGCTCGCCGAGTACGACATCTTCGAGACGGTCGTACTGACCGACGTCATCGAGGGCAAGCCCGAGGGCATCGCCCTCGACATCAACCAGTCCCGCTGGATCGAGGGCTACGAGACGAAGATGGTCGGCCAGACCACTGGCCCGAACGGTGAGGGATACGAGGCCATCGCGGGCTCGGAGATCGTGGTGATCACTGCGGGCCTGCCGCGCAAGCCGGGCATGAGCCGCATGGACCTCATCGAGACCAACGCCAAGATCATGCGCCAGGTCGCGGAGAACGTCGCCAAGTACGCACCGGATTGCGTGGTCATCAACGTGGCCAACCCGCTCGACGAGATGACGGCGCTCGCCCAGATCGTCACCGGATTCCCCCCGCACCGCGTGATCGGCCAGGCCGGCATGCTCGACACCGCGCGCTTCACGCACTTCGTCGCTGAGAAGCTCAACGTTCCTGTCGCGTCGGTCACGACACTCACTCTGGGTTCGCACGGCGACACCATGGTGCCGGTCGCGTCCGCCTGCGTCGTCGACGGCAAGCCGCTGTCTGATCTCCTCTCAGGCGCCGAGATCGACGAGCTCGTTGACCGCACGCGCAACGGTGGCGCCGAGATCGTGGCGCTGCTGAAGACCGGCTCGGCGTACTACGCCCCCTCGGCGGCTGCTGCGCGTATGGCGCGCGCCGTGCACGAGAACTCGGGCGCGGTGATGCCGGTGTGCGCGTGGGTCGATGGCGAGTACGGGCTTTCGGGTGCGTACCTCGGCGTGGAGGCCGAGATCGGCAAGGAGGGCATCCGCAAGGTGGTCGAGACTCCGCTGACCGAGTCCGAGCGCGCCCTTCTCGGCGAGGCCTACGAGGCTGTCAAGGCCAAGCAGGCTGACGTCAAGGACCTCTGAACCCCCCTCCCGTTTCTCCCGCTAAGCGGGACAAGCGGGGCGTTAGACCCCCCAAGACCCTGTTTCGCAGCCGCTTGTCCCGCTTAGCGGGAGAAACGGGAAGGAGAAGACGTGAGCAAGATCAAGGTTGAGAATCCGGTCGTCGAGCTCGATGGCGACGAGATGACCCGCATCATCTGGCAGTTCATCAAGGACGAGCTGATCCTGAAGTACCTCGACGTGGACCTGAAGTACTACGACCTCGGCATCGAGTACCGCGACCAGACCGACGATCAGGTGACGATCGACGCTGCCCACGCCATCCAGAAGTACGGCGTCGGCGTCAAGTGCGCGACGATCACGCCGGACGAAGCCCGCGTGGAGGAGTTCGGACTCAAGAAGATGTGGAAGTCGCCCAACGGCACCATCCGCAACATCCTGGGCGGCGTGATCTTCCGCGAGCCGATCATCATCAACAACATCCCGCGCCTGGTGCCCACCTGGACTAAGCCGATCATCGTCGGGCGCCACGCCTTCGGTGATCAGTACCGGGCCACGGACTTCAAGGTGCCGGGCGCTGGGACTCTGACAATGACGTTCACTCCGGCGGACGGCTCCGAGCCGATGGAGTTCAACGTCTTCGACTTCCCCGGCGCCGGCGTGGCTATGGGTATGTACAACCTTGACGACTCGATCCGGGACTTCGCGCGCGCGTCCTTGCGTTACGGGCTGGCGCGCAACTACCCGGTCTACATGTCGACGAAGAACACGATCCTGAAGGCCTACGACGGCCGGTTCAAGGACATCTTCGCCGAGATTTTCGACG
>CAIZPS010000027.1 GCA_903934925.1 uncultured bacterium | reverse complement strand
GTGTCGGGCGCTTTGAGGCAGTGAATGCCCGACACCGTGCCAGGCATCGGATCGGCAGGGGCGTGGGAGAGTGGGGGCATGGATCAGCGGTGGATGGTCGACACGGTCGACGGCGGGCACGTGCGGCTGCGTAGCGGTCGGATCGGGCTGGTCAGCATCGACGCGACGGCACCGGTTTCGGGCGGAGAGCTGGTGCTGGACGGAGATGCGGCGACCTTCACGCTGCGTCTGGACCTCGGCCAGATGCGCACCGGGAACTTCCTCATGCAGGCCGCGGCGCGATCGCTCGTCTCGTCCAACAACGTTCACGTCCTTGTCTATGAGGGTCGCGGGCATGAGGTTGACGGGGGCTGGAACGTTTCCGGCACGGCGGTCGGGGGAACCATCGAGGTGCCGCTCGAGCTCACCATCACCGCAGTCGGTACGTCAGGTGACGCGATGTCCGAGATCGAGATCGTCGGCAGCGCCTCGGTCGGTCGGGTGCACATCCCCCTGCCCGGGCTCGGCACTGTTGACGACTTCGGCTTCGACATCGATGCCCGGCTGGCCATGGTGTCGCGGTCATCGTGATCGGGTTCCGGCTCTGAGGCGGTCGGCCACCTCGGGCACCCCATCGCGGCCGATGGCCCGCGCGCGCTGGTGCCAGAGCCTCCGTAGGGTCGCCCTGTGACCAACGGGCCCCTGATCGTCCAGAGCGACAAGACGCTGCTGCTCGAGGTCGATCACGCAGCCGCGGCCGAGTGCCGCAAGGCCATCGCTCCGTTCGCCGAGCTGGAGCGGGCCCCCGAGCACATCCACACCTACCGCCTGACGCCCCTGGGACTGTGGAACGCCCGGGCGGCCGGGCACGACGCGGAGCAGGTGGTCGACACCCTGCTGCGCTACTCCCGCTATCCCGTGCCCCACGCCCTCCTCATCGACGTGGCCGAGACGATGGCCCGCTACGGCCGGCTCCAGCTCAACAACCACCCGGTGCACGGGCTGGTGCTGCAGTCCCTCGATGCGGCCGTGCTCGAGGAGGTGCTGCGCAGTCGCAAGGTGGCTCCGCTGCTCGGCGCCCGGCTCGACGACGTCAGCGTCGCGGTGCACCCGAGTGAGCGCGGGAACCTCAAGCAGGCCCTCGTCAAGCTCGGCTGGCCGGCGGAGGACGTCGCCGGCTACGTCGACGGCGAGCGCCACCCCATCGGGCTCGAGGCCGAGTCGTGGCAGCCACGCACGTACCAGACGGAGGCTGCCGAGGGGTTCTGGCACGGAGGCTCCGGAGTCGTCGTCCTGCCCTGCGGCTCCGGCAAGACCATCGTGGGCGCTCTCGCCATGGCGCTGGCCCAGGCCACCACTCTCATCCTCGTCACGAACACGGTGGCTGCGCGGCAGTGGCGCGATGAGCTCCTCCGTCGTACGACCCTGACGCCTGACGAGATCGGCGAGTACTCCGGTGCCCGCAAGGAGATCCGCCCGGTGACCATCGCCACGTATCAGGTGATGACGACCAAGCGGCAGGGCATCTACCCGCATCTGGAGGTGTTCGACTCCCGCGACTGGGGGCTGATCATCTACGACGAGGTCCACTTGCTGCCGGCACCGATCTTCCGGTTCACCGCGGACATCCAGTCGCGACGTCGTCTCGGGCTCACGGCCACCCTGGTGCGCGAGGACGGTCGCGAGGGCGACGTGTTCTCCCTTATCGGTCCCAAGCGCTACGACGCGCCCTGGAAGGACATCGAGGCGCAGGGCTACATCGCCCCCGCCGACTGCGTCGAGGTGCGCATCACCCTGCCGGACTCTGACCGCATGGTTTACGCGATGGCCGAGCCCGAGGACCGCTACCGGCTGGCCTCGTGCGCGGCGGAGAAGATCCGCCTGACGGAGGCCATCGTGGGTCTGCATCCGCAGGAGCAGGTGCTCGTGATCGGGCAGTACCTCGACCAGCTGGCCGAGCTGGGCGAGCACCTCCAGGCTCCGGTGATCACCGGCGAGACGTCCGTGAAGGAACGCGAGCGGCTGTTCGAGTCCTTCCGGCAAGGTGAGACTCGCGTTCTCGTCGTGAGCAAGGTCGCGAACTTCTCCGTGGATCTCCCTGAGGCCGCCGTCGCCGTGCAGGTGAGCGGAACCTTCGGCTCCCGACAGGAGGAGGCGCAGCGGCTCGGGCGCATCCTGCGCCCCAAGGGCGACGGTCGTGCGGCGCACTTCTACTCCATCGTGACCCGCGACACCGTCGATGCGGACTTCGCGCAGCATCGCCAGCGCTTCCTGGCGGAGCAGGGATACGCCTATCGCATCGTCGACGCTGACGACATCGGCAGCCTGCGGGATCCGTCAGCGGGCTGAACCCGCGGGAATCGGATCACATCCGAAGAAGCCGGGCGAGGAGGGCGGCGCGCTCGGCCATCGCCGGAATGCTCACCCACTCGTGGTCGGCGTGTGCTCCATCGCCGACGGCACCGAGCCCGTCGAGGGTGGGGTGACCCTGCGCCGCGGTGAGATTGCCGTCGCTCGCCCCGCCGACCGCTCGTCCTTGCAGCTCCGGCAGACCGAGCTCCTGAGCCGCGGCCTGGGCCTGCGCGAACAGGGCGGCTGACGAGGTGGACTCGAGTGCCGGGCGATCGATCCCGCCGCGGACCGCGACGTGCGCACCGTTGGCCGTCGACCATGCACGGAAGGCGGAATCGACGCGCTGCTGCTCCGCTGCGGTCCAGGCGCGGACGTCGACCGTGAGGGACGCATGCGCGGGGACGGTATTCGACGTCGTGCCGGCATCGAGCAGAGTCGGCGTGACCGTCGTGCCCTCTTCCGGATCGGCCCATGTGCTGCACGCCAGCGCGAGTTCCGCTGCCGACTGAAGTGCATTGATGCCCTTCTCCGGGTCGAGCCCCGCGTGCGCCGCGCGCCCTGTGAAGTCGAGCGTGTACCAGGAGGTGCCCTTGCGGGCCGTCTTGAGTGCGCTGTCGACGGACGGCTCGAGCACGTAGACGGCCTCGGCGCGGGCGCTTGCGGAGGCGAGGACGTCCCGCGAGCAGCCGGACCCGATCTCCTCGTCGGTCGTGAGCAGCATGCCCACGCCGTCGGCCTCGGTGAGCCCGAGCAGGGCGATGGCAGCCCAGCCCTGCACGACCCCGGCCTTCATGTCGAAGCAGCCGGGGCCGGTGATTCGTGAGCCGTCATTGGTGAAGGGCAGGCGTGCCAGTGAGCCGAGGGGCCACACGGTGTCGAGGTGGCCGAGCAGCAGCACGCGCGGCTGGTCAGGCCCCCACCTCCACACCGGCCGTCCACTGTGCTCCTCGACCCGGGCAGGCTCGGGCACCCACCCCTCGAAGATGCCCACTGCCTCGGCTGCGACGGCAGCACACGCCTCGAGGTCCTCGCTCGGGGACTCGACGGTGACGAGCGCCTCGACGGCGTCGACCATCGCGGGCAGGAGGTCGTTGGCTGACTGGGTGAGTGACGGAAGACGGGCCTCGTCCGGCATGGCACCTCCCGACCTCGCTACGGTGGCCGAATGACCGACCGGTTCGCGGACCACGATCTCATGCGCGCTCAGGAGCGCGCCAACGTGGACGTGCGGCTGCTGGTCGAGCCCGACGAGCTCAGGGATGCCCAGGTCCTGTTCGATCGCGTGTGGCCGGCGGAGGATGGCTCGACCCAGTTGGCGACCAACCTCATGAGGGCGATCGTCCACTCGGGTGGATACACCAGCGTCGCCTACCGCGAAGGCGAGCCGATCGGAGCGGCGTTCGGATGGGCCGGCCGCCACCGGGTTGCGGGGGGCTGGCACACGCACCTCCACTCGCACATGGCTGCAGTCCTGGACGAGTACCGCGACCAGCACATCGGCAGTGCGCTGAAGCTGCATCAGCGCGCATGGGCCTTCGCGGAGGACATCGACACCATCGTGTGGACTTTCGATCCGCTGGTACGCCGCAACGCACGGTTCAACCTGATCAAGCTCGGTGTCGACGTCGAGGGCTTCGTGCCGGACTTCTACGGCGAGATGAACGACGGCATCAACAGCGGCGACCCCACCGATCGTCTCTTCGCGTGGTGGCGACTGGACTCCGACCGTGCCCGAGCAGCGCTCGCCGGAGAGCTGACGGAGATCGACGCTGACACGCTGCGCAGTGCCGGACGCGACATCCGCGAGATCGAGTTGCCCGATGACATCGTTGCCATACGCCAGGCCGACCCCGAGGCTGCCCGGGAGTGGAGGCTGCGGCTTCGGCACGACCTGAAGGCGGCATTCGATGACGGTTATCGCATCATCGCAGTCGCGCCCCATGGTGGGTACGTGATGGAGAGGACCCCATGACCATCGACCTGTTCCGACTGCACCGGTTGAGCATCCCCCTCGTCCGTCCCTTTCGAACCAGCTTCGGGACCGAGCGCGTGCGCGATGTGATCCTCGTCGAGGCGGTCGCATCTGACGGCATCAGCGGGTGGGGCGAGTGCGTCACGATGTCGTGGCCCGGCTACAGCTACGAATACGGCGATG
>CAIZPS010000026.1 GCA_903934925.1 uncultured bacterium | reverse complement strand
TCCGGCGGTCGGAGTGATCAGGCCCATCATCATGCGCATCGTCGTGCTCTTGCCGGCACCGTTCGGGCCGAGCAGTCCGAGGACGACCCCGGTGGGCACGGTGAAGTCGACGCCGTCGACGGCACGCACGCCGCCGGAGTACTCCTTCGCCAGACCCGCGACGACGACGGGGTCCGGGGTCGCGTCCGGTGTGGTCGTCGCCTGCGCCGTGCTGCGCTGGGGGCGCGTGAGGAACAGGACGACCGCGAGGATGACGAGCACGCCGAGTGCTGCCAGCGGCCACAGCCACGGTGGTCGCGGCGCCTGCACGGGCGTGCCGTCCACGGTTGGCACGGTCACTGCTGTGTCGGCGAGCGCCACCGTGTAGACGGCGGGGCCCGAGGGCATGCGGAAGGCCTGGTCCGTTGTCGTCACGGTGAGGGCGATCCGCGAGCCGGCCGGCGCGTCGGCCACGACAGCGGGCAGGTCCAGTTGCAGCTCCACCGGCTCCGGACCCAGGGTGTCGATGCGCACCGGAGCGACGAGACTCGCGGGCAGCTGCGAGCGTCCGGTGTCGTCGACGATGCGCAGGGCAGCGAACACGGTCGCGCCATCGACGGGACGATCGCTGGAGAGGGCGATGCGTGCCGACGACGCGCCCACGATGCTGGTCGTTCGGTCGAGGGGTTCGCTGGCGAAGGTCGCCGTCTGCTGCGCGAGGCCGGCGAGGGCGCCTCCGCCGAACTGGCCGAGCAGGGAGCCCACACCACCGAGCCCTGGCACGGACGAGATCGCCGCCGGCACGCCACCCGCAGGGGCGAGGACCTGCTGTGCAGGGCCGGTGAGGGTCACCGCTGCGGAGGCCGTCCCGCCCAGACCCGGGTAGTCGGGGGAGGCGAGCACGTTGAAGGTGCCCGCTTCGCGATCGCTGATGGCCGAGCCCTCGGTCACCGAGAACAGGAAGTCGTCATCGACCGCGGGACCCTCGGAGAGGTGGGCGCGGAACCAGTCGGTTGTGAGAGTGCGAAGTTGCTCGGTGACGGCGTCGGGTGCCGCCAGTGCACCGTCGTGTCCGCCGGCGTGCCACACCACCTTGACGGGAACCTCGGGGTTGGCGGTCCGGATCTGCTGGGCGTTGGCGTTGACCTGGGCGAGCGGGAACAGGGAGTCCGCCTGCCCTCCGCCGAGCAGGGTCGGCGCGGTGATGCGGTCCGTGATGCTCGCCGGGCTCGAGCGCAGCATGAGCTCGGCGTCGGCGGCGTCGATCGTGCCGTCGACGGCGGCCGTAGCGTAAGCGCGACACCAGGCCTCGGTGAAGCGTCCGCACTCGGTGACGGGCCCACCGGGGGTGGCCTGGCCGCTGCTGAAGAACAGTCCCGACCACAGTGACTTGTAGGCGCCGACGTCGGACGCACCGACTCCCGTGCCGGACTGGCCGAACAGGGAGTCCTGCAGGCTGTTCCAGGTGATGTCGGCGGCAACGGCATCGACGCGATCGTCGTAGCCGGCGAGCATGAGGGCGAGAGCACCGCCGTACGAGCCGCCGGCGACACCGATGCGAGGATCACCGGGGCCGTCCTGCGTCACCTCGGGGACGGTCGCCAGGTGGTCGAGCAGGGCGGATGCGTCGGCCACTTCGAACTCGGGTGCGTTCATGGAGATCTGGCCGGTCGAGGCGCCGAATCCGCGAGCGGAGTAGGCGAGGACGACGAAGCCGGACTCAGCCATCGCGGTGGCCTCCTCGGCGACGGATGCCTTGCTGCCGCCGAAGCCATGCGCGAGCAGCACCGATGGTGCCGTCGTGCCGGGGGCCAGGCTCGGCGGCAGGTAGATGTCGGCCTCGAGCTGAACCGGCGTGGGATCGGCTGCGGAGGTCGGCCCGCCGGGCAGGGTCACCGCCTCAGGCGGTGCGACCGGTGTGGGCCGGGTCAGGGCGAGGGCGAGCGCGGCGAGAAGCGCGACGCCGAGAACGACCGCGACCGCGATCACAGAGCGCCGACGTCGGCGGATCCAGCCCACCTTGAGACTCTACGTCTGCGGCGGAACGTCCGCACGGGCGGCCTGTGCAGTGCTGGCGGACCGGCGACGCGAGCGACGTACGAGCCAGATCGTGATGGGGATCAGGATCACTGCGGCGACCACGATGAACGGAACGAGAAAGCCCAGGGCCGTGATCGCGAATCCGATGAGCGCGACGAAGGCCGACCAGCCGGTCTGCAGTCCGGACAGGAACCCGGGGGAGTCGACGTCGGCGATCTCCGTGATCGGTGACAGTGAGATGGTGACGGTGGAGAGCGCGACCTGTTCTGCGAGGTACTTGCGCTGAGAGGTCATGGAGTCGAGCTCGGCCTGGCGGTTTGAGAGCTCGGCCTCGATCGCGACGAGGTCCTCGACCCGGGTGGCCTCCGCCAGCAGTGCCGTGAGGCGATCGATGCTGCCCTCCAGCACCGCGATGCGGGCATCGAGATCGATCACCTGTGTGGTGACGTCCTGTGCGGAGACGTCGAGACTGTCGACCTCGCCGATCTCACTGACCTCGTCGAGGAATGCGGTGAGGTCAGCGGCCGGCACCTGGGCGGTGATGCTCGCGTAGCCGCCGGGAGTGCCGCCCGACAGGCTTTCGCTGGAGATGATGCCCTGGCGCTGGGCGACAAGATCGCGGACCTGCTCCACAGCCTCCGCGACGACGGGCACTCGCATGTTGAGGTAGGCCGTGCGGATGATCGAGCGGTCGGTGACGGCCGCCGGCTGACCCATCGCACCGCCGTCCATCATGGGTGCCTCAGCAGACACCGCACCCTCCTCCATCACGGCGGAGTCCATGGACGTGGAATCGACGTAGTCTCCCGAGCCGCCGCATCCGACGAGCAGGATCCCGGCGAGGGTGGCGATGCCAAGTGCGGTCAGTGCTCGAGGTGTGCGCATCGCGACTCCTGCCGGTCAGGGGCTCCACGGGACGGGTGCCGTCACGGTCAGTGTGACGCGTCCATGCTGGGTGATGTTTCCCCCAGATCGCAACGATTCAGCAACGAACGGTCAGGTCATCGGCTGGTCGGGCGCGGACCCTCCTAGGCCACGGTGTCGAGGCGCCGGACCTTGGGCATGCCCGCGGAGCGCTCCGCTGCGAGGTCGTGAGCGCTCTGCAGGGCCAGCCAGAAGCGAGCCGTGCCGACCCCTGCAGCCTCCAGCCTCAGGGCGACGTTGGGGCTGACTCGCGCATGCTCGTGGATCACCCGAGAGAGGGTCACCCTGGAGATGCCCAGACGGTCGGCCGCCTCACCGACGGTGAGGCCGAGTTCGCTCAGGACGTCCTCGCGGAGGACGGCCCCCGGATGCACAGGCTTCTTCATGGCGTTCATGCTCCTCAGTGGTGGTCCTGATAGTCGACGAGTTCGACATCGCTGTCGATGAATCGAAAGGTGACGCGCCAGTTTCCGTTCACCCAGATCGACCAGTGCCCGGCGAGTTGGCCTTGGAGTTGATGTGTCCGAAAACCGGGGATGTCCAAGTCGCGTGGGCCCTGCGCCACATCAAGCGCCGACAGGATGCGCCGGAGTTTCGGTGCGTGTGATGCCTGGATCCCGCGGATCGAGTCGCGCTCGTAGAGCGCGGCCAGGCCCTTGTGGCGGAAACTCACGATCACGCCGGTAGTGTATCGTGTGTCGATACACGATACAATTCAGTTCCTCTGGGGGATGTCAGGCCAAGATCTCGACCAGGTGGAGGGTCTGGGTGGCCCGGGTGCACGCGACGTAGATGTCGGCGCCGCGCACGGCCTGGGCGGAGATGGCACCCGGGTCGACGACGAAGACGTGGTCGAACTCCAGGCCCTTGGTGTCGCGCGCGGTGAGAATGGCGATGGGGGAGTCGATCGCGTCGTCTCCGGCACCGAAGCGCGCGTCGGCCGCCGTGAGCAGTGCGCCCAGTTCGTTCACGCGATCATCGGGCACGATCACGCCGACGCGCCCCTCGTCCAGACGCTCGAGGATCGCCCCGGCGAGATCGGGCTCGGCGAGCGTGAGGTGCTCGGTGGGTGCCCCCTCGCGGATCGGATGCAGCACCGGGGCCTCGCCCCCTGCGGCGGTGAGCAGCTCCGTCGCGGTATCGGCCGTCTGCCGGGTGATGCGGTACGTGACAGTCAGCACGTGCACGTCGATCCGCTCCCCCGCCCAGTCGAGTGCCTCCTGCCAGTCGCGCGCACCGGCGGGATGTGCTGTCTGCTGCAGGTCTCCGACGACCGTCATCGATCGACGAGAGCAGCGGCGGGAGAGAGAGCGCCAGGCCATGCGCGAGAGCTCCTGGGCCTCGTCGACGACGACGTGCCCGTAGATCCAGTCACGATCGATCATCGCGCGTTCTGCCACGGTGGTCGAGGGACGGTAGCGACCGTGAGGATCCTCGACCCGCAGCTCCGAATAGTCGGCGTCGTCCCGCTCGGCCGCAGCGGCAGGGCGGATGAACTCGCCCAGGCGATCGGCGGCCTCGTCGAGCAGTGGCGCGTCGTCGACGGTCCAGGCTGCATCGGCCGGCCGAAGAAGCAGGCGCTGCTGTGCTGGAGTGAGCAGTCCTTCGGCGGCTCGCGCGAGCACGTCGGCATCACTCAGCAGCAGCCGCACGAGACGCTCGGGCGTGATCGGCAGCCACATGAGGTTGAGCGTGCGCCGCACACCTGGTTCCTCGACCAGGTCGGCCAGGTGGGTGACGCGGATGTCGGGATCCCCGGGATCCTCGCCCCGACGCTTGGCCCGATCCCGCGACAGGTGATCGAGGGCTCGACGAAGGAAGGGCTCTCGGCCTGCATGGAAGGTGGCGTTGCGCGGCACGGACCTGCGCGCCTCGGCGAGCTGCGCCGCGGTGATGCCGACCTCGGAGCCATCGGTGAGCCGGATGGTCACGTCATGGTCCGGAATCCGCATGCGCTGACGCACCGCGTTCGCGATGACACGGGCCATCACGAGGTCGCCCTTGACCATCGCGACCGCCGGGGCGTCGGGCACGGTGGCGCTCACCCCGGGGAACAGCTGTCCCGGAGTCAGCAGCACGACATCGGTCTCGCCGAGGCTCGGCAGGACCTGGTCGATGTAGCGCAGGAAGGCCGTGGATGGGCCGACGACCAGTACGCCGTCCTTGGCGAGCCGGTCTCGATGCGTGTAGAGCAGCCACGCGGCACGATGCAGGGCCACCACCGTCTTGCCGGTGCCGGGGCCGCCCTGCACGACCGTCACCTGGTTGAGCGGGCTGCGGACGATGCGGTCCTGGTCGGCGGCGATCGTCGCGATGATGTCGCTCATGCGGCCGTCGCGGGGCGCGTCCACCGCACGTGCTGCCGCGTCGACCGCGATCACCGTCGGATCGGTGAGGTCTTCGTCCTCGGTGTGCGTGACGGTGCGATCGCGCGTGATGATGCGGCGGCGCCTGCGCAGTCCCATGGGGTCGACCGTCGTGGCCTGGTAGAAGCCGGCCGCGCTGGGGGCCCGCCAGTCGAGGAGCACGGGTTCGCCGTCGGCGTCGCGCAGCCCGATCCGGCCGATGTGCTGCACCAGGCCGTCCGCATGATCGACTCGCCCGAAGCACAGGCGACTCTCGGCGGCCGTGGCGCTGCGCAGCTGCTGGGACAGGTTGTCGAACAGGGCCTGCTTCTCCAGGAGGTCCTGCCCGGTACCGGTGTCGGGTGACTGGGCCAGTGAGGCCATGCGCGAGGTCAGGTGCGAGTGGAGGTCGCCGAGCAGGGTATAGGCGCAGTCGACGAAGGCCTGCTCCTCCGCGACCGCGTCCACTCCACCTCCCCGAGAGCCCATCCGACCCTCACGGTCCGGACCGTGAAGGTGGGACCGTGATGAGCGGGAGAAGAGTCAATCACGGTTGGGCAGCGCCGGCTCCTCGGGTAGGTGTTTGGCACCTGACTGTCAGCCCCCGGGTCTACATTCCCTTCATGGATCTGTCGCGCGAACGGCAGGTCGATCGGGGGATTCATGGCAACGTTCGATGCTGCATTGGCCGACGAAGGTGAACCGACGGGTGAGGAGCCTGTCACGCCCACTGTCCACGTCCGGTGGTCCTGGTTCGACGTCCCGTCCATGAGCGTGACGGTGTCGCCCGCGGTCATCGATGTGACGGTCGACCCGCGGCTGAGTGCCGCCCAAGTCGGGGCAGCCTGTGCGGGTCAGTTCGAGTGGGGGCCCCAGGTGGCTGAAGCGTGGCGTGACGGGGTGGGCATGAGCGGCAGCAGTGCGGGCCCTGTTACTCCGAGCTGAGGCGCTGTCACTCAGGCCAGATGAAGGTGATGGTGTCGCCGCTGCGGCGCACCACCGGCGGGGTATCGGCATCGGGATCCACGACCCCGATGCGCACGAGGAGTTCGTATACACCCACCTCCAGGCCGGCGGCCAGGGACTCGAGGGCGTCGGCGCGAGGACTCTGCAACTGTCGGAAGATACGGGAGAGATTGCCCTTGTCCGACCCGCATCGTGCGGCTAGTTCGTCGAGTGAGGCGATGCCGAGTTGATCCATGCGGGCACGCAGCCACGCCTGGCTCTGCTCGGGGGTCGCATGCATGGGGCTCCTGCCGAGAGGGGTCTTCGGGGCGGAGCAGCTCCACCTGTCTAGACGAGGAACCCTACGCCGGGGGCACCGGGATTGCGGGGATGAGGGCGTCTGCATCTGAGACCCGTTGCCGGGCGAGCGAAGAAGACCCAGCGAAGAAGACCCAGCGAAGAAGACCCAGCGAAGAAGACCGTGTGACGACTGGGGAGCGCACGCGAGTCACGGGCAGCCACTAGGGTTGCGATAACGCAACTGGGGGGTGAACGGTGATCTCGGTCAGCTGGGAGTGGAGCGAGGTGCCGCAACTGGTCGTGGAGCCGAACGGGGACGGCTTGCACGTCCGGGCCTATCCCGGATTGTCCGAGTCGCAGGTGCGTCGCGCCTGCGAGGAGCTCGGCGAGCACGGCCCCACGGTCTTTGAGGCCTGGGGTCGTGCCGTCGGCATCCAGCACTGATCCTGGGGCCCATCGAGCAGCGTCTGGCTCGACGACACGGTCGCGTGGCGCCCTCATGTCAGCCCCGGCTGCCACCATCTCGGTATGGAGATGTGGGTCCTTGCTGTCCTGTTTCTGATCGTCGGGCTCATGGTGGGTGTGCTGCTCGGCGTGGCCCTCGCCCGATCCCGTGCTCGCTCGGCAACGTCCGTCGTTGAGCTCGACGCCCTGCTGGCGCCGGTTCGCGAGAACCTCGAGAGTCTGCGACGGTCCGCCGAAGGCGCCAATCGCGATCGTGCGGCCGCGGAGGCCGCGATCACCACGCAGTTGACCGCGGTTCAGGAGCGCTATGCCGGGCTGGAGGAGGCCACGGTGCAGCTGCGCACGGCGCTGGCCGGTGGGCAGACCCGTGGGCAGTGGGGTGAGATGCAGCTCGAGGGGCTGCTCGACCATGCCGGCCTCGTCGAGGGCGTCCACTACCGGCGACAGGACATCCGCGACTCGGGCACGCGCCCGGACATCGTCGTCATGCTTCCGGGCGGCGGAGAAGTGCTCGTCGACGCGAAGTTCCCGTTCGACGCGTACTGGCAGTCCATCTCGGAGACCGACGATGCGCGACGCGGCGAACTGCTGCGCAAGCACGCGGGTGATGTGCTGGCGCGCGCGCGAGAGCTTGCCGGCAAGGGCTACTCCGACGTGTCGACGTCACCGGACTTCGTCGTCATGTTCTTGCCGCTGGAGTCGCTGCTCGCGGTATCGCTTGACGCCGATCCGATGCTGCTGGAGAAGGCTTTCGATCGCCGGGTCGTGCTGGCCACCCCAACCTCGATGGTGGCGCTGCTGCGCACGATCGCCTTCGGGTACCAGCGGCAGCTGATGGCGGACAACGCGGAGGAGATCCGCGCAGCAGGAGCGGAGATGCTCTCGCGTCTGGCGACCCTGACCGAGCACGTCGAGGGCATGCGTCGTGGGCTGGAGCAGGCTGTTCGCGGCTATAACGCTTTTGTCGGCTCATACGACCGTCAGGTCATCGTGCAGGCCAGGCGGCTGCACGAGATGGGGGTCGAGGCGCCCAAGGGCGTGCCGGGAGTCGAACCCGCGGCCGGCGATCTTCGTGTCTCAGGAGGCGCTGGGTGACGCGCTCGGCGTGAGGGTCGGGTCGGGCGTCGGGGCGAGGGGATCCGTCCAGGGCGTGACCGTGGCCTTGCGCTCCTTGTCGAGCAGCACGACCCAGACCTGGCCGGGCTTGAACGGCATGGGCGAGCCGTCCTCCATGGTGAAGGTGGTGCCGGACTTGCGATCAGGGCGGTCCCATCGCACCTTCCAGCCGAGGCCGTCGCGCAGGACGATCGCACGTCCGCTGCCGACGGTCTCGGCGTGCGGGGTGTTGCCTCCGCCCTTGTCGTTGAAGATCGACGGCCGCTGCTCGACGTACTGGATCACGACGGTGTCGGCCTGCTGGCCGCCCTTGCTCTCCTCCGCACCTGCGGCGACGTCGTTGAGGCTCACTGCATAAGTGCCGCGCTTGGGCTTGTACGTGAAGCCGGCGGAGGCGTAGCTCCATTCCATCTGCGCGTCGGTCGCGGTGAGACCGCCCGCAGGGACTGCCGCATCGAAGACGAAGCCGATGTCCTGGGACATGCTCGCCTTTCGGGCACCGCCCAGCGATGCGTTGCCGTCGAGGAAGTAGTTGTAGGGGGCGCGGCGTCCGGAGTCGCGGCTGTAGCCCTCACCGCCCATGCGCGGGGATACGTCCACGATGGATGCGGCATCCAGGCTCTCGAACATCTTGCGCTGCGCCCCGGAGTCGGCGAAGGCGGGCTTTCCGTACTGGGCCAGCAAGTCGATGTCGGTGATGCGCGCTGAGCGCACAGGTCCGATACGTGCCGGCACCGTGCTGGAGAACACCGCAGCCAGGCGGGTGATGCCGTACTCCACCTCCTCCACGTAGACCACATCGGCGTCGACGAGCCCCGCGTGCGGCTGGGCGTTGCGGGTGTTGTCGAGCTTGACGACCAGCACCGGGCTCTCGCCCAGGCCCTCCTCGCCCGTGAAGGGCGAGACCCAGCTGGGGGTGGGCGCGGGGGTGGGCGTGGGCGTGGGTGTCGGGGTCTCGGTGGGGGTGGGTGTCGCGGTGGGGGTGGCCTCGGGAGCGGCGGCCTCAGGGGTGGCCGGCCCGGTGACCGGGGTCGCGTCGATCGAGTTGCCCGAGCAAGCGGCCAGAAGCAGGGCCGTGGCGCCGGCCAGAGGCAGCAGGGCAGGCAGGCGGCGGATCGGCACCTGCGCAGGGTACGGGGTGACCGGGCAGGTGCCGGGGAAAGCGCGCCGTGCTGGAGGCGAGGGGAGTGGGGGGCGGGGTGGAGGGCCCGGCTCAGATTCATGGGGAAACGTGGTTGACGATGGAGGAAAATGGAGTACAGTGGCGTCACTTGGAGAGACCAAGGGTGTAGCTGGGGCTGGAGGGGGAGGACGGGCGCATGTTTCTCGGTTTCCTCGGCACCCACACCCCCAAGCTCGACGACAAGGGCCGCCTCGTGCTTCCGGCCCGGTTCCGTGAGGGATTCGCAGCCGGGCTGGTACTCACCAAGGGGCAGGACCGCTCGATCGTGGTGTGGCCGGCGGAGGAGTTCGCCGCCTACGCCGACCGCCTGAACGAGGCGGGCCGGTCCAATCCGAAGGTGCAGGCCTACCAGCGCGTCCTCTTCTCCGGCGCCTTCGACGAGATCCCCGACCGGCAGGGCCGCATCACCGTTCCGCCGGCCCTGCGGGAGTACGCGGGCCTGGACCGCGACGTCGTGGTGGTCGGCAAGAACACCACCGCCGAGATCTGGGATGCCGCGACCTGGTCCTCGTACCTCTCGACGCAGGAAGAGGCCTTCTCCGACCTCAGCGAGGAGGTGCTGCCCGGTATCTGAAGCCGTGCGGTGAGGTCTCCTCCCGCTCCTCGCTCGCATCCTGACGCGACTTCCCCCGCGCCAGGGTCCGCTGGAAACAGCGGGCGGGGACCTGACCGCCACGGATCAACCCGAACCAGAACCGCACCGAAGAACCCGCACCGCAGACCCGCTCACCCGTCCGACCGCGAACCTGAACCAGGGGAACCCGATGAGCAGCCTGACCACCTCCGGCCAGCCGATCCGCTCCACCCTTCGCTCTACCGCCGTCCTCGGCATGGCCCTGGCCCTGACCACCGGCGTGCTGGTCGCCGTCGCGAACCTCGTGGACACCTGGGCCTGACCATGACCCCCACCGCACCCGCCCACATCCCGGTCCTGCGTGACCGGGTCCTCACGCTGCTGGCACCAGCGCTGGAGGAGCCGGGTGCGGTGCTCGTCGACGCCACCGTCGGGCTCGGCGGACACAGCGAGGAGGCGCTCGTGCGCTTCCCTTCCGCGCGTGTCATCGGCCTTGACCGCGACACCGAGGCCCTGCGCCTGTCTGGTGAGCGACTGGCCGGGTTCGGCGAGCGCGTGACGCTCGTGCACGCGGTCTACGACGAGTTGCCGACCGTGCTTCGCGATCTTGGTCTCGACCGCGTGCAGGGCATCCTGTTCGACCTGGGCGTCTCGTCGATGCAGCTCGACGAGTCCGAGCGTGGCTTCGCGTACTCGCAGGACGCACCCCTTGACATGCGGATGGACCAGACGACCGGAATCACGGCTGCCGAGATCCTCAACACTTACTCCGTCGCGGACCTCACGCGCATCCTGCGCCAGTACGGCGAGGAGAAGTTCGCCGGTCGCATCGCGGCCCGCATCGTGGTCGAGCGGAAGGTCGAGCCGTTCACCACCTCGGCACGCCTGGTCGACCTCATCCGCTCCTGCATCCCAGCACCCGCACGACGCACCGGCGGCAACCCGGCGAAGCGCACCTTCCAGGCCCTGCGCATCGAGGTCAACGGCGAGCTCGACACCCTTCGCCGCGCCCTGCCCGCGGCACTCGAGGCGCTGAGCATCGGGGGACGCGTCGTCGTGATGTCGTACCAGTCACTCGAGGACCGCATCGTCAAGCATGTGCTCGCCGCGGGTGCGCGCGCGTCCGTGCCCACCGACCTGCCGGTCGTACCCGACGAGTATCGGCCGTGGCTGCGCCTGCTCACACGCGGGGCTGAGGTCGCTGATGTCACGGAGATCGAGCAGAACCCCCGTGCGGCGTCCGTGCGCGTTCGCGCAGCGGAGAAGGTGGGTGAGGCTGCATGAGCGCGCTGCGCAAGCACCGCATCGACGACCTCGCGTCGCTCTCGTCGGATCCGGCGACCACACCTTCCGTCGCTCCCGGTGTTGATCCGTCCGTCGATCCGTCCGTCGATCCGT
>CAIZPS010000025.1 GCA_903934925.1 uncultured bacterium | reverse complement strand
GTGTTGTTGTCGAGTCCTACGATCGAGCACTTGGTGGTGGCGGCGCTCGTGGTCGTGCACGATGCGCCGCTCGTGGTCGTGGCGGTGTAGCCGGTGATCCGGCTGCGGCCGTTGGA
Source organism: uncultured bacterium (assembly GCA_903934925.1). GTDB lineage: Bacteria > Actinomycetota > Actinomycetes > S36-B12 > S36-B12 > UBA10649. Next base: position 4,263 of record CAIZPS010000025.1, on the reverse strand, counting down.
CCACGGCGGGGCCCACTCCACGTCAATCCGACCCGTAGAGGCGGTCAGCGAGGGCTTCTCAGGGGCGACAGGGGCCGTGGCGGAGGGTGGAGTCCACGCATCCGTGACGGTGTTCACGACGGGCAGGGGAGCCTTCCACGCGCCATGCACCAGGAAGGAGTACGTGCGGCCGGCTGGGCACGTGCTCCCGGGGCAATTCACAACCGGGACTCCCACGTACGGCGGCTTTGGACGATGTCGAATTGGCAGCGTCGTTGGTGTTGCCGCAGGTATCCCTTCCATGGCGAAAAACGGGTTCCCTGCCTCGCGGGTTACAGCGTTGAAGAACTCATCAACGTTCCTGCAAGGCTCCGAAGCGTGCTGAAGGGTGCCACGCAGGCAGTCAATCGGATAGACGCGAGATCCCCCAACAGAGCTCCAGGTCGGACTTGCACTGTTGATACCACCGTACAAACCGGCTGGCACCACCATAATCGGCGTCGCAGGCAGGTACTGCATCCTCGTCGGAAGCTCGGCGCCCCCGCTCTTGAATGCACCACCGAAGAACGTGCTGGCGAAGTCGCCAAAGACCGTGCTGTTGTAGCTCGAGGGCGGCATTGCTGCGCGAGGCTCTTTGGGGTACTTCCACGTCGCGACGGTTGGTGGCAGCGCGGTGGCGCTGCCCTGTTCCACGCGCATGTTCGTCGACCGAATGGCGTTTTCGGCGAAGCTCTGGGAGGGGTTGATCTGGGGCCCGATCGGCGGCTCTTGGAAGGTCTGGAGCGCGTGCCATTGTGTCCAATCCACGTCGGAGAAGGTGGGACCGAAAACGCCGAATGGAGCGAGCTGCACGGAGCCATGCAGCTCGCGACTGTCGGTGCAGTTGAACTGCACCTTGTACTCCCAATTCACCCTGCTGCTGTTGCCGAAGTTCGGCCGATAGCTCGGACGCGAGCGGATACAGGCGCGGTTGAGGTCCCGGTCGTTCAAGGCAAGCGCCCGTTCGGCCGTGGGGATCGTGCCGCCTTGGTGGTACGGCACGATCCCGAGCCCACCGGGGAGTGCGCTGACGGCGCAGCCTCGTCCGGCGCTACCCGCATCGGGGCACGTGACGTAGCCGAGTTCGTTGGACAAGAGATCTGACGGCGTCGCCTGCTGCATGTTCGCTGTGAACCTGCAGTACGTCGCGCTGGCCGTCGCGGTCGGACATTGGCCGTTCCTGTCGGCACCGATGAGAGCCAGCGTGATCTGAGGAAGATCCAAGACGCTGTGGGCTTCCGATACCAGCACCAGCGCCCGATATTGGAGGGCGCCCCAATACGCGAGATAGGCCTGGAGCTCCTGGACCTGTGGTGGGGTGAATGTTCCACTCTGCTCCCGATTGGCGGTATCGGCGTACCGCTGCAGTACTTTCGCCCACGTCCCCTCGCCCGTATCCTGGGCATTCCTCCCGAACAGCATGGTGTCGATCAGAGCACTGCAGTGGCTGATCTGACTTTGCCAGGTCGTCGCGGCGAGCTTGACGGCGGGGTTCGTCATGTCGAGCGGTTCATCCTTGCTGGCGTTCCTCACGAGGAACTGATACAGATTCCAGCCGGTATCGATCTGCGCTACGCACGTCCGCGACGACTCCGTCGATACGGCGATGCTGAGGTTGCTGCTGAGCTGTCCGACCTGCGTCGTAATGCAGTTGAGCTGCGTTGCGATCGCCTGCTGGTTCTGGAGGATCCGCTCCAGTTGGCGGCCCATGACCTGCTGGTTGTCGATGACCGTGTCGAGCATTTGCCGCTCCGCGCTCTTCCCCAAGCCGAACAAGGCGCCCATGATCAGCGGCGCAGCGCCTTCGCCTCCGCCCGCCGTGAACTTGATGAGCCCTCCCAGCGCGTCCGTGGCCATGTTCCGGATGTAGTTGGGTGAGTAGCCCCCGAAACCGCGGACGGTCCCGAGGTCGTACCCGGCGCCCGACGGCGGAGTGCCGTTCGCGGTACCGGCACCGGCCGTCCCGCCGACGCAACTATTGACCACGGACGTGTTGCGCACCTGCATCGCCGCCGGGGAGCCCTGCGTGCGTGCAGCCTTGGACGGAGGCGCGTCCAATTGGGCGGCACCACGGCCCCGCTGGGGTTCGAGGTCGCCGGCGAGACGATCGCCACGCGCCGCAGCGTCGACGATCGCGGTGATCAGCCCGTCGTAGCCGCCGCGACGATCGGCGACGCGCAGCAGCTTGGCACCGGAGACATCCCAGTTGAGGAAGGCCGTCGTGTAGGCCGGAGCCTTGACGGGAATGCCAAGCGCGTCTTGGGCGGCATCCAGCGCCTGCGGGTACGTCAGACGGGCTTGCTCAGTGAGCGCGAGTGCGCTGGTCGAGGCGACGTCAACGATCACGACTGGAGCGGCCGCATCGATACGCGACGTACGGGCGTGAAGCTCGCCCGTGAATGGCCGGGTGATCCACTCGCCGTTGACGGCATACCGGAGCGTCCCGCCGCTTACGGAGACGGTGAACGGCCCGCTGCCGCCGGGACCCGCGATCTGCACCTGCGTCGTGCTGAGGTGGTTGGTGGTGGCACTCCCGATCTTCGTCCCATCCCCATTGAGGATCGTCACCCGGCCGCCAGCCAAATCCATTCCGGGCAGAGGGGCGACAAGAACATTGACCGCCTGCCGGGCACGGCCCGCAGTGGTTGCAGCGGCGACTCGCTCACTGGCACCGGGGGTGACGACGGCACCCGAGGACAGCGGTGTAGCGGCCGTCGCGAGCGACGGCACCAGCAAGGCCAGACCGACCGCGGTCAGCGTGAGCGCACTGATGGAACGGGAAGACAAGAAACGCGCTATCCGGTTACCGGGAGGGGACGCGAGGCCACCGTCACGCGCTTGCTGAACGCGGCAATCGTGCCCGACGGCGTGGACGCAGTGGTGGTGATGATCCAGGTGCCGCTGCTCAGACGCATGGTGCAGGCGTAGGTTCTGCTCGCGGTGCCGGTCACCTGCTCAATGGTGCACCTGCCCGTTACCGTGCGCCCGTTGAGAGGCGATGTCGCCTTCTGGGTGATGCGCGTGGCGTCCGCCGGTGCTGTGCCGGTAGCCAAGCAGGTGGTTGCCACGCAGGGGACTTCGCCCGTCAGCGTTGTGGGGGAGGCTGAGGCCGCTGCGGGCGCCGCGGCTATCGAGGCGAGCGCGGCGTTTGCGTCAAGCCGCCCGCCGGTAGCCACCTTCCCCGTCAGGGATGCCATCGGCACTGCGGTCGACAAGAGGGCCCGCTTCAGCTGGGCCGCAGTCAGCGTGGGGTTCTTCGCCAGCAGCAGGGCTGCGGCGCCGGCAACCTGCGGTGCAGCCATGGACGTCCCGCTCATGAACTCGTAGCTTCCGCCCGCCGGCTGGTCGACGATGCACTTGACCACCAGATTCGCGATGCTCGCTTCGACCTTCGAGCGAGTTGGATTGCCGGTCTCGCGCACCACGGCGAACATCAGCTTCGCCTCCTCCGCACCACGGAGCGCGGAAAGGTCCACCTGCCACTTTTCGAATCCGCCCTCGGTGTCGCCAGAGATCCCGCCAGCGACGACCGGAGTGGTCGGAGCGCGGTCCGTGAGGTAGAGGAGCTGCAACTGCTCGTGGTCAGTGTCGAGATCGGTTGCGACGTACGCCTCCATCCGGCACGACTGGCCGATCGGGGCGAAGCTTCCCGGGGCCTCGATCGTCCAGATCTCGACGTCGTCTCCAATCGGCAGGCCCGCACCGGCCGAGGCGGACAAATCGATGTAGTCCACACCGTTGCTGAGTTGTTCAACCGTCCATTGCTCGTCCGGATCCTGCGGCCAGTTGGCCGGTCGCGGCGGCGTCGCGGAGTTCGGCTCTATCGCCGGTGCATACGCGTTGGTGAAGGTCGGTACCGTGCTCAGAATGTTGACGCCCGGTGCAGCGATGTCAACGGATCTCGCACCGTAATTCGAGAACGAGGCCAGACTGCCACTTGCGTCGATAGCAGCCACGCACAGCACGTTGGGCAGCGAGACGTTGCACGGATACTGCGGCGTCTCATCATTGTCCGAGCCGTCGTTGCCAGCGGCGACGACGAACAGACTATTTGGGTGCTGCCGAACGGCATCCGCAGCTGCTTCGCCGCTGCCGGGGCCGCCGAGGCTCACGTTCACCACACGCGCCTGCCCACCGGCATAGGCCATCCCCGCGGGCCATTGCCCGCAGGATCCATTAAAGCCACACGAGCGCACCGACGTCATGTCGACGGTCCAGTTGACGCCGACCACGCCAAGCCCGTTG
>CAIZPS010000024.1 GCA_903934925.1 uncultured bacterium | reverse complement strand
GGCGAGCCCGTCGGTGAGCAGGGGCCTGCGCCGGGCTGCTCGGGCGACGGAGGCGAGCGTGACCGTTCTCGGACCCTGCCGGGGTGCCCTCACCGGACGGATAGGGATCGGCTCGATCGCCTCCTCCCTGCTGCACGGCGGAGAGACGGCCGTGAGCCTGGCCCCCGAGGGTTTCCGGCAGGACGCGCCGGAGCAGGTTGGCCGGCTGGTCATCGGGTTTCGTGACACTCAGGAGAGCCGTGCCGTCGTGGCGACGGCCCAGGCCATCGCGGCACGCCGCGAGATCCCAGTGCAGCTCCTCACGGCCGTGCTGCGTACGACGTGGATCGCCGGATCAACCCTCCGTGGCGATCCGGAGCGTGCGGTACTGGACTCCCTGGAGCAGCGGGAGCGCGCCGCCCAGTCGCAGGTCATCGCCGCCACCGACCCGGCGATCGTCGGCGACGTCATCCAGGCTGACTCGGCCGAGGAGGCCTGCGGCGCGTTCTCATGGCGTCCCGATGACCTCTTCGTCACGGCATCCAGCCGCTACGGCCCCTTGCGCCGCGTGCTCCTCGGCGACACTGCCCACAAGTTGCTGCGCGCGTGCCCGGTGCCGGCGATCGTGATGCCTCGCGAGGTCGAGGATCTCGAGCTTGAGGGTGCCGACCCCGAGGATCTCGACCTCGAGGGTGCCGACCCCGACTGAGACCCGCTCGTGGAGAGGCCACACCGAGACCGTGTTACCGTGGTGCGCAGAGGGTCACGACGACCCCCTGACGCCCCCGCTTGGCGAGCCCTCGTGTTCACTCCCGAGGAGCCCCCGGACGCCGGCGTCGAACTCAGACCACGAGCAGCCCCGATACAGGCTGCGAGAAGAACAAGAGCGGCGCCGCACAGCGCTGCCAGAAGGCGACATCATGAACACCCTGTACTCCCATCCGACCCTGCACGCGCATCTGGACGATGAACGGCGCGCCCCCATGGGCCTGGCCGATCACGACTCCTGTCGCGGCTGCCGCGGACCGATCGTCCGCACGGACACCGCCGGCCTGTGCTGGAGCTGCATGCCCACCGCATGAACCGCTGACACCACGGGCATTGCCGCGCTCTGGGACTCCCGCAGCGCTACGGTCAGCGCATGATGCTGTCGATGTTCATCCTGTGGATCATCGTGTTCGTCGGGATCTTCGTGCGCCAACGCTGGGCCACCCCCCTCGCCATCGTCACGATCGCGTGGACTCTGGTTCTGCTCAGGATGCACATGACCGACCCGATCCCGTTGAACTTCTGAGGACGTGGCCGACATGACCGATGCAACCGTGACGCGGTACGCACGCATCATCAACATCGTTGCGATCTTCGCCCTCATCGGCGTGCTCGCCGGATCGCTGCACCTGCAGTTCGGCGCCGGCGAGCAGCCGTGCCCCCTGTGCCTGGTGCAGAGGTCGGGGATGATCGGCCTCGCCGTGGGGCCGATGATGAATCTGCTGTGGGGCATGAAGCCCGCGCACTACGCCATCAGCATCCTCGCCGCCGTCGCAGGATCTGCGGGCTCAGTGCGGCAGATCCTGCTGCACATCAACGACCCGATCGGCACGGGCTACGGGCCGGCAGTGTTCGGCTGGCACCTCTACACGTGGGCGCTCGTGACCTTCGTGATCGCAATCGTCGGCATCGCCGTGCTGCTGCTGTGGAACCGCCCGTTCACCGTGGAGGATCACGGAATCCTGTCGGCGGACAGCCCGATGCGCGTGGCTGGCCTGACTGCCGCACTCTCAGCGATCATCTGGGTGGCGATCGACCTCGTCGTCATCGCCGTATCGATCCTGCCCGAGTGCGGGCTGGGCATGTGCCCGGACGATCCGAGCCCGACGGCGAATCTCGGCGATGTCGGTGGCTGGAGCTTCGTGCTGAGCCTGGGGGTCCTCGCGGTGATCATCGCCTTCATCATCGCGCGCACGGTGGATCGTCGGATGACGTCGTCCGCACATCGGTGACGCAGGGGGCCGCTATTCCAGCCTGATGGTCGGCAGGATTCGCGAGAGCCAACGCGGCATCCACCAGTTCGACCGACCCAAGAGACTCATCAACGCCGGGACGAGGACGAGTCGCACGATGAACGCGTCGATGATCACCGCGGCCGCGAGTGCCACGCCGAAGAGCTTGATCGTGTTGTTGGGTGTAGGCACGAAGGACAGGAACACGCTGGTCATGATGGTTGCCGCAACCACGACTACCCGCCCCGAGCCTGCGAGCCCGAGTCGTACCGCCGTGCGGTTGTCAGACGTCTGCTCCCACGCCTCGCGCATGCGCGACACCAGGAACACCTGGTAGTCCATCGAGAGACCGAACAGGATCGCGAAGACCATGATCGGCAGGAAGGGCAGGATCGGCCCGGTGCCGGTGACGCCGAGCAGGGCATCCGCGAACCCGAGCTGGAAGATCGCCACGGTCACGCCCAAGGCCGCGGCGAAGCTGAGCAGGCTCGTGATCGCAGCCGTCAGGGGAATCACGAGCGAGTGGAACAGCAGCATGAGCGCGAGGAACCCCAGTCCCACCACGAGCAGCAGGAACACCGGCAGTGCCGACTGGAGCACCGTCGTGAAGTCCTCGGAGACGGCCTGGGTCCCGCCGACGTAGACGCGAGCCTTGGTCGCCTGCTCGATCCGCGGCGCCGTGGTGTCACGGATCGCGGCAAGCACCTGCTCGGTCTGCTGCGACGACGGACTCGACTCCGGCTGCACGATGACGCTCGTGATGCGATCCCCCTTGCCGCCGAACAGCGACGGCACATGCTCGAGGAGGGGAAGCATCCCGGACGACGGGATGGTCTGCTTGACCCCCGGCGTGGCCTCGAGCTCCTTCACGGCGGTGACGAGCGCGGCGGTGTCCTTGCTGCGCGGCGTCTCGACGGCGACGAAGAAGGGCCCGTTGACCCCAGGCCCGAACCCCTTCGCCATGAGGTCGAAGCCCACCCGGCTCACACTGCCGGGAGCATCCGAGCCGGCGTCAGGGAACCCGAGCGTCATCGATCGCGCGGGCCATGCGAGCACGCCGATGACGATGAGTGCGAGGACGACCGGCACGACAGGACGTCGCTGCAGCAGCCGGCCATAGGAGTTCCACCGCGAGGCCTGCGGATCGAAAGCTCGCGGATGCCGCGCCCACGGCAGTCGCAATCCCAGGCTGCGGGCGCCGAGCAGTGATAGCAAGGCTGGCAGCATCCACAGGGCTGAGAGCATGACCATCAGAACGGTCGTGGCGGCGGCGAGGGCGAGTCCGTTGAAGAACTCGATGCGGAGCACGAACATGCCGAGCAGCGCGACGATGACCGTGGTGCCCGCGAACGCCACGGCCTTGCCCGCCGTGCCCACTGCCGTCAGGGCGGCGTCGCGGGCGGCTTGACCCGAGCGGATCCCCTGGCTGAAGCGGTTGAGGATGAACAGGCCGTAGTCGATGCCGACGCCGAGACCGATCATCGCGGCCAGGGTCGGGGCGAACGACGCCACCTCGGTGAACCGCGCCACCACGACAACGAGCAGCTGCCCAGCAACCAGGCCGGTGAGCGCCACGACGATGGGGAGGCCGGCCGCCACGAGCGAGCCGAAGGCGATCGCAAGGATGAGGATCGCCACCAGCAGGCCGATGGCCTCGGAGTTGTCCGGGCCTGATCCCGCAGCGGCCAGGGCACCGCCTGTGGCGCCGATGCGCAGGTAGTCGGATCGGGCATCGTCGATCAGGGCCACGACACGGTCCGCCTGCCGGGTCGACAGCGTCGTCGCGTCGAAGGTGACTGTGGCGTAGGCGACTCGATCGTCAGGAGCGATGGGTGACGTCACGCGCTGCGCTGCGCCCGCCGCCTTGACGACCTCGCGGATGCCGGTCTCGACCTCCGCGAGCACCTTGCGCGCCTCGGCGACATCAGCAGGAAGGGCTGCGGCCAGGGCGGCCAGCTTCGACGGATCAGCGTCGGCGAGTGCCGTGCGCGTGGCGTCCGGCAGGCGCGCGAGGTCGTCGACGGATCCGAATGCGGCGGCGATCGCCTTCGCGTCCGGCTCGGTGACTCCCGGGATCCGGGTCAGGTCGGCGACGCTCAACGATGCCAGGCCGTCGAGCAGGTCGCGGGGAGCTGCAGCCACCGCTGCGAGTCCGGGCAGGGCCTTGGCGAGGGCTGCGAGCCGGTCCGGTTCGGCGGATTCCAGCGGCTCGAGCCGATCGAGCAGGACCACGGCCTCCTTCAGCTGCGCAGCGTCGAGTCCGGTGGCCTTCGACAGCACCTTGGCCACGGCTTCGCGCGCCGCGGCACGGTAGTCCTCAGGCATCGCGGTCGGGCAGTCCCGGCCGAAGTCGCGGCCGTAGGGTCCGGCAACGCAGCGCGTGAAGGGGAGGTCGGCGATCTTCTTCAGGACCGGCTCGATGTCCTTGCGCGTCGCGGCCGACCTCACCGACTCCCCCGGTCGCTCCCAGACCACCGAGATGGACGTCGTCGTCGCCGGATGCTTGGCCAGCTCACCCAGCAGGTTCTGCGCGGTGGTCGACGAAGCGCCCGGCAGAGCGAAGCTGTCGTTGTAGGTTCCCGGCGCGAGGGCCGAGCCGACGCCGATGCCCGCGAGCACCAGCACCCAGGCGATCAGCGCGACCACCGGGTGCCGAACCGCCCAGCGGCTCATGCGAGCCCCCGACTCACCCGTCGTCCGAACCGGTGAAGGCCCACACCGGCCCCTCCGGGGTGTCGCGAACCTCGACCCCCGCCGCGAGGAGTCCGTCGCGCAGCGCATCGCTCGTCGCGTAGTCGCCACCGGACCTGGCACGCGCTCGGGCGTCCAGCACGACCTGCACCACCGGGTCGAGCACCTCATGCGGATCGCGCAGGCCGTCCTGCGCGGCACCAGCGAGGGCCACCATCATCGAGCGCAGCAGACGCCGCGACGTCGACAGGTCCGCTCCCTGCAGGGTGTCGGCCGCCCACGCATGGATGGCCTCCTCGAGTCGAAGGGCCGCCTCGAGTGCGCCGTCGGCATCACCGATCGCAAGCCGCTCGTCGAACCTGGCCTTCTCCTCCGCTGCCACCTCGCGCAGGGATGTGACCGAAGACGACTCAGCCGCCGCCTCCGCGACCGCAGGGGCAGCCGGTGCCGACGCCACTGCGGCGGCGGATGATGCGGCGTCCCCGGACAGGAGCCGGTGCAGTGCGTCGAATGTGACGGCGCTACCGCTCGGGATGACGTGCTCGCGGCCGGCCGCGCGAACGGTGAGCCCGCCGGCACCGTGCACGTCCACCTTCGCCTCTGCCCGGTCGAAGACGATCGCCGTGTGCTCGTCGACACCGATCACTCCCACACCCTCGGGCAGCAGCGCCTCCATCACCGCAAGTCGCTGCTCGCCGAGATAGCAGTAGCGGGTGTCATGGCGACCGCCCTCGCGATTGTCGAAGTGCGGGATCACCGCCGCCGTCACGCCCAGCACCCCACAGAGGAGGTCGAGGCCGGGCACCCAGTGGGGTTCCTCGCCCACCTTGTAGATCTCGTACACGGGCACCGACCATGCGCCGGCGGTCACCGCCGCCGCACTGCCCAGCACGACGGTGCCCCCCCGCTCGATGACCCCACCCAGGGCGGCGGGGACCTCTGATCCCTGCCACTGACCGAGGGCGTACGTAGGACTGCCCGGACCTGCGAATGCGTACGTGGAGCGATCGACGAGGGCCAGCGACCTCTCGCGCACCGATGCAGCCTCATCGCGACGCCGCCAGCGTGCGACCTCGATCGGGAAGCCCACCGCGTCGGCGAAATACTCCTGCACCTTGGCGGTGAGGTCGTCGGCGTTGGCCTGAAAGCCGAAGGGAGTGTCGAGCATCGATCGTGGGCCCGCAGGCGCCTGCTCGATGACCGATCGATGCAGTTTGACCATCGTCGGGGCGGTCTCCCCCGAGCCGATGATCACCAATCGGCCGGCCCTCGCGCCGGGCGTCATTCCGTGATGACCAGGCGCTGCTGCCGCAGCGACATCACCAGGGCGATGATCCACCCGATGATGGTCCAGCCCAGAAGCAGGTTCACCCAGAACACGCTCCAGTGCCGGACGTCGCGCACAGCCGCGATCGCCCACGGCAGCATGTAGCCGGCGGTCAGGATCGCGACGATGATCGACACGACCTTGGTGACCGTCCAGGACCGGTCGATGGGCTCTACCTGCATGTTCGACATGGTCAGATCATAGGCAGCCGGGGTGCTGTCACCCCGAAACCGGCGTGCCAACGGCGGATCGGCCGGTGCTGCAGCACCGTGGGCCTGCCGGCATTGACCACGCCCATGCCCTGCACCTCGACCGTCCACGGGCCTGAAGTCAGAAGGGAAACTCCTCGTCCTCGTCGAGGACGCCGACGAGGTCGCGCAGCACGGCATCAGGGGCCTGCGCCTGCCCCTCGCCGGTCCCGAGATCGGCATCGGGGCCGAGAAGATCCGCGACCGTGAGGGTGAGCGACGCCTCCGGCTGCCTGCCACACCAGTGCGCGACCTCGCAGGTGCCGCACGGCGGATGCTCGCCGATCGGGTGCGCGGTGTCGAAGAGCCATGCGTCGACCCGCTCGGCCAGCGCGGTGCGCGCCACCAGCACGGTGAGCGGATCGCCCGCGTCGAAGGACACCACCTCCCCTGAATCCGGGCCGAGGAGCTCGAGTTCGACAGCGCCCGGGTGATCGAGCGGCTGGGCGTCGGGGCGATAGCCGTCGGCCAGCAGGCATACGGCAGCAGCGACCTGCGGGTACCGGCGCAGCAGGGCGGTGCGATCGTCGGGCAGCCCGCGCGGGCTGAGGGTCTTGGTCTCGCGGATGACCCATGCTCCGCTGCTGCCGAGGTAGGCGGCGTCGGGGCGGGTGCTCAACACGACATTCGCCTCGTCATCCCAGGCAGTCACCTCGACCTCGCTGATGATCCGGACTCCGCCCTCCCGAAGGGGGCACCCGGGCAGGTGCTGCCGCAGGTAAGGCCTGTTGACCGCGTACTCCTGCGAGGACCAGCCCAGACCTCGCAGGGACTCGGGGATGTCGTCGAGGTCGTTCGGAAGGTCCGCCTCGGTGCAGGCGACGCCACGGTCGTGGGCGGCTGCCAGCCAGGCATGAACCTGCACGCCGCGCCGGAGGGCCTCGGATGCCTCGCCACGTTCGCGTGGCAGGCCGAGGTCGCGCATCAGGTGCAGCTGCCGAGGGCAGGCCCCATGGGTCCACAGGTCCGACGGCGTGACTGCCCGCGTCGTCGGGGCGAACCCCGCCACTCCCAGCAAGCCGGGGTAGGTGGGCAGGCCCGGGCACACATGGCGAACGTTGCAGCCACCGCATGCTCGGGTCGGACGGGTGCGTCCGCCCGCGAGCACACCGACGGCGGAGGGCACCGCACGCTCGAATGCACCGGCCGCCTCCTCCGGCGACCCGGCGAAGCACTCCCGGCTCGTGCCGTCGAGCACGCCGATGAGCCGCACCCGGACTTCGTGGGCCGGGGGCGGCTGGGTCAGGCCGGCGATCGGGACGAACCGCTGGTACCACTTACCATGCTCGGCGAGATATCCCGATCCGGCCACGTGCGCGATCAGCGCCACCTCGGCGTCGGCGAGCGCGGCGGACTCAACCTCGCGCCATCTCAGCAGGTGCACCTCGCGCCGGGCACCGTCGAGGCTGACGTGGTGCACGGCCCAGGCCCAGAACTCCACGCGATCGCCATCGGGGTCCTGCACCGCGACGACATCGGCAACGACCTTGGTCGGCGGGAGGTCGCCGGCCGCACGCAGCGACGCAAGCACTTCCAGGTAGCCGACAACACCGGCCTCGACCGCCGGAGCGACGTCCGGCGACCACTCCTGCCAGGACTGCTCAATCGCGTGCTCGACGGCCTCGCGGACGGGGACCTCGCCATCGGGGGTACGCGCATTGACGAGGGACGTGAACAGCACCAGCACGGCGTCGCGCACGAGACCGAGCGGGAAGGAGCCCGCAGGCACCGGCTCGCGCGGCGCATCGTCGGCGGGGTAGAGGTCAGGGCGCGCCTTGCGGGCAATCTGCTCGGGGCAGCCATGGCCGCGCATCATCGTGCTGGTCACTCGGACGTAGCCCGCCCGCGCCCGCACCGGCCACGGCGGCTCCCACTCGGGTATCGCGATGCTCATGACGCATCCGCGCCTGCGCCTGCGTCGCTCGCATCCGCGCCTGCTGGCACCGACGGCGTTCGGCGGATGAGCTCCCGGCTGCGCTCGAGGATCGCTGTGCTCTCGGCCGAGCCGGGGACGGGGACCTCGCGGTCCGACCACGCCGGGCAGGCCACCCGGAACGGGCAGTAGGAGCACAGCCGCCCCGTGCGCGCCGTCCAGGATTCGGAGTCGTGGCACGCCGCGCGCTCCTGCGCGACGGCGATCACCTCGAGCTCGACGCGGGTCAGGGCGCCCGCGGGCGTCGGTCGCACCATCAAACGCGCTGGATCGCCCAGGTACATGAGCGCAACCTCGGAGACGTCGACGCCCATGTCGTCGAGGATCCGCGCATACAGCATCAGCTGGCGCCAGTATGCCTCCGCGTAACGCGGCTTCGCGCCGCCCGTCTTGTAGTCGAGTACCCGGGCTCCCCCGACAGCGAATTCCAGGCGATCAACCGATCCACCGATGCGCACGCCGCCGAACTCAGCGAACACCGACCGCTCCAGCCCCTCCGGAACCACATCGACCTCGCGGGGATCCTCGATCGCGAAGTAGGACGTCAGGGCCGTACCGGCCCGACCGCGGAGGTCGTCGAGGTCGACGCGCGGGTCGACCGTCTTGAGCAGGCTGGCGGCCTCGACGGCGTAGATCTCCCGGGCGCGCTCTCGGGTGCGCTCGGGGGGCTCCAGCGCGAGCAGGGTCTCCAGCACTCCGTGCACCAGGCTGCCCGCCAGGAGTGCCGACGTCGGTGCGGTGCGCCAGCCCTGCGCGTACTGCCACCAGTAGGCCAGGGAGCACTTGAGGTAGGTATTGACGGAGGTGGGCGACCACTGCTCGGGCAGCGCGACGGAGGAGGAGTCGTCGACGACGATGCCCATGTCGGCCATGGACGGAATCTATCCGCCGGCCCTGACTTGCAGGTGCGCCATCGTCATCCTCGGACTCGAGGGATGACCCTCAGGTTCACCGAAGGCGGCCCGGCCCTGACGACGCAGGATCCGATATGGCAGATTGCTGTCGGCTGCCCCGGGCACCCTGCGCCCCTGAGCCTCGGAGGTCCCGTGATCCGCACAGCCCCTGCCCGACGACTCACGACCGGGTTCGTCACCGTGCTCACGAGCGTTCTCGCCATGACCGCGCTCGCGGCCGCCCCCGCACTCGCCGACAACGATCCGGCGCCGCTCAACGGTGGCGAGGCTTCCCGTGACGAGCCGGTCCGGATCGACGTGCCCGTGCCGACGGTCCCGGCACCGGGGCGCGAGGGGATGAACGGTGTGATGGAGATCCGCGTGGGACGCTCGGCTCCCTTCCTCGTGATGGTCGACACGGGTTCGGTCGGCCTGCGGGTCTTCCCCGGGGCCTGGGGCACCCGGCCCGCGGGCGTGACGATCGGCGGTGAGCGGGTCAGCACTACCTCCGGCGGTTCATCCATGGGCGGCTTCCTCGGCAAGGCACCGATGACCATCGGCGGGGTGACCACCACGCGGCCCATCGGATTCCAGTTTGTCGACAGCAGCGCCGCCGTCGTCCGGGGCTGGGCGGCCAAGCGCGTCTACGGGATCATCGGCATCGGCACCGGCAGGTACCGCCTCACCAACCCGCTGACGGCCCTGCCCGGCGAGGTGGGCACGCGCTGGAGCCTTCATCTCGGCGGCAATCCCCTGACCCGGCAATCCGGCATGGGTCACCTGATCCTCGGAGCCGAGAATCCCGGGAATGCGGAGGCGAGCTTCCAGCTACCGCCTCTGGGCCCGGACGGCTACGGGGCGCTGCTCTGGAACGACCACGCGGCCCCCGGCTGCTGGACCTTCGGCGCGACGCGGACGCAGTGCATCGACACCTGGTTCGACTCCGGCTTCCATCCCATGCGGGTCAAGGGCGCGGTCT
>CAIZPS010000023.1 GCA_903934925.1 uncultured bacterium | reverse complement strand
GACCACCCATAGCAGCGGCAGTATGAGAGCGGCAAAGACGGTGCCCTGACGAATGAGTCGCCGCGGGCCCGCGATGAGCCAGACGAGCGGAGTGACGATAGGCATCACGATGTGCTGCATCATGTTGCTCAGCGCATCCCATCCCTCCTTGCCGGGCTCCGAGAGCAGGAGGTTGAACAGCACTCCCGTCACGACGATCATCAGGACGCTGTCGAGTCGCAAGGCGCGCCACACTGCGCCGACGCGGTCGTTCCTGCTGAACAGCTGTGGTCGGAGGATGAGCATGGTGATCACGATGGCGCCGGTGACATTGCTGACGATCGTGAAGTACGTGGTCCAGTCGAGGAACCGCTCGAGCGGGGTGTCGACACCTCCCGGCACGTTGCCGAGGAGCGTCGGCTTCGACGGGTCGATGGTGTCGACGTAGTACCCGCTGAGGTTCAGGGTGAGGGAGAGCAGGACGGCGAACCACGCGAGGATGACGTTCAGAATCAGCAGGAGGCGGCCGTACGACGGCATGGGCGGTGCGGGCGGCGTCATGACCCCGCACGCTACGCCTTCGCAGGCCGTTCGACCCACATTTCTGGACGACTGGCGCCGTTCCGGAGGCGAGGCTAGGGCTTGCGCTCCTCGAGCAGGGCCTCGAGATCCCGGATGGCCTGCTGCTGCTGGACGTTGAGCTCCTTGAGGGCCTGCAGCTGATCCTGAATGGTCGGCTGGTCTGAGGCGGGCTTGGTCTTGCGCGGTGAGAGGAAGAAGTTGGCGAGGTAGCCGGTGAGGGTGCCGAAGATGCCGACGCCGACGAGGATCACGAGGCCACCGAGCACGCGGCCCGCCGCCGTCACGGGGTATTGGTCCCCGTAGCCGACGGTGGCCATCGTCACGACCATGTACCAGAGGGAATCGGAAGCTGTCGTGATGTTGGCGCCCTCGGCCGACGACTCGATGGCGATCATGCCGAGGCTGCCGAATTCGAGCACGAGAATGGAGATGAAGACCAGAGTGAACAGGGCGCTGTCCGCTCGATCCTTGATCAGTGCCGTACCAATGGTGCGCCAGCCGTAGTCCTTGATCAGGTGGTAGACCTTGATGAGGCGGAACAGGCGCAGGATGTTCGTCTGGGAGAACGGCAGGCTCGACAGCAGATCCGCCCAACCGTAGCCGCGGAAGAAGTAGTCCTTCTTGGACGGCGCGGTGATGAACCGGAAGATGAAGTCCAGTGCGAAGAAGGTCGTGAGGACGAAGTTCATCAGCGACAGGATCTGGCTCAGGTTCGGGTCATCGGTGAAGAGCTGGAGCGCGAGGTTGGCGATCGACAGGATCGACAGCAGCCCCATGAAGATCTCGTAACTGGGGTTCTGCAGCTTCTGCCGCATGGCGGCCCGCCTGGCCGCCTCCTTCTCCGACAGGTGCGGCTTCTCTGACGGGTCTGGCGTCTCCGACATGGGCTCAGTCTCTCGCAGCCTCGTCCGGATGCCCCGCAGTCACACGCGTCACTACGCTGCTCTGAGGAGGACGGATGTCTGCGACCGGATCGACCTTGCCCGCGCGGGCACGCATCGTGATCATCGGCGGCGGAGTGATCGGCACGTCGATCGCCTACCACCTCGGGCACCTGGGTGTGTCGGATGTCGTGCTGCTGGAGCGTGATCGCCTCACCTCCGGAACCACGTGGCATGCCGCGGGCCTGATGACCTGCTTCGGCTCGCTCTCCGAGACGTCCATGGGCATGCGGATGTACACCCGGGACCTCTACGCGCGGCTGGAGGCAGAGACGGGGCAGTCCACGGGCTTTCGTCCGGTCGGCTTCATCGAGGTCGCAGCGGACCAGGATCGACTCGAGGAGTACCGCAGGGTCGCGGCCTTCAACCGTCACGTGGGCCTGGAGGTGCATGAGATCTCACCCGCGGAGGTTCGTGATCTCTTCCCGCTCGCCGACACATCCGACCTCCTCGCAGGCTTCTACGTGCCCGGTGACGGTCGCGTCAATCCCGTCGACGTGACGATGGCCCTCGCAAAGGGAGCCAGAGCGAAGGGCGTCAGCATTGTCGAGGGTGTCACGGTCGAGGAGGTCCTGACGCAGGACCATCGTGTCGTCGGTGTGCGCACGTCGCAGGGCGACATCGAGTGCGAGCAGGTCGTGAACGCGGCCGGCATGTGGGCCCGTCAGCTGGGGGAGCGATCGGGCGTTGCGATCCCGCTGCAGGCAGCTGAGCACTACTACCTCATCACGGAGGAGATGGCGGACGTCCACGCGGCCCTGCCCATCCTCGAGGACCCAGCCCGCCACGGTTACTACCGCGAGGAGGGCGGCGGCCTGATGGTCGGCCTTTTCGAGCCGGTGTGCGCGCCGTGGTCCGTCGGCGGGATTCCGGACGACTTCTCCTTCGGGCAGATCACTCCGGACTGGGAGCGCATGGGCCCGTTCGTCGAGCGTGCGATGTCGCGCGTTCCCGCCACGCTCGACGTAGGAGTGCGCACGTTCTTCTGTGGTCCGGAGTCGTTCACTCCCGACCTCTCGCCGATCGTCGGACCGGCTCCTGGCCTCGACGGCTACTTCGTCGCCGCGGGAATGAACTCGGTCGGGATTCTGACCGGCGGGGGACTCGGTCGGATCGTCGCGCAGTGGATAGTCGACGGCCGACCCGATGTCGACGTCACCGGCTTCGCCATCGATCGGATGGCAGACCACCAGCTCACGCCGAGGTATCGAGCCGAGCGCACGGTCGAGACCCTGGGCATGGTGTACGCCGCGCATCTCCCCGGTCGGGCGATGAGCACTGCGCGGGGCATCCGGCGTTCTCCCCTGCACGACCGCCTCTCCTCGCAGGGGGCGTACTTCCGCGATGTGAGCGGATGGGAGGGGGCCGACTGGTACGCCGGCCCCGGCGCGGTTGCCGATCCCGGCGCACTCACCTGGGGCAGACCAGAGTGGTTCGACGTGTGGGCCGCGGAGCACCGGGCCATCCGCGAAGGCGTCGGGCTCATGGACATGTCGTTCATGAGTGACTTCGCGGTGACGGGTCCAGACGCCGGCGCCTTCCTCGACCGGCTATCCACGGCGCGTGTCGACGGCGAGTCCGGCGTGATCACGTACACGCAGTGGCTCAACGAATCCGGCACGATCGAGGCGGACCTCACGGTGACGAAGCGGGAGGAGGGCTCCTTCCTCGTCGTCGCATCCGACACTGCCCGCGGGCACGTAGCGGAGTGGATGCGTCGCCACAGAGGCGGCTTTGACGTCGACATCACCGATGTGACATCGGGCATCATGCAGATCAACCTGCAAGGTCCACTCTCACGCGAGGTGCTCCAGCGCCTGACGTCGGTCGACATGTCCGACGCAGCATTCGGCTTTCGTGCGGCCCGCACGATCGACGTCGGCCTGGCACCGGTGCTGTGTGCGCGAATCACGTACCTCGGCGAGCTGGGCTTCGAGCTCCACGTACCCACCGAGCTCGCGCTGCACGTGTACGAGCAGCTTCTCGAGGCAGGCGCGGACTCCGGGTTGTGCCACGTCGGATTGAAGGCCCTTGCCAGTCTCCGACTGGAGAAGGGCTACCGCGACTACGGGCATGACATCGACAACACCGACGCACTGCTGGAGGTCGGCCTCGGCTTCACCGTCGACGAGACTCATGACTTCATCGGGCGCGCGGCCTGGGAGCGTCAGCGCAGCGCCGGGCTGCCGCGCAGGCGACTCGTGCAGCTCCTGCTGCATGACCCGGAGCCGATGCTGCATCACGGAGAGATCGTGTACCGCGACGGCGTTGCGGTCGGCGACGTGCGAGCCGGCAGTTACGGGCACACCCTTGGTGGTGCCGTCGGTCTTGCGATGGTGGAGGCATCCGAGCCGATCACCCCGGACGTGCTTGCCGCATCGGTCTGGGAGGTCGACATCGCCGGGCGTCGCTGGCCGGTCACCGCGTCGTTGAGGCCGCTGTACGACCCCACGAACGCGCGCATCCGGGCCTGACGAACGATCAGGCTCCCGGCGGTGCGCTGATCAGGCTCAGGCGCGCCAGGCCCTGAGGCGACGAAGCCAAGGTCGGATCGAGGTCGGCGACGTCGATGGGGTTGGAGCCCCATTCCTGCAGTTGCTTCTCGATGGCCCGGCGTGCCCGGTCCATCTTTCGCGCGATCATGCGGCGCGTCGCCCACTCCTGCTCGCGCTGGCGCAGCGCCTGCTCCACGGCCGCCTCCTGCTGTTGCGTCGCCGTGAACCCGAAGGCCCGGATCAGGCCCGCGACGATGTCGATTCGGTAGTCGTGCGCCCGTCGGATGAAGGTTCCGGGCTTGGACTGCATGCCGTTGAAGAGATCGACGGTGGCCAGCACGAACGTGGTGAACGGACGGAACTTGGCTTCGCGCGGAACCAGCGGAGGACGGGTCGAGGGAGGGCCCATCCACCATGGTGGCTGCAGAACCATCGCAAAGCCGTACTTGTTCACCGGATCGTCGTGGTGCACCACCATCAGGTGCCGCATCGTCCCGTCATCCGGCCGGTCGATCTCGTCCGGCTGGCTGACCAGCGTGAGCATCGCCTCCGGATCCGCGGTGTGCGGTGCCGTCCGCCAGTGCTTCCACAGCTTCGTGCGGAACGGCACTCCGAGGTACATGCCGCCGCTGACGCCGAGCTCGGCCAGGCGTCGAGCATCGACGGAGCCGTCCGCTGAGACTGAGAGGTCGAGGGCGACGTTCGCGCCGAGGCTCTCGCCGATGAGGATCACCGTCGGCTGTTCTGCGCGTGTGGACAGGTGCTCCTTGATGCCCTGCAGCACGAGGGAGGTGAGCTCAACCGCCTCCTCGGTGCGGGTCAGGGCGAGGGCGGACGGCACCAGGGCGTACTGGGGCACGACGATCGCGCAGTCGCCGCGTGTGAGGTACTCGAGTGCCTCGGCGACTGAGTAGTTGAAGTAGCCCACTCCCGTTGGCGACCCGACGCATATCCACGATCGCGTGAAGGCGCCGACGTCGACCATGTCCTGCAATGTGAGGCGTGCACGCTCGGCAACGCTCGCGGAGGACTCGAAACCCCCGACGACGCGCACGGGCTCGATGGCCGGCTCGCCCATGACGTCCTCGATCTGCTGAGCCGTCAGAGCCATGAGGACGAAGCGGCGGCCCTCCTTGCCCAGGCTCGCGAAGGGCATGCTGCTCGCCGGCCCCGCGGACACGTGCGGGGAGGTGGGCGGTGCGGGATAGGCGGGTTCGACGATGTCGTCGCGCTGCTGGACCCGCTGCGTCACGGCACTCACGCCCGCAATGCCGGCGGCGGCAAGCCCGCCGAGGAGGAGGCCGTGGGCGGCCAGTGTTCCGAGTGCGCCGGTGGGGCGCCCGAGAACGCGGTCGAAACCTCGCTCCAGCAGGTGCGCGGCGAGCTGCTCGGTCGCCGTCGCAGCCCCGAGGGCGACCGCGGACGCTGCGCCCACGGCGGCGGCCTGGGCGACGGCCCGGCCATTGGTGTTGGCGACGGCGTGACGTTCGGGGGCCACCACGCCGAACCGGGCCGCGCGTCGGCTTCGGTTCAGGATGCTGAAGCCGACCACGCTCGCTCCCGTGGCGATCGCCGGCACGAGGGTGGTGTCCAGTCCCGGTCGCAGGCCCAGGCGACGGTGCAGGACCTCGTCCCATGCGGCCGCTGCACCTCCGGCCAGGGCCGAGAAGGCCGTCACGCGGCCGACGGCACCGAGGCCCGCCGCCGTGAGGCTGCGGTCGCTGGCCCGCTGTGCCAGGGCGGAGATCCCCGCACCTCCGGCCACGCCCAGGGCTGCGACCGTCAGGGTCGCTCGGGTCCCGGGCCGCTCACCGGGCCGGGCGGCCAGCGCCTGCATCGAGGCCCAGGCGGTGGCGGCGAGCTCGTAGTGGGTGGCCGCCACCACGCCCGTGGCCACCGCCTGCTGGGTCACCTGGCGGGGCAGCAGCCCCCGGGCGAACGTCCCGGCGACCGACCACGAGGCCGCGGCGACCCCCACCTGGGTGGGGGAGTTCGACGCCCATCTCTCGAGCCAGCCGAAGCGGCGGAAGAGGGCCATGGCGTGATTGTGGCTCAGGAGGACCATTTGGCAGGTCC
Source organism: uncultured bacterium (assembly GCA_903934925.1). GTDB lineage: Bacteria > Actinomycetota > Actinomycetes > S36-B12 > S36-B12 > UBA10649. The sequence goes on along the minus strand of CAIZPS010000023.1, from coordinate 16,373 downwards.
GAATCGGTGGGGTAGCGTCTTCCGGAGGTTCGGACCCGTCCATGAGACATCCCCCCAAGGGAGGCCGCATGACCCGCACGACCCGCACTCTCGCCGCTGCTGTGGCGGGAGGCCTGGTTCTCGGTGCGTGGGTGGCGGTGGCGCCGGCCTCGCATGCCGGCGGCCGTGTCTGCCCGGCCGTTGACTTCGTGATCGGCGATGGATGGGGAGCCGACCGCGGCAACCGCAGCCACATGGGGATCGACCTCTCAGCCCGACGCGGTTCGCCGATCCGCGCCATCGAGGACGGCGTCATCGACCGCACGAAGCGCCAGGACAACGGAGCTCTGCAGATCGTCATGCGGGGGGAGAGCGGCGCCAAGTTCTACTACGGCCACATGGACAAGGTGCTGGTCGACGGCGGGCAGCGCGTTCAGGCGGGCGACGTCATCGGCACCATGGGCGACTCCGGGTCCCCGGGTTCCGTGCACCTGCACTTCGAGTACTGGCGCAGCGGCGGCGAGTCCGACGCTGTCGACCCGGCCGAGCTGATCGACCGCGTGTGCAGTCCGCAGGTCGACCGCGGTGGCCGTGATGAGCGGCCGGACGACAAGCGGCCGGACGACAAGCGGCCCGGGCTGCCCAAGGCCGTCAAGGGTGACGTCTTCACCAACTGACGACCCAGGCCGACGGCTCGCTGGGGTGCTGTCCGCGGCTAGAGCTCGCCGCGGTCCAGCAGGACGAGCACCTCGCGGGCTCGAATCCGCAGGGCGTCGAGGTCGGACAGCCGATCCAGACCTCTCACCTGCTGGGCCATCCGCGGATTGCGCGCGAAGCGCTCGCGGTGGCGGTCGAGGAAACCCCAGTACAGCGTCGTGAACGGGCAGGCGTCCTCGCCGGTGCGCTTCTTGGGGTCGTATCGGCATCCCTTGCAGGACTGACCCATGCGGTTGAGGTACGCACCACCTGCGGCGTACGGCTTCGTCATCATCAACCCGTCGTCGGCATGCACGCCCATGCCGATGACGTTCGGCACCATCACCCAGTCAGCAGCATCCACGAACATGCGCCGCATCCAGTCCAGCACCTGGCTGGGCTCGATCCCGGTGATCAGGGCGAGGTTCGCGAGGACCATCAGCCGCGGAATGTGATGCACCCAGCCGCGCGCATGGAGGTCGTCTACGACGCCCGCGACGCAGGCCATCTGCGTGCGCCCAGGCTCGCCCAGGGCGGGTGGCAGGTCGCGATGAGCGTCGAGTGCGTTGCGGTGCCGATAGTCGGCGGGCAGCTGCCAGTACAGGCCGTTGACGTACTCCCGCCAGCCGATGACCTGACGGACGAAGCCCTCGATGGAGGCGAGGGGCACGTCGCCGACCTCGTATCGGGCAAGTGCCGCGTCGACGACCTCTGACGCGTGCAGCAGGCCGAGGTTCAGGTAGGGGCTGAGCAGTGAATGGTGCACCGACCATGATCCGGCGGGCATGGCGTCCTCGTACGGACCGAAGTGCGGCAGGACTCCGTCGACGAAGTGGTGCAGCTGGCGCAGTGCTCCCTCACGCGTCGTCGCCCAGGTGCCGTCCGGGGCCGATCCGGTGACGGGAAGGGCACGGTCGAGGATGTCGGCCCACACCATCTCGTCGACCGCGTCCATGGGAAAGTGCAGGGGCTCGGGCCAGGGGTAGGGCTCCTTGGGCGGGGGAAGGCGGTTCTCCGCGTCGAGACTCCACGTGCCGCCGATCGGCTTGCCCTGCTCGACGAGGATGCCCAGCCGCAGGCGCTGCCAGCGGTAGAAGGCGTCCATCCGGAGGCTGCGCTGTGCTGCGAACCACTGCGCGAAGTCCGGTCGCGACGTCAGGAAGCGATCGTCGGGCACGAGCTCCACGCCGATCTCGGTCCACGTGCGCATGAGTCCGTGTGACGAGGGCTCGGCTCCGATGATCCGGACTCCCGGTGTGCTGGCGCGATACTGCTCCACACCGGCAGCCGTCGAAGGTGCCGTGACTCGGTGGACGGTGAAGCCCTCGGCCTCGAGCTCGTGCGCGAAGTGCGCCGCGGCCGACATCAGCAGGTGCAGCCGCTGGGCGTGCCACGTGCGCGAGCGCAGCATGCCGTCGCTCTCGACCAGGAGGACCGAGTGCTCATCCGGTTGGGCGTGCTGCAGTGCGCCACGGTGCCGATCGAGCTGGTCGTAGGCGACGAGGATCGTCGTCGCGCGGTCACTCACCGATCTCGGCCCGCACCGCATAGAGCTCGGGGAAGAACGTGAGGTCGAGTGCCTTGCGCAGGAAGGGCACGCCGCTCGAGCCACCCGTGCCGCTCTTGGAGCCGATGATCCGCTCCACTGTCTTCAGGTGCCGGAAGCGCCACAGCTGGAAGTTGTCCTCGACGTCGACGAGGGTCTCGCAGGCCTCGTACTCGCGCCAGTGGCTCTTGGTGTGGTCGTAGATGTCAACGAAGACCGGCAGGAGGGAGGGGTGGAGGTGCCAGCGCTCGCGAACATCGCGATGCAGGATCGCGTCCGGGATCGGATGGCCGAGCCGGTGCATGAGTCGCAGGAACTCGTCGTAGACCGTCGGCTCCTCGTACAGAGCCGTGAGCAACTCGTGGACCTGCGGATCGTCCGAGAAGACCTGGAGCATCTGCTCGTCCTTGTTGCCAAGGATGAACTCGACGGCGCGGTACTGCCAGGACTGGAATCCGGACGAGCTCTGCAGGTAGGAGCGGAACTCCGCGTATTCGCTGGGGGTCAGGGTGGCCAGCACGGCCCACTGCTCGGCGAGCGTGCGCTGGATGTGCTTCACACGCGCGAGGCACTTCAGTGCTGGGGAAAGATCGTTGGAGGCGAGCAGTGACCGGACTTCGCGCAACTCGTGCAGCATCAGCTTGAGCCACAGCTCCGTCACCTGGTGCTGCACGATGAACAGCAGTTCGTCGTGACGCTCGGGATCGCTCAGTGGCTGCTGGGCGGAGAGCACGAGGTCCAGGCGAAGGTAGTCGCCGTACGACATCGCCTCCCGGAAGTCACGCTTCACGCTCGCTTCCAAGGGGCGGAAGTAGTCGCCGCTGGTCATGCCTCACCTGCCTTGCGCACGGCGTTCGCGGCCACGGTGGCTCCGCTGACGAAGGCACGCCGCCACGGTGGAACACCCTCGATCTCGATCTCGAGGCTGAACGACAGGAACGTGCGGATCAGCACGATGAGGCCGAGGACGAGAACGTTGTCGAGTGTTGGGGCGACGGCGACCGTACGAAGAAGGTCGCCGGCAACGAGCACCTCGAGGCCGAGCAGGAGGACGCCGCCGAAGAACTGGCGCAGCAGGGTGTAGGTCGCGCGACCGTTCCGGGTGCGGATGTAGGTACGCCCGGCGAGTACGAACGAGGCGATGAGTCCGAACACGAGGATTGCTGCGGCCACGATCTCGAAGATCTGGGCGACAAGGATCATGGTCTCGGTGAAGCGGACTTCGTCCATCGGTGGATCCTCTCAGGTCACATTCGCGCGGAGTAGTCCCACGACGTCACGGTGAGATCGTCGATGCGGATCGCGACCTCGTTGTCGATGCGGGAGAGCAGCCAGTCGGCCAGCGGGCTGGGCGTTGAGCCGAGGTAGCGCTCGATGAGTCGGGGCAGCAGGTCGGCTGCTCGGGGCGGATCGAGGTGGGCGCGCCCATGCCCGCGAACACCCCGGTACGGGGGCGCGTCCGCCGACACCTCGAAGCCGATGCGGTCGTCCTTGCGGAGGCGTCGCACGAGAACGGAGTCGGACTGGCTCGCGCACCATAGTGACGAGCCGTCGAACTCGAACCACAGGGACTGCACGAGCAGCTTGCGGCCGGCCGTAGCCAGGCGCAGGGGAATCGCGGTGGCGCGCAGGTACTGGTCCACCTGGTCTGACGTCCAGGGGCCGGATCGGATCTCCATCGCCATGCCCGGACCCTAGCGCCGGAGGCGCCCCTTCCGCGGGCTGCAGGGCAGGCGCCTAGCGCGGGCGGCCCAGGGAGGACAGCTCGATCACGCGATCGGCGATGGCGCGTGCCTCGTCCTCGTCATGGGTGACGTGAATGGCAGCCACCCCGGCCTCGCGCAGCATCGCCGACACATCCGTGACCAGCCGTCGGCGCAGATCGGCATCGAGGGCGCTGAAGGGCTCGTCCAGGCAGAGCACGGCCGGCTTCGGCGCCAGTGCCCTGGCGAGGGCGACCCGCTGGGCCTGCCCGCCGCTGAGCTCGCCGACCCGACGTCGCTGATAGCCCTCGAGGCCCAGCCAGGCGAGTAGCTCACCCGCCCGCCCTGCTGCTGCGGCCTTGGACCACCCGTGGCGTCGCAGGCCGTAGGCGATGTTGGCGGCCACATCGAGGTGGGGGAACAGCAGCGGCTCCTGGAAGATCAGCCCGACGCCCCGCGCATGAATCGGCTCGGTGGTCACATCTGTGCCGTCGACGAGGATGCGTCCGGCAGGGATCGGGACAACCCCGGCGATCTCTCCGAGGAGGGTGGACTTCCCGCTCCCGCTCGGTCCGAGGATCGCGACGATCTCCGACGCGGCAACCGTCAGGGACACACCGGTCAGGAAGGTCACGCCCTCGTACCCGAGGGCGAGGTCCTCGACGGCCAGTCGTGGTGGGGTCAGCAGCTCTCGCGTGGTCATGGCGTCAGCTCTCGCGTGGTCATGGCGTCACCGTCGCGGGAGCACGCACTGATGAGCGCGCCGGTGCGCTCCAGCGGTCGACGATGAGCACGACAGCGAGGGTCACGATGACGAGGATGACAGCCAGAACCGCAGCGACGCCGAGGGACTGCTCACCGGGGCGTCCCAGCAGGCGCACGATCTGCACCGGCACGGTGGGCGAGGCGGCTCGGCCGAGGAAGGCCGCCGCCCCGAACTCCCCGAGCGAGACGGCGCCGGCGAGGGCAGCCGACGCCACCATGACGATCCGCAGCACGGGGCCGTAGGCCGTCCAGAACGCCCGGCTCGGTGTCGCGCCGAGCGTGGCGGCGACGGATGCCAGGCGTGGATCGGTGCTGCGCACTCCCGGAGCGACAACAGCGACGACGAGCGGGATCGCGACGAGGGAGTGGGCGATGGGGATCAGCAGTCCCGACGCTCGCAGGTCAAGCGGTGGCCGGCCGAACGCGAGCAGCATGCCGAGGCCGAGCGTCGCAGCGGAGACGCCGAGCGGCACGACAGCTATCAGGGCGACGAGGCGGGGTCGTCCGGGGGTGAGCACCGTGAGTGCAGCAAGGCCACCGACGAGCGCGGCGAGCAGTGCCGTCACCGTGGCGAGCACGAGTGAGGTGGCGATGGCCGCGGCAGGAGGGGCGAGGCGTGTCGTTCCCGCATCGATCGAACTCAGCGACGTCCACCACGTCAGCGTCCAGCCATCGGAGCCGCGCAGTGAGGTGATGACAAGGGCAAGCACGGGCACCAGGACGATCAGCATGCCGATGCCTGCGGTGGCCAGAACCGCGGCACGCCCGATGGCCGAGGGTGGCAGCGGGCGCAGGGACACGGGTCGACTGCGACGCGCAGGTGCCCGCCTGGCGGCCGCAGCCCCGAGCAGCAGCACGAATGTGACCACGACGAGCTGGACGAGCGCTGTGGCCGCAGCACCGGGAAAGTCGAGCAGGACGGAAGTCTGGCGCAGCACCTGCGACTCCAGGGTGCGCGTCGAAGCATCGCCGAGCAGCAGCACGATGCCCAGTGACGTGAACGAGAAGACGAAGACGACAGCAGCGCTCGCCGCGATGGCCGAACGCAGACTGGGCAGAGTCACGTCGATGAAGGCACGTGTGCGTGTGGCACCGAGTGTGCGTGCAACCAGCTCGTAGTCCCCGGAGTGCTGCGCCCATTGGGCACCGACGATGCGGGTGACGACGGCGATGTTCACGTACGCGTGCGCGAGAACGACGATCCAGAATCCCTGGGAGGGTCCGACGCCGACGACACTGCGAAAGGCCAGTGCGACCACGACGGTGGGCAGGACGAATGGGACGGTGACGACGGCCTGCGCGAAGGCACGACCGCGGTACCGGTACCGCGATGTGACGTTGGCGAGCGGCAGTCCGACGACCAGGGCGAGGACGGTGCTCATGAGCGCCTGCACCGTCGCCAGCGCTGTCACCTGCCAGATCACTGGGGACGCGAGTCGGTCGAGGAGTGCGCCCTCCGATGTCCTCGTCACCGTGACAATGAGGACGACGAGTGGGTACGCGAGGAACACGAGGAGGAAGGCCGCGGGAGCGACCCACGACCACCGCAGCCAGCGGGGCGGGGTCAGCGCCCCATCACCGCCCCCCACTCGCTGAGCCAGTCCGTCAGGTTGGCGGCCACCTCGTCCGCGGGCAGTGAGAGCGGTTCCTCGACCGTCGCGGCGAACTTCGTGAACACGTCGGGAAGGGGCACGCCCTCGCGCGCGGGGAACACGAACATCGACAGCGGCACGTCGGCCTGCACCTCACTCGTCAGAAGCCAGTCGACGACGGTGCGGGCTCCATCGGGCTCGCCCGTGCCGGCGAGCACGCCGGCGTACTCGACCTGCCGGTAGCAGCCGTCCGTCATCACCGAAGTTGAGGGCACCTCCGGTTTCGGATCCTCGGCGTACACGATCTCGGCGGGAGGGGAGGTCGCGTACGAGGCGACCAGCGGGCGTGTTCCCTCGCCCCCGCCGCTGAACTCCCCGTAGTAGGCATCCGTCCACGACCCGGCGACGCTCACTCCGTTGTCGCGCAGTGCGGCCCAGTAGTCGGTCCATGCGTCGCCGTAGCGCGCGATGGTCGCGAGCAGGAACGCAAGGCCTGGGGACGACGTCCCGGGATCCTGCACGACCAGCATGTCCCGGTAGCGCGGATCGATGAGGTCGTCGAGGGTCGAGGGCGCCGGCACGCCGGCTGCCTCGAGGGCGGCGTCGTCGATGTTGATGCACACGTCGCCGTAGTCGATAGGCGTGACGACTCCCCCGGCGGTGTCCTCCCTCAGCTCCGGTACGACGGACGCGAGTTCGGGTGAGGTGTAGGGCTCGAAGACACCTGCATCGACGGCTCGCGAGATGAGCGTGTTGTCGACACCGAACATGACGTCGGCCGTGGGGTTGCCAGCAGCCAGGACGGCACCAGCGACCATGGTTCCCGCATCTGAACCACTGATGATCTGCAGGTCGATTCCGGTCTCGGCCTTGAGGTCGGTGATGAGTTGCTCGCTCAGCACGAAGGAGTCGTGCGCGAGGAGGCGGACGGTGGTCGACTCGACCTGGGCCGCGTCCTGCGACATGGTCGACTCAGGAGTCTCGGCCGTGGACGGCGATGGTGCTCCGTCCCCGCATCCGACAAGGGCCAGCGCGAGCGCCGGCACGACGAGTCTCGGAATCAGTGCATGCATGGGAATCCTTCCCTCCGCTGGCATTACCCAGATCAGGTTCTTGGGTCGGTGGGAGCGGCCACCCTCTCAGCCCGCCGATCTCGCGAGCTCCCCGCTTCAACTCGAAGGCTAGTACGCCCCGGTGGCTACCGCCTTCGCAGGTGGGTAGCCTCGACGGGTGCCCATGGAGTCCGCATTCACCTGCGAGGAGGGCTGGTCCCCGGTCTCGCCGCGACTGATCTCTGCAAGGCGCATCACTCTCGTGCTGTGCTACGTGCTCGTCGTCGCGGGCGTGGTCGTGCTCTTCGTCGTGCCGGATGTTCCTCGCTGGGTGGCCTATGCGGCGGTAGGCATCGCTGCCGCGGTCCTGATCTGGATGTGGTGGCTCATCGGCAGACGCGTGCGCTCTTTCGGCTACGCGGAGCGCGGTGACGACCTGCTCGTCACCAGCGGCATCTTGTTTCGCCGGCTGGTGATCGTTCCCTACGGACGAATGCAGTTGGTGGATGTGAAGGCGGGGCCCATCGACCGCTGGCTGGGCATCACGACCGTCCAGCTGCATACCGCGGCAGCGACGACGGACGCCAGCATTCCGGGTCTGGTACCGGAGGATGCCGTGGCCCTTCGCGACCGCCTCGCGCGTCGTGGCGAGGAGAGGTCGGCGGGGCTGTGACGGATCCGTCCGGTTCGCGCATCGGCGAGGACCTTGGCCTGGGATTCCTCGTGCCGGCCATCGGCGATGCGGATGCTGAAGGGCGTCGACGCGTGCACCCGATCACGCCGATCGTCCATGGGGTCACGGCCGTCCCCGTCGCCGCGCTGCTGGCCTTCGCGTGGGGCGGGGGCCTCCTGTCGACACTGGGGCTCGGTGCGTTTGCCGCTGGAATGGTCGTGGTCGTCGTCATCGGCAGTGCGGTGACCGCGTGGTCCTACCTCGCATGGCGCAACCTGTACTACTGGTTCGACGGGGATGGCGATTTCCGCGTCGACTCGGGCGTGATCACCCGCCGGCAACGTCGCTTGCAGTTGAGTCGACTGCAGGCCGTCGACGTCGCCCAGCCGCTCTTCGCCCGGCTGTTCTCGATGGCGGAGGTGACGATCGAGGTGGCCGGTAGCGGGGATTCCCGGGTGCGCCTGCGCTACCTGCGCCTGGCGGATGCGAGGGCGTTGCGGAATGAGGTCGTTGCTCGCGCCGCAGGGCTTCGCCCCGAGGCAGGTGAAGCCCCCGAGGTCTCGATCGCAACGGTGTCGCCGCGCGACCTTGCGATCTCCCTCGCGATGCGCACCGTCACGGCAGGTCTTCTGCTCGTGACCGTGCTTCTACTCGTTGCAACCGTCCTGAGTCAGGGGTGGAGCGGGCTCGCCATCGCCCTTGTCACCGGTGGCGTGCCCATCCTCATCGTGGTGGCGGAGTTCATCCGCTACTACCGGTTCACCGTCAGTGATTCACCGGACGGACTCCGCCTGCGGTTCGGCCTTGCCCGCACCGAGACGCGGACGGTGCCGCCGGGGCGCGTCCAGGCCATCGAGTTCGTCGAGCCGTGGCTGTGGCGGCGCTGGGGATGGATGCGGCTGCGCGTGACGATCGCAGGCGTGGGAGGAGATGACGGCAACAGTGGCAACCGCGAGACGCTGCTGATGCCGGTGGCTACCCGCGACATCGCGTTGACCGTCGTTCATCGGCTGATGCCCGGACTGGATCTGGACGCCCTCGACTGGCATCCGGCGCCCGGACGCGCGCGTCGTCGGTCGCCCATCCAGTGGTCACGGCTGGCCGTCGCGTGGGACGGTCTCGTCCTTGCAGCTCGACGGGGGCGCGTCACCCGCCGCCTTGCCTTCGTGCCGCACGCACGCACGCAGTCCGTGCGCGTCACGCAGGGTCCCTGGGAGCGCAGCCTGGATCTGGCCACCGTGCATGTCGATGTCACGCCGGGGCCCGTGCGCGTGGTGGGGCTGCATCTCGACGCCCTGTTCGCTCGGCAGGTGGCGGATGCGCAGGCCGAGCGTGCCCGACGCGCACGCGGGTCGGACACGTCGATCCGCTGGGCTGCCCGCGACTGACGGGCGCCGATCGCTACTCCTTGAGCCGACCCCACGTCCAGCCGGCTGCGGCGGCGATCACGATCACGAGGGCAGCGAGCAGCAGGGAGACGGAATCCCAGCCCAGGGACACCACGCGAACGAAGAGCGCACCTCCCATCATCAGCAGGGCGAAGCCCTGCAGGAAGAGGGAGAAGCGCAGGAGTCGGCGGTTCTGATCGTCAGCCACGAGGTCATCCTGTCAAAGAGTCGCGCTGGCCGAGTTCCAGAGGGTGATCGTGCGTGTCTGGTGCTCGAATCCGAGCGCTGAGAGTCGGCCCGCATCGAGGGCGAACAGACGCCCGTCGATCGGAGGCAGTCCCAGCCACCGTGCCGTGAGGATGCGCAGCACGTGCCCGTGGGCGATCAGCACGCAGTCCCGTCCGGAGTCCAGGACGGGGGCGCAGTGCGCGATCACCCGTTCCACGCGCACGGCCACCTCGTCGAGCTGCTCGCCGGGCGTGGATCCTCCCGGCACGGGGTGGTCCCAGATCAGCCAGTGGGGGTCGCGCTGCTCCTCGCGGATCTCTGCCGTGGTGCGGCCCTCCCAGGCGCCGTAGTCCCACTCGAGCAGGTCGGACGTCAGCTCGTCCGGCTCGAGCCCGGCGAGCTCGGCCGTTCGTCGGGCGCGCTCGAGTGGGCTGCACAGCACAAGCTCGGGGGACAGTTGCCGCACGGTCGGGGCGAGGGTCGCGGCCACCTGTTCGCCGTTCGCGGTGAGCGGCAGGTCGGTGCGCCCGGTGTGCCGGCCCGTGCGGCTCCAGTCCGTCTCTCCGTGCCGGATCAGCCAGATGCGCGCGGCCATCGTTCATGCCTCGAGTTCTGGATGCACGTCGGATACCGCGGTGCTGTCGCCCGTACGCCCGCGATCGGCGCTCGCCGTCAGGCGCAGGCCGTAGCCGACGGCCGGACCCACGAGGAGGGCGAAGAGCACGGTGCCGATGCCGACCGTCCCGCCGAGGATCCAACCGATGACGAGCACGACGGCCTCGATGCCCAGACGCACGGCGCTGACCGGCCAGCCGGTGCGCTGGTGCACACCCGTCATCCACCCGTCGCGGGGGCCAGGACCCAGGCCCGTGGTCAGGTAGATGCCGCTGCCGAGCCCGATCAGGGCGATGCCCGCGAGAACCATGGCCAGGCGCAGGATCAGCATGCCGATACCGGTGCCGTCCGGACTGGGCAGCACGAGGAGCATCACCTGCAGGGCGGTCGCGATGACGATCGCATTCATGATCGTGCCGAGTCCGGGCTTCTCGCGCAGCGGGATCCACAGGAGCAGGACGATCACGCTGATGGTGAAGGTGGCCAGGCCGATCGAGATGGGCAGTCGGGTGGTGAGGCCCTGCGCGAGCACGGTCCAGGGGCCGTTGCCGAGACCCGCCGACACGAGCAGGGCCTCTCCCGTGCCGAACAGCCACAGGCCTGCGACCAGCAGGGCAAAGGTCTTCGGTGTCGTCCGCCACCGTGAGGGGGAGCGCCATGAGGTCACCGGCACGGTGTGCGACGGGGCCAGCGCGGCCCAGCGACGACTCATGCGGGGAGTCTGGCACGAGGGTCGCCAGTTCCCTGCGGCAAGCCGGTCCACCGGTTTACAGTGCCGGGGTGATGCGCTCTCGCCGGATCGTCGCCTCACTGGCCCTCGCGGGACTGGCCGTGCTGGTGCTCGGGGCCTGTGGAGGCGGCGACGCCCCCGCCGAGCAGGCTGCGACCGCCTCGGGCGAGGCGACTGCCGTCGAGGGGGCGGGCGTCCTGATGGATGCTCAGTCCCTCACCGCACTGGACCAGCCGATCGCCTATCCGAAGAAGGGCCAGGCGCAGATCAGCAGTGAGATCGAGGTGCTCGAGCCGGGCCAGGAGTCCGGGTGGCGCAAGTACCGCGTACCCGCCTACGTGCACGTCTTGGAGGGCACGCTCTCTGTCGAGTACGACGCAGGCGTGGTGAAGGAATTCCCGGCGGGCACGTCCTTCCTGCAGGCCAAGGGCGTGTGGCACAACGTCAGCAACAAGGCTGATGCCCGAGCCCAGTTCCTGACGGTGATGATGGGGGCCAAGGGGATCGCGGGGATGGCCGAGCGCTGACGCGCCGGCCCGTGGACCTGCCGAGCGCTGACGCGCCGGCGCGAGAGATGCGCACGGCCTAGAGTCGGAGTGTGCTGAGCGTCGACGACTACCTCGCCAGGGTCCTGGCCAGCGTCGAGCCGCTGACGCCGGTCGAGGTTCCTCTTGTCGCCGCGCACGGCTGCGTGCTCGCTGAGGATGTCGCCGCGCCATGGCCCCTGCCGTCGTTCGACAACTCGTCCATGGACGGCTACGCAGTGCGGGCGGCGGATGTCGCGTCGGCGACGGAGTCGACACCCGTCGCACTGTCGGTGATCGACGACGTCCCGGCGGGCTTCGGTTCCGCAGAGGAGGTGCGCCCGGGCACGGCCATCCGCATCATGACGGGTGCCCCGATGCCGGCGGGTGCGGATGCCGTCGTGCCCGTCGAGCGAACGGATGCCGGCACCGAGATAGTGCGCATTGGTTCGGCCGTCGACGTGGGCGCCTGCATCCGGCGGGCGGGCGAGGATGTCGTGGCGGGTGAGATCGTCCTGCGTTCCGGCACCCTGCTCGAGTCGCGGCAGATGGCGATCCTTGCCGCGGTGGGCAGCGGCCACGTGCGCGTCCATCCGCAGCCGCGGGTGGCGGTCATCTCGACCGGATCCGAGCTCGTCGAGCCGGGCACGCCGTTGACGCATGGGCTGATCAGCGACAGCAACAGCTACCTGCTCGTGGCCGCATGCCGGGAGGCGGGGGCGGACGCCTACCGAGTGGGGCCGGTCGTCGACGACTCCGCCGCCTTCCTCGCAGCGATCGAGGACCAACTCCACAGGTGCGATCTCATCCTCACCAGCGGCGGGGTGTCGATGGGTGCCTACGACACCGTCAAGGCAGTGCTCAGCGAGCTCGGCTCCGTCGACTTCATGAAAGTGGCGATGAACCCGGGCATGCCGCAGGGTCATGGCCACGTGGGGGAAGGTCGCCTGCCAATCATCACGCTGCCCGGCAACCCGGTGAGCAGCTACATCTCCTTCGAGAACTTCGTGCGTCCGGTTCTGCGTCGCATGCGCGGTCTCACCGAACTCCATCGACCGAGCAGTCGAGCGCGGTGCGCCGTCGACCTGAAGTCACCCGCGGGCAAGCGTCAGTTCGCACGCGCGGTGCTCCTGCCCTCCGGCGAGGTTGCGCCGGTCGGCACGGGCCAGGGCTCGCACATGCTTGGTGGTCTGGCCGTCGCCGAGGCCCTGATCGTCATCCCCGAGGACGTCACCGCGGTGCGTACCGGTGATGAGGTCGAGGTGGTGGACCTCCGGGGCCGGTGATCTGACCCCGGCGACCCGTTCATCTTCGGGATGTATGTTCCGGGCGTGCCGAAGTCCAAGGACTCAGATCCTCTCGAGCGGTGGCGTCACTTCGAATCGAAGTACGCCGAGCGCCTCGCCCCATTGATGGGGGGTATGGAGGGTGAGGAAGTCCCGCTCCTGGACAAGGACGAGATGGTCGAGCTCGCGTCCCTGCGTGCCAAGGCTGATCGCTGGCGTGACCGCTTCTTCAAGGCGATCGAGGGCGTTCACGACTAGGGCTCCGTTCACCTCTCGTTCACCTCTGGGCATGTCTGAGGCGAGCCCACCAGGGCCGACCTCGGTCGAGCAGGTTCACCCGGTGTTCATGCAGGCGTGTCCTTCCGTTCCAGATGGGGTCGGGGCGCGTATACCGGCAGGCACCACATTGACCGCATGTCGACGACGCAGACCGAGTTTCGCGACCTGAAGTCCGCCGCGACCTCGCACCGCGGCGACCGCGTCTTCAATCGCACGATCACGGCTCTCGCCTTCACGGCGCTGCTTGTCCTCGCGGGCATCGCGGTGTTCCTCGGACTTCAGACCATCCCCGCATTCGAGTCCCAGGGCATCTCCTTCCTCACCACGACGGCGTGGGACATCAACACCGACCCGCCGACCGCAGGCATCTGGGGCATGCTCTACGGCTCCGTGCTCCTGGCTGTCATCGGACTGGTCATCGCAGTGCCTGCGTCGATCCTGCTGAGCGTCTTCATGGTCTTCCTCGCGCCCAAGAAGCTCGCAGCGGTCCTGACCAACCTCATCGACCTGATGGCAGCGATCCCTTCGGTGATCCTCGGTCTCTGGGCGTTCTACATCCTCAATCCCACGGCCGACGAGTGGCAGCGACTGCTCAACCAGTATCTCGGCTGGATTCCGATCTTCGAGAACTCCAGCGGCAACTTCCTCGGAACACCGTTCATCGCCGGCTTCGTCCTTGCGATCATGATGATTCCGATCGTGACGTCCGTGTCCCGAGAGGTGATGGCGCGTACGCCACCGGATCTCATCAATGCCTCCGAGGCGCTCGGGTCGTCCTTGTGGACGATGCTCCGCTACGTCGCTCTCCCCTACGGTCGGGGCGGGATCGTGGGTGGCGTCATGCTCGGGCTGGGTCGCGCGTTGGGCGAGACGATCGCCGTGTTCTTCGTCCTGAAGATCGTGTTCGACGTGAACTGGTACAACATCATCGAGTCCGGCGGCGGGTCCGTGGCCACCCTGATCGTCTCGCGCTTCGGCGAGGTCTCGGGTGAGTTCGAACTCAGCCTGCTCCTCGCCGCGGGCTTCTTCCTCTTCGTGCTCACGCTCGTCGTGAACGTGATCGCCAACCTGATCGTCGCCCGTACGGGAAGGCTACAGAAGTGACTGTCACCTTCGACGCCCAGTCGCTGCCCGAGCTGCAGAATCAGCAGATCGCCCATCCCTGGCGCAAGAAGCCGCCGATCTTCACCTTGTCGGTCATTCTTGCGACGGTCATCCCGCTGGCCATCGTGGCCTTGGTCTACGTCGGAACGGACATTCCTGGAGCCGTCGTGATGACGGTCGTGTACTTCCCGCTGCAGATGATCGCCTCGGGCATCGCAGCCTTCGCGACCCGGGGCAAGCGGGGCATCGCCGACTCGATCATCATCGTCAACGCGATCGGGGCCACCCTCTTCAGCCTCATCATCCTCATCTCGGTGATCGGCTCGCTGATCATCCGCGGAATCTCCGCGCTGAGTCTGCACTTCCTCTATCAGAACAACGTGTACGTGAGCCCGAGCACGCCGCTGGAGTACGGCGGCATCGGGCACGCGGTCATCGGCACCCTGCTGATCGTCGGCATCTCCACGCTCATCGCCGTGCCGATCGGCGTGGCCACCGCCATCTACATCACCGAGGTGCGCGGTCGGGCCGTTCCCTATGTCCGGTTCTTCGTGCAGTCCATGGCCGGCGTGCCTTCCGTCGTCGCAGGCCTGTTCATCCTCACCATCATCGTGGCCACCGGAGCCTTCTCCCAAGGCGCCTTCGCGGGTGGCTTGGCTTACGCGATCCTCATGCTGCCCACCGTGGCCCGGACGGCTGAGGAGGTGCTCAAGCTGGTGCCAGAGGACCTGCGCACGGGGGCGCTGGCACTCGGCTCCACTCGGGCCAGGACGGTGTTCAAGGTCGTCCTACCTGCTGCTCGCACGGGCATCATCACGGCGATCATCCTGGGTATCGCCCGGGTCATTGGCGAGACGGCTCCCCTCCTTCTCGCGGCTGGGTCAGTGGACTCCACGGTCCTCAATCCCTTCGGCGGACCGATTGCCTCGATCCCCACCTACATCTTCAACAACGTCGCCCTGCCTTATCCTGATGCCGTGGCACGTGCCTGGGCTTCCGCCCTCGTGCTGCTCGTGCTCGTGGCCATCCTGTTCGTCCTCGCCCGGATCTTCGGTCGTGGCCGTCTGAGCAGCAAGTAGAAGGAGATCCGAGCCATGGAAATGATTGACGTCGAGAACGCGGAGGGCATCGAGGTGCTGGAGACTCAGATGGAAAAGGCACAGTCCTCGGCGCCGACAGAGATCGAGATGTCGTCCCGGGAGCTGAGCGTGTGGTTCGGCAAGCGCAAGGTGCTCGAGGGGGTCAACATCGACTTCCCGAAGAAGTCGGTCACGGCGCTCATCGGACCCTCGGGCTGCGGCAAGTCCACGTTCATCCGCACCCTCAACCGTCTGCATGAGCTGATTCCGGGGGCGGCGCTGGCCGGCAGCGTCCTCTACGAGGGCCGCGACATCTACGACCGCGATGTCGATCCGGTGCAGATCCGCTTGAAGATCGGCATGGTCTTCCAGAAGCCGAACCCCTTCCCCTCTATGACCATCCGCGGAAATGTCCTCTCTGGTCTGAAGCTGTCCGGCATGAAGCGCAGCAACCACGACGACATCGTCGAGGAGACCCTCACTGCGGCCGGCCTGTGGACCGAGGTCAAGGACCGTCTCGGTGCCGCTGCGGGCGAATTGTCGGGTGGTCAGGCTCAGCGCCTGGTGATCGCCCGTGCCCTGGCCGTGCAACCACATGTTCTGCTGATGGACGAGCCCTGCTCGGCGCTGGACCCGGCCTCGACCCTGAAGATCGAGGAGACCATCCGCGAGCTCTCCAAGGACGTCACGATCATCATCGTGACGCACAACATGCAGCAAGCCGTCCGTGTCTCCGACTACACGGCCTTCTTCCTCGCCGCGGAGAACGAGCCGGGGCACGTCGTGGAGCAGGGCCTGACGACAGAGATCTTCGGCAATCCGCAGGATCAGCGCACCCTCGACTACGTCAACGGCCGGTTCGGTTAACCTGAAATTCACCGGTACACGGAGTGTTCATCTCGATCACGCCTGATCGCAACCGCACGCCTACCGACACGTCAGCCAGCCTCCGTAGTTTCGCTATGTCTCAGTCCCAGACATAAGGAGATTCACGTGCGTCGCACACTCGCCATCCTCGCCTCCACCGCCGTGGCTGTGTCCACGGTTGCGCTGGCGGCGCCCGCCTCGGCCCAGAGCAAGATCCCGGCCGGAGGCGCCTCGTTCCCCTTCGTCTTCATCTCCCAGTGCGCGGCG
>CAIZPS010000022.1 GCA_903934925.1 uncultured bacterium | reverse complement strand
GCCAGCAGACTCCGTCGAGGCCATGGTGGCTGCCGAGATTGCTGTGGTCGCGGAGCCGGAGCCGACCCCGGAAGTGCAGGCGCGGCCACCGCAGATGCTCGACCGACGCACCGTCCAGACCACTCGACCGATGGTCACCGATGAGCCCCAGGGCGACGTCCCGTGCACGTCATGCAAACGGCTGAACATGTCCGGCCGGTCCTACTGCCTGTGGTGCGGCCAACCGATGTCCGACGTCTCCCTCGCCCCCGACACCGTTCCCGTCCTCGACTCCACGACCTCCGCGGAAGCACAGAAGCAGCAGCGGCGGCGGCGGCGCGGGCCCTCACGAAGCTGGTACGCCCCCATCCTCGCGCTGACCCTCGTCGGCGCGCTGCTGGGCTCGGTGATCTTCGCCGTGTTCGGGCCGGGCGCCTTCCGCGTCAGGTTCGGCATGACGACCGTCTATCAGCTGATCAACCAGTTCATCGACCCCTACGCAGGTGGCAGCGCCGCCATCGACGAAGCCACCTCAACATCGACCCTGCCCGGGACCGAGCCCAAGGACCTCATCGGCCTCGACGCGACAGCATTCTGGGCCTCGAAGCCATCGCGCGAGCAGGGCGCCGGTACGGAAATCGTGTTCACCTTCACAGACGCCTTCACGATCAACCGCATGATCATCCTGCCGGGAATCCAGAACCAGATCCTCGACACCCGGGCGGTCGCGACCCCGCACGACATCACGCTGACGTTCGACGACGGCACTACGGCTTCCGCCACCCTGAACTTGCTGGATAACGCGAGTGACCTGCAACAGCTCGTGCGCTTTCCGAAGGTCACCACGCGCACGGTGCGCATGACCATCGTGTCCGTCTATCCGCCGCGCAACGCTCCACCCGACATCTCGTCCGAAGTCGCCATCACCGGCGTCAAGTTCCTGACACCACCCGCGCCGCCGACGCTGTTCAACCTGCCGACGGACATCCAGCCCCGCACCTCACTGCCGGGCACCGTGTCCTGATCTCCCGCGACACCTCACATCGTGAGGTCGTCGCACTCCCGCGACACCTCACATCGTGAGGTCGTCGATGATGATCGTCCCGGGAGCAGACGTCGGCACCGGATCGCTCCCACCCACCGGCGCCGGTGCCGGCATCGCGGGAAGCGGCTGGGCGTCCGTCGTCGCACAGACCCGCGGCGTGAATCGCGAGGTGCGCTGCGGACCGGTCGAGCGCATGCGGAAGCAGTACTGGGTCGAGGGCTCCAGGCCGGTGATCTCGAATGCGGTATCGGTCGGCGCAGGTCCGGGAGTCACGTTCGTCCACCCGGTGAACAGGCGCCGTTGGATCGTCCAGGCCGAGATCTCCTGCTCCGGATCGCAGACCCGGCCCCCACCGCCGGACCCGCCTGAACCCGACGATCCGCCACCCTTGCCGCCACCACCGCGCAGGAGGACGGGCTTGGACTCCTTCGGCCCCAGCAGGGGAACCGTCTTGAGAGCGCGCACATCCGGAAGCTCCGAACCCTCGGGCACCCGGAAGCCCTCCGGCGGATCGGTCGCCTTCCGCCACAGCACGGCCACGCTCGTCGGCGACACCGGTCGCACCGACAGCTGCACCGGTGGACAGGGCCGGATCTCCGCGGCCGCAGCCGCAGCCGCAGCTGCCTCGGCCTCGGCCTCCGCCTGCTCCTGCTCATCGGGGATGCCGTTGCCGTCATCGTCACGCAACGACGGATCCGGGACGATCGTGCACGCCGGTGCACTGAACAGGGACTGCGACTGCCCCAGCGTCGCGGCAATCCGGTAGCAGGCCTCGCCGGGAGGCACGTTCTCGACGACGTACCGCGTAGTGCCCGCCACCACCTGGGCAACGGCGGAGCAGCCATCGCAAACCGGGCCATCGAGGTCATCGCCTGACCGGCGCACGATCGGCGCAGCCTGACCGACGGCCCCTCCGCCGGGAAACTGGACGATGATCGTGGGCACCGGGGTCGGGGTGGGATTGGGGTCGCCTGTCGAGCCGACCGCATAGATGGTGTAGCCCGTGGCACCCGGAGCCGCAGACCAGTTGAGGATGACATCAGATCCGGAGGACCCCAGGTCCGCCGCGAAGTTGACCGGGACGGGCGGGCTCTGATCCGCCGGAGGGCGGTTGTTGGCCAGCCACCGGGAGATGAAGAAGCCGGCGATCAGGCCGAGGATCGTCAGCAGGATGATCAGCCGCCCCAGGACCCCGAGCCGGAGGCGGATGAGGGGCTTCTGGGCGATACCGCCGCTGGAGACCTCGGCGTCCACATCGAGGATCGGCAGGTTGAGGTCGTCGTCATGGACCGGCAGCACCGTCACCATGAATGAGCGCGTGACGAAATCCGAGCCGATGATCTTTGGCGCGACCTTGACGACCACCTCGACCCACTGCGACTGCCCCGGCGCGAGGGTGACCGTGGGCTTGGTCGGCTGAACGTTGAGGTAGCCCTCCGGATCCTCGGCACGGATGCTGTACGTCACCGTCGAGTTGCCCTCGTTGACGACCTGCACCAGCATCGTCGCCTTCGTGCGCACGGTGAACGTGCTCTGGCTGACGTAGCAGCGGAATCGGTAGAAGGGCGGCACCTCGACCGTCAGCTCGGCCGTCGTCGACACCTCCGGCCGCACCTCCGACACGGCCTGCACCCCGACGACGTATCGGCCGGCGACGATGCGCGACGACATCGGCGGCTGCATCGTGATGGTGACGTCCTCGGCGTCACCGGGGAAGAGCGAGACGAATGGCGGGCTCAGATCCACCCACGCGGCCGCGGGACCAAGTACCCGCATCTGATACGTCTCCACGATCGCGCTCGGGTTGCGCACCTGGGCCATGGAGACGGTGTCCTGGCCAGGCTCCGCCTGCATGTGGGGGTCGCTGATCGAGACCAGCGGGCGGCTCTGGCCGTCCGGGTCGTCGAACGCGTCGTTGTTCATGAGTCCTCGCGTGGGGGAAGGGGACTTGTCGACACGCTAGCCAGCCGAATCGTGGTGGTGCGGGAGGCGCGCCATGGGGGATTCGCGGCTTGCCCACCACCTACCCCCTCTTCTGGTGGGGCCCCGGCAGGCCGGTCGGCTTCCCCGGGGGCCGGTAGCCTGCAGGCGTGCGCGGCTCTCTCGTCGGTCTCCTCACCGGCCTCCTGGGCGTCGCCCTCACGATCGCCCCGACGGCGCAGGGAGCCGAGGCGGAGGTCCCCCCGGCGCGAGCCACCGTGCTCCCCGCGTCAGCGAACGGGGCCATCGCCTCCCCCGACGGAGCCCGGCTGTACGTCACCGCCGGCGGGTCGGTCTTCGGGCTCGACGCGGTGACCCTGAAGCAGCTCACCCGCACGCGCACCGGAGGCACGCCCCTCGCCCCCACGGTCAGCCCCCGGGGCACGCGGGTCTACGTCGTCGACGCTGAGAACGGCCGTGTCGTCGCGATCGCCACGGCCACGGGCGAGGTGGCGTGGTCTGTCAGCCTCGGCGGGGCGCCCAGAGCCGCCACCCTGGACCGCACCGGAGCCCTGCTGTACGTCACGGACCCCACCCGTGACCTTGTCGCCGTGATCGACACGCAGAAGCAGTCCGTCGTCGCCCGCATCCCCGTCGGCGATGCCCCCCTCGCCACCACCCTCGACCCGGCACGCAACCGCGCCTACGTGGCCAATGCCGGGAGCGGCACCATCAGCGTCGTGTCGCTTTCCACACGCACGGTCACCGAGACCCTTCCCGTGTGCGCCGTGCCACTGCGGCCGGTCCTGGCGGCCGCCAGCGCCCGCCTCTACGTCTCATGCCGGGAGTCGGGAGTCGTCGCCGTCATCGACGTCTCACGGCTGGCCCTCGCCCGCCTGATCGAGGTGGGCCGCCAGCCCGCTCCGCCCACCGTCATCCCCGGAGGCCAGCGGCTGCTCGTTCCGCTCGGGGGAGAGGACGTTGTGGCCGTCGTCGATCCGGCCGGGGCCCGCGTG
>CAIZPS010000021.1 GCA_903934925.1 uncultured bacterium | reverse complement strand
GCCATCTGCGACGGCGACTGGGTCGTGGTGCGGCAGCAGAGCACGGCCGAGAACGGCGACATCGTGGCCGCGCTGCTCGACGACGAAGCGACGGTCAAGACCCTCAAGCGTCGCGACGGGCACGTCTGGCTTATGCCTCACAACCCCGCCTACGCACCCATACTCGGTGACCACGCGACGATCATGGGCAAGGTGGTCAGCGTCCTGCGGCGGGTCTGATGGGCGCCGCCGAGGGCGATGGCGCAGCATAGGCGCGTGACGACGAGCAGGGTCCTCTCCGGTACGACCGCGGGGCTCGGTGTAGTCCTGCTGCTGACCGGGTGCTTCGCGTCAGGGTCGGCTGCTCCCGCTGTGCCCAGCACCGCTGCACCGCTATCGGTCGACGACAGTTCGGTTGCAGCCACGCCAGACTCAGTACCGCCGTCGCCGCCGTCGCCGCCGTCGCCGTCGTCGACACCCACGACACCCACACAAACGGCCACTCCTCAGCCCTCACCACCCATCTCCCTGCCGAGCCCTTCCGCCACGCATGCACCCGCAGGGGCCTTCGTCCTCGGAGACTCCATCAGCCTCTCGATCGCTCCAACGCTGTCGCGACTCGGCTATCCGGTGACCGGTCGCGTGGGGCAGTCGGCATCGACGGAGTACCTCAGCGCCCATCTCGCCAGCGACGCCGCCCAGCAGGCGTCCGCCTGGGTCATCGTCCTCGGTACCAACAACCGCGGGGACGAGACGGACCTGGCGCGACTGGACGAGTGGCTTCGCACCATCCGCACCTCCCGCTCCGGATCCCCCCGTCAGCATGTGTACTGGGTGACGCCGCACCGGCCGCCCGAGTACGACGGCGGGATGAGCACGCACACGCTGGATGCGTTCAACGCTGCCCTGATGCAAGCCGATGCCGAGCGGCCCTGGCTCACCGTGCTGGACTTCGCAAGCCTCGCAGCGCTGAACCCCGACTGGTACGCCCTCGACGGCGCACGTCTCCACCCCGACGAGCGCGGACAGGCTGCCCTGATCGATCTGATTGCCGGTGCCGGTGCTCCGGACGCTGCGTCACCAGCTCCGATCACGGAGATTGCGCGCCCCACGCCAGCTCCACGGCCCAGCGACTCGGCCGAGGGTGCGGGTGCGCAACCGGAGTTCGGCGACATGGAGTTCGGCGACATGGAGTTCACCAACGAGTGAACCCTCCTCAGTCGGCCGTGAACTCCTCTCGGAGCCGATCGAGGGAACCCAGCACGGTGACGCGGTCGGTGGTGTACCAGAACGGCGGCAGGCTGTCGCGGAGTGCGCGGGAGTAGCCGGCGGTCGCCAGTCGTGAGTCGAGCACGGCGACGACGCCGCGATCCTCGGTGCCGCGGATGAGCCGGCCCGCGCCCTGTGCGAGCAGCAGGCCCGCACGCGGGACGGAGACAGCCCGGAAGCCCGAACCGCCCGCCTCGTCGACCGCCTTCTGCCGTGCCGCGAGAAGCGGATCGTCGGGTCGTGGGAACGGGATCCGGTCGATGACGACCTGGATGCAGGACTCACCGGGCACGTCGACGCCCTGCCACAACGACACGGTGCCGAGCAGGGTGCTCGTGGGCTCGGCGGCGAACCGCTCGACGAGGCTGCCGACCGCGTCGCCGCGACGCTGCACGAGCAGCGGCAGCTCGGGCCG
>CAIZPS010000020.1 GCA_903934925.1 uncultured bacterium | reverse complement strand
CCAGTGGCCACTCGCGGTGCCCAGTGGCCACTCGCGGTGCCCAGTGGCCACTCGCGGGGAGAGAAGCGTGCGACTAGAGGCCGAGCTCGGCCTCGAAGGCTGCCTCCTCGAGGCGGGTCTTGATCGCGCTCAGGAATCGGGCGGCGTCGGCACCGTCGACGAGGCGGTGGTCGTAGGTCAGGGCCAGGTAGACCATCGAGCGGATCGCGATGACGTCCTGGCCGGAGTCGGTGATCACCACCGGGCGCTTGACGACGGCTCCGGTGCCGAGGATCGCCACCTGGGGCTGGTTGATGATGGGGGTGTCGAACAGGGCCCCGCGGCTGCCGGTGTTCGTGACAGTGAAGGTGCCACCGCTCAGCTCGTCGGGTGAGAGCTTGTTGGTGCGAGTGCGCTCGGCGAGGTCGGAAATACGGCGGGCGAGCCCGGCGATGCTGAGGTCACCGGCGTCGCGAACGACGGGTACCAGCAGACCGCGCTCGCTGTCGACGGCGATGCCGAGGTGCTCGGCCTCGTGGTACGTGACGGTGCCCTCGGTCATGTCGATCGAGGCGTTCACCTGCGGGAACTGCTTGAGTGCTTCGACAGCCGCCTTGCAGAAGAAGGGCAGGAAGGACAGGTTCACGCCCTCGCGTGCGGCGAACTCGCCCTTGACACGCGCGCGCAACTGGGCGATGCGCGTGACGTCGACCTCGAGCACGGTGGTCAGCTGGGCCGACACCTGCAGTGACTCGACCATGCGCTCGGCGATGACGCGGCGCAGGCGACTCATCTTCTCGGTGCGGCCACGCAGGGCAGACGGCGCCGCGACGGCCGCGGGCGCTGCTGGCGTGGCTGCCGGGGCAGCAGGCGCCGTGGACATCGTGGCCGCAGGGGCGCTCGTGCGGGCCTTCTGGTCGATGGCGGCTTGCAGCACGTCGGACTTGCGGATCCGGCCACCGACTCCGGTGCCGGTGACAGTAGTGAGGTCGACACCGTGCTGAGCGGCGAGGCGGCGGACCAGGGGAGTGACGTATGCGTCGGCGTTGTCGACGTCGGTATCGGCGTCGGTAACGGCGGCGGGAGCCGCTGCGGGCGCAGGCGCTTGTGCAGGAGCTTGTGCAGGAGCGACGGGTGCCTGTGGGACGGCGGCAGGAGCCGGTGCCTCGGATGGGGCAACCGGTGCCGCCGGTGCAGCAGGAGCCGCCGCAGCGGAACCGATGGTGGCGAGCATGGCTCCGACGGCGACGGTGGCGTCCTCGCCGGCCTCGATGGTGAGCAGGACTCCGGCGACGGGGGAGGGGATCTCGGTGTCGACCTTGTCGGTGCTGACCTCCAGTAGGGGCTCGTCGACGGCGACGGTGTCGCCGACGGCCTTCAGCCAGCGGGTGACAGTGCCCTCGGTGACGCTCTCGCCAAGAGCGGGCATGACGATCGGGGTGGAGGCGCCGCCTGCTGCCGGAGCGGCAGGTGCAGGCGCGACGGGTGCCGCGGGCGCAGGAGCGGCAGCGGGTTCGGGGGCCGAGGCAGGGGTCTCGACGACCGGTGCCGGAGCGGCTGCCGGTGCAGCCGGAGCCGACGCCTCGGCGTCCTCGCCGATCGTGGCGAGCACGGCGCCGACGGCGACGGTGGCGTCCTCGGCGGCCTCGATCGACAGCAGGACGCCGGCGACGGGGGAGGGGATCTCGGTGTCGACCTTGTCGGTGCTGACCTCCAGGAGGGGCTCGTCGACGGCGACGGTGTCGCCGACGGCCTTCAGCCAGCGGGTGACGGTGCCCTCGGTGACGCTCTCGCCGAGAGCAGGCATCGTGACGGTGACCGACATGGGAGGTGCTCCTTCGTGTTGGCCGAGCATGACCTTGTGGGCTGTTCGGCGGGTTCGTCAGGCGTGCGCGTGCAGGGGCTTGCCGGCGAGGGCGAGGTGTGCCTCGCCGAGCGCCTCGTTCTGGGTGGGGTGCGCATGGATGAGCGTCGCGACGTCGTCGGGGTAGGCCTCCCAGTTGACGATCAGCTGAGCCTCGCCAATCTGCTCGCCGACGCGCGAGCCGACCATGTGGACTCCGATGATCGGACCGTCGGTGAGCTGCACGAGCTTGATGAAGCCCGCTGTCCCGAGGATCTGGCTCTTGCCGTTGCCTCCGAGGTTGTACTCGTAGACGTTGACGTTGTTGCCGTGCTTCTCGCGGGCCTCGACCTCGGTGAGGCCGACGCTGGCCACCTCGGGCTCGCAGTAGGTGACGCGCGGGATGTTGACGTCGGCGATGACGGCCGGATTGAGGCCCGCGACTTCCTCGGCGACGAAGATGCCGTGCTGGAACCCGCGGTGGGCCAGCTGCAGCCCGGGAGTGATGTCTCCGACGGCGTACACGCCGGGAACGTTCGTGCGCAGGCGCTCATCGACGAGCACCCAGCCGCGATCCATGGCGATGCCCTGCTCCTCGTAGCCCATGCCGGCGGTGTTCGGTCCACGCCCGACGGCAACGAGCAGGAGGTCGGCGTCGAGCACGGTGCCGTCCTCGAGGGAGACGTGCACGCCGGAGTCGTCCTGGGTCGCCGACGCGAACCGCACGCCGAGGTTGAAGGCGATGCCGCGCTTGCGGTAGGCGCGCTCAAGGGCCTTCGAGCAGGCTTCGTCCTCGTTCGGGACGAGGTGGGGAAGCCCCTCGACGATGGTGACCTCGGAACCGAAGGACCGCCACACACTGGCGAACTCCACGCCGATCACTCCTCCACCGAGGACGATCACTCGCTTGGGCACATAGTCCAGGTTGAGTGCCTGGTCGCTCGTCATGATCCGTCCGGTGATCTCCAGGCCGGGCAGCGAGCGCGCGTACGAGCCGGTCGCGAGGACGATGGTGTCGCCGGTGTGCTGCTCGCCGTTCACCTCGATGGTCTTGGGGCCAACGAGCCGACCTGTGCCTTCGACGAACGTGACATTGCGGCTCTTCACGAGCCCCTGAAGACCCTTGTAGAGACGACCGACGACGCCATCGCGGTATTCGTTGACCTTCGGCATGTCGATGCCCTCGAACGTCGCCCGTACTCCGAAGGCGTCGCTCTCCTTGGCGCTGTCGGCGACCTCAGCTGCGTGCAGCAGTGCCTTGGTCGGAATGCAGCCGCGGTGCAGGCAGGTGCCACCCAGCTTGTCCTTGTCGATGAGGATCACCGACTTGCCGAGCTCGGCGGCACGAAGTGCGCAGGCGTAGCCTCCGCTGCCGCCACCGAGAATGACCAGATCTGCGTGCGCCACTGGGGACCGCTCCTGTCCGTCGCGAAGGTGTGGTCCCTATCCTTCCACCCCGTGCGCGTGGGTCAGACAGACCCCTCGGCCATCTCCGCCGCAACCTGCACGAAAGTGCGCACAGCGGCCCCGGTGCCTCCCTTGGGGGTGTAGCCGTAGGCGGCCTTGTCGTTGAAGGCGGGTCCGGCGATGTCCATGTGGACCCATGGCTGGCGGTCCGGGATGAACTCCTTCAAGAAGACCCCGGCGCTGAGCATCCCGCCGAACCGGTCGCCGATGTTGGCGATGTCGGCCACCGCGGAGTCGAGGGATGCGCGCAGGTCGGCGGGCAGCGGCATGGGCCAGGCGGACTCACCCGCGGCCTCCGCGGCGGAGCAGACCCGATTGCGGGCATCGTCGGAGTTGCTCATGACGCCGGCGATCCTCGACCCGAGGGCGATGCGCTGAGCGCCCGTCAATGTTGCGGCATCGATGATGAGGTCGGGCTTCTGTGCCACGGCCATGCCGAGGGCATCAGCCAGGATCAGGCGGCCCTCCGCGTCGGTGTTGAGCACCTCGACCGTCGTGCCGTCGAACACGGTGATGATGTCTCCAGGCCTCTGCGCCGTTCCGCTCGGCATGTTCTCCGCTGTCGGCACCCAGCCCGTGACGCGCACCGGCAGTCCAAGTCTTGCGATGGCCTGCACAGCGCCGATCACAGCTGCGGCGCCGCTCATGTCGGCCTTCATCTCATCCATGTTCGCTGCGGGCTTGATGGAGATGCCGCCGGTGTCGAAGGTGATGCCCTTGCCGACGAGCGCGAGATGAGCACGTGCTCCCTTGGGCGCGTATTCCATGCGTACGAGTCGCGGTGCGTGTGCCGAGCCCATGCCCACGGCAAGAATGCCTCCGCAGCCATCGCGCTCGAGGTCGGGAACCTCCCACACTGTGACGTCGACGGGGAGATCCGTGACTGCTGCTACGGCCGCGTCGGCCAGCTCGGCCGGATGCAGGTGTGACGGCGGTGTGTTGATCAGGTCGCGCGCGAGGAGCACGCCATCGGCGACGACGGCAGCGTCCTTGACGGCGCGCTTCTGCTCGGGTGTGGGGTCGGCTTCGAGCAGCAGCGTGACGTTACGCACGGGTGCGGGACGACCTCTGACCGACTTGCCTCGGTGGGCGGTGAAGTCGTAGGCGGCGAGGAGGACGGCCATGGTGATCGCGACGAGCTGCTCGTCGTCGGTCAGCGGCAGGCTGATCGACACCCGGCGGGTGCCGGCCAGGGAGCGCACGGCCGAGCCCACGGCCCTCATGGTCGCCTCTGCGTCCCAGCCCACGGAACCGACGCCGATGCCGACGACTACGGGGGCCTTGACCCCACTGCCGCCGGGAATGCGGGTGACATCCCCCGACTTGCCCGTCGCGCCCACGGCTGCGAAGGCCTCGGCCAGACGTGCGCGCTGAGCGGTCGCTATGCGCGGACTCACGACGTCGGGCCGCTTCCCCTTGCCGGGGGCGAGGCCGACAACGAGGGCGTCCGTCGCGTGGGTGAGGGGGCTTCCGGTGGAGAGTGAGATGGAGGTCATTGCGGCACCCTAGTCAGTAGCGGTCCCTCAGGTGCTGGGGCCGCTAACGTCAGGCCATGGCCTCGCTGCGTCGGAATCTCGGAGTCCTAGGAGCCATCGCCATTTCCCTGGCGGTCATGGGCCCGAGCATGGGGGTGTCGCTTAACCCGCAGGCCATCGCGGAGCAAGTCGGGCCGGCCGTTCCGACAACCTTCCTGATCGCGGCGGTTCCGCTGTCGATCATCACAGCGTCCTTCGTCGTTCTCACTCGGCGGCGAGGATCTGCTGGATCGCTCTTCGGACTTGTCGGTGCGGAGATCGGGCCGCGCACGGGTACAAGTGCTGGGCTTTGGCTCCTGACCTGCTACGTCTGCGCCTCGGCCATCACTGCGCTGTCGTTCGGCATCTTCATGACGACGTTCCTTCAGGAAGTGGGCTGGTCGACCAGTGCCGCCCTCGTTCCTGTGGCCCTCGCGCTGTTGATCCTCCCGGTCACGACTTTCCTCGCGGGCCGCACGATGCGCACCCTCGGTCATGTGCTCCTCGTCCTTGAGGGACTGACGATGGGGGCGATCCTCGTTGTCGTCGGGATCACGTGGTTCGAGCTCGCGAACGGCGGCGGTCCCCAAGGGCAGGCCGTCGACATGAGCGACTTCACGCTCGAGGGCGTCTCGGCCGGAGCCGTCGCGCTGGCGCTCACGTTCGCGCTTCTGTCGAGCGCCGGCTTCGAGGGTTCGGCGGCAGCGGGAGAGGAAACCGACCAGCCGAGGCGCACTATCCCGGTAGCGCTGGTCATCACGACGACGGTGACAAGCGTCTTCTTCATCGTGGTCACGATGGTTGCCGTCTGGGCGTTCGGCACGACTCCCAAGGAGCTCGACGCGTTCACGTCTTCCGGTTCCCTGCCCGCCGACATGGCCAACGTCTACGTCAGTGATCTGATGGGCGACCTCATCACGCTGGGCGGTGCGGTGTCCTCGTTCGCGTGCATGATCGGAGCCCAGGTCGCCGGCGGGCGAGTGCTGTTTGCGTTTGGGCGTGACGGCGTCCTGCCTCGGCGCTATTCCAGGCTGTCGCTTCACGGCACGCCCGTGCGGGCTAGTGCCACGATCGGGGTCCTGGCCTGGCTGTTCACCGCGTTCGCCTGCCTCGTCACCGGGTTCGACGCCTTCGATGCGTTCGAGTTGACGAGCGACACTGCCGGGCTGCTGTTCGCCGGCGCCTACAGCACCGCGTGCGCCGCCGCTGCCGTCGTCCTGTGGCGAGGAGGTCGCGGACGAGGGTGGGCTGCGGTTCCCGCCTTCGGCATCGTCATCCTCATCGCCATGATCGGAATGCAGCTCTTTCCGCTGCCCTCGGGCTGGGAGCTGATCGCTCCCGTCGTCGCCCTGGCAGCGCTGCTGGCAGGTGGGGTCGTGGGCCGCACGCGCGGACACCGCGCCAACTCCGTCCTCTCCGAGTCGGGCGGGTGAGGGTCGGCACTACGGTGCAGGCATGACCGATGCGCCACTGAAGCACACGCCACTGCACGACCGGCACCTGGCTGCTGGAGCCAAGATGGCCGATTTCGGTGGCTGGGACATGCCGATCGAGTAT
The DNA here is from genome assembly GCA_903934925.1 of uncultured bacterium. Taxonomy (GTDB): domain Bacteria; phylum Actinomycetota; class Actinomycetes; order S36-B12; family S36-B12; genus UBA10649. The sequence goes on along the minus strand of CAIZPS010000020.1, from coordinate 4,768 downwards.
CAGGGCACGGTCGCTGAGCACACGGCGGTGCGCGAGGCTGCCGGTGTCTTCGATGTTTCACACATGGGCAAAGTGGCCGTCCACGGACCCGAGGCAGTGACATGGCTCAACTCGGTGCTGGCCAACGATCTTGATCGCATCACGGACGGTCACGCTCAGTACTCGATGCTGCTCAATGACGCTGGTGGCGTCATCGATGACCTGATCGTCTACCGCTGGTCCGATGACGGTGCCTACATCATCCCCAACGCATCGAACGCGGCGACCGTGGTGGCAGAGCTGCGCGACCGCGCTCCGTCGGAGATCACGATCGACGACCAGCACCTCACGCACGGCATCCTCGCGGTGCAGGGTCCGCGCAGTGCCAGCCTTGTGGGAGAGCTGGGCCTGCCCACCGAGCAGGACTACATGGCGATGGCAATGGCCACGTGGCGCGACGCCCCGGTGGTCGTGTGCCGCACCGGATACACCGGAGAGCACGGGTACGAGCTCATCACGCCGAACGAGGTGCTCGGTGATCTGTGGGATGCGCTGGTCGCAGCGGGCGCGCAACCGGCTGGACTGGGTGCCCGCGACACTCTGCGCACCGAGATGGGCTACCCCCTTCACGGTCAGGACATCAGCCCCGCGATCTCGCCGGTGCAGGCGATGCTCGGATGGGCCATCGGCTGGGACAAGCCCGCCTTCGCCGGCCGGGAGGCCGTGACGGCGGAACGGGCACAGGGTCCTGCGCGACGCCTGCGTGGACTGCTTGCCCTCGAGCGGGGCATCCCGCGCCCGCACATGCAGGTCCACCAACCTGCCGACGGTGAGGACGCCCTGGCCGGAGCGGTCATCGGCGAGGTCAGCAGCGGCACGTTCTCCCCGACGTTGAAGCAGGGCATCGCCCTGGCCCTTCTCCACCCAGACGTGCAGGTTGATGACGAGGTGATCGTCGATGTGCGCGGTCGCGCCAGCAGATTCCGCGTGGTCAAGCCGCCGTTCGTCCAGCCGTCGACGCGCTGACGTGTCTCTAGTCGCGCGTTCCGCGCACCATCTCGAGTAGGGCCACGGTCACTCGGGATCCCCAGCCCTCGTCGTCAACAAGATCGAGGGGGAGCCCGCGAGTGATGTCGGTGCGGTCGCGGGCGGCAGTGCGGCCAGGATCCGTGGAGGTCGAAGAGGCGCGCCACCAGTGCCGGGCGCGATGGGCGATCCGGTCGGCCACGAGTGCGGCTGCCCACTCGGGCGTGCCGTCGATGAGGCAGGGCGTGCGACGTGCAGCGGCGCCGATGAGCACGCCGGAAGCTTCAGCGATGGAGTGTCCGTTGATGGCGTCGAGCAGGGAAAGCTGCTCGCTGAGCCGGCCTCGATGCTCGGCCATGGTGTCGCGGATGCGTGCGCAGTCGGCCATCCAATCGACGTCGGAGAAGCCCACAGGCTGGCCCAGCACCGATGATGCGTCACGCCTGGTGAGCAGGCCGATCAGGGCGCGCGCCACGATGTCACCGGAGGAATCGCCGTCGGTGAGGGACGGATCTGCGCGGGGCGCGACCCTCGGGACGAGCAGCGTCGCTCCCGCGTCCACGGCGCGGTTCGCGGCGGCCACTCCAGCGCTCAGGGCGCGTGCAGAGTCGGCTGCCTGTGCTCCGGAGAGTTCTTCTCCTGCATCGACCGTGATGAAGGAGGCGACGACGAGCGAGTCTCCGGTGAGTCGTGCCCACCATGCGCCGAGGAGGGCGAGTTCACCGGTCAGTCCTGGGCGCACCCGGACGGCATCGTCGGCCGGCGTGTCGATGCGCGCGATGGCATCGGCCACGTCGTCCGGCAGTGCGACCGTCATTTCTGCTCCGTCGAATCGTCGAGCGTGTCGTGCATCGCCCAGTTGCTCACGTGACCGCTCGTGCTCATGTGGCGACAAGTATGACGAGCACCGTGGTGGCGGCAATCTCTCCGGCGGCTCCGAGGGTGTCACCGGTGATCCCACCCAGCCGACGCCGGGCAGCCAATGAGACGGCCATGCCGAGCGCGAGACTCGCAGCGACAGCGGCGGCAGTGGCGATCGCTGAAGCGGAGCCGTGCGCCCGACCGACGGCTCCGGCGAACAGCAGAAGCCAGCCGATCGCCGTACTCCACGCGGCCCATCCCGGCACCGCCCCGGCGACCACCGCCCCCAGGCCGCTAGGTCGGGCGGCGGGCATCCAGGGAGTGCAGGAGATGGTCATCGCAAGGCGCGCAGCGACGATCGCAATCACGAGAGCTCCGGCACCGGCGCCACGTTCGAGCAGGTCGCCCAGTGCAAACGCCTGGAGCAGCAGGACGAGCACGAGGGTCACCACGCCGAACGGACCGATGTCGGAGCGGCGCGCGATCTCCAGGGCCTGAGCCGCCGGCCGACCACTGCCCAGGGCGTCGGCGGTGTCGGCGAGGCCGTCCAGGTGCAGCGCCCGGGTCAACCAAGCGAATGCGGCCAGCGCGAGTGCGGCGCCAACGAGACCGGGCGTGGGTGTGGAATTCACGAGTACCTGAACGGCCACACCGATCGCCAGCGCCGGAAGCAGCACGACGATCGGGCCCAGCAGCATTGCCGCCCGCGCCTCGCGTCGTCCGACTGCGTGGGGCGCGGGGATGGGTATGCGGGTGAAGGTTCCGATGGCCAGGCGAAGCCCGTCAGTGCTCACGGTTGCTGACTCCTGCGCTGTCGAAGGTCGCCATCTGTCCGAGTGTCATCGCGGCTGCGGCCAGCAGGGGCAGGGCCAGCAGCGCGCCGGTGCCCTCGCCGAGGCGAAGGTCAAGGTCGAGCAGTGGGGTCAGGCTCAGGGATTCAAGGGCGATTCGCGCGGCGGGCTCGGTCGATACGTGCCCGGCTGCCCACCATCGGCGCGCCCCGGAAGCACGTCGCTCGGCGATGAGTGCGGCGCTGCACGACACAATGCCGTCGAGGATGACGGGCACCCCGCGCTCCGCGGCACGTACGAGGAACGCGCTCATGGCGGCGATGTCCGGGCTGCCAACCCGCGCCAGGAGGGTGACGGGCTCATCGATGACTTCGCGGCCCCGCTCCATGGCTGTCGCGATGGCGATGCGCTTGCGTTGAAGCACGTCGTCACCGATGCCGGTTCCGCGGCCCGTGACCGTCTCCGCTGGGTGGCCGGTGAGCAGGCCGATGAGGGTTGCGGCCACGGCGGTGTTGCCGATGCCCATGTCGCCGGCGATCAGCGCATCGGCTCCGGAGTCAATGGCGTCGTCTGCAACGCTCGCACCGAGGGTGAGCGCAGCCTCGGCCTGATCAGGTGCCATCGCGTCCTCGCGGTCGATGGAGCCGCTGCTGCGGCGGATGCGCTGCGCTGATACCTGCGGATCGATGGCGTCGAGATAGTCCGGATCTGCATCGACGCTCACGTCGACGACGCGCACGTGCGCGCCGAACTGCCGCGCCAGGACGTTGGCCGCAGCACCTCCAGCGGCAAAGTTCGCAACCATCTGCGCGGTCACCTCTGGCGGGTAGGCCGACGTCCCGGCCTGCCGTGCGATGCCGTGATCACCGGCGAAGATCACCAGGTGCGGGTGGGCGAAGGGCTGCGGGGGGCAGCGCCCTTGAACGGATGCCATCCAGGTGGCGGCATCCTCCAGGCGTCCAAGTGCGCCGGCCGGCTTCGTCAGCTGCGCCTGTCGAAGGGCCGCCTGCTCGGCAGCAGCCTGTGCCAGGGGAGCGACGGTGATCATCGCTGTACTCCCGGTCGCGTCAGGTCGAGAGCGTGGCCCGCGACCACCAGCACCGTGCGGTCGCACACGGAAGCGAGCGAGATGTTCGCGATGCCGAGCAGATCGCGAAAGAGTCGACCGGACGATGTGGACGGCACCACACCCATTCCCACCTCGTTCGACACCAGGACGACATCGCCTTCGTGCCGCGCCACGGCTGCGGCGAGGGCGTCGATCCGGTGCCGAGCCTGCGCGAGCACGTCGTCACGGTCTCCGGCTTCGACTCGGGCCCAGGCATCAAGTGCGTCAAGTTGCGCTGTGAGCCACAGGGCGATGCAGTCGACCAGCACCGGACCCTGTGCATCCAGTGCGGTCACCAGGTCCACAGTCTCGAGGGTCGTCCAGGTGGATGGTCGACGCTGCCGATGAGCGGTGATCCGCTCCTGCCACTCAGGATCGTCATTGCGCGCGCCTCCCGTCGCGGCGTACGTGACGTCGGATCGGTGCGCCAGCATGGCTTCTGCGTGCGCGGACTTTCCCGACCGCGCACCCCCGAGCACGAGGGTCCGCCGAGGAGTCTCGCTTCGCGGGTCGTGGGTGTCGATCACGTCGAAGTCCTCCGGCAGCTCCATGCCCATCGAGGCCAGCTCGGTGCGCAAGGCGGATGTGGGTGGGTTGTGGTGGCTCAGGTGGGTCGCGCACACGCGGCTTGTGTCATCGATCGAGCCGTGACGACGCAGTGCCTGGAGCTGCGCAGGAAGAGTGCGCAGATCGAGGTGCCCGGTGCCGTGATCGATCGTGCGGCCGAAGGTCGCATCGAGCAGCACGACGTCGAAGGCCTTCGGAGGAAGGTCGATCTCCGCAGGCTCGAACGGGCCGGTGTCGGTGGCGTAGAGCAGCGTTCGGCCGTCCGGTGCCGTCACGGCGTAGAGCAGTGCCTCGTCAGCGAGCCGATCATCGTTGCCGTGGCCATGGCGGGCAGGGAGGGCGCGCACGCTGAACGTGCCTCGTCTGCTGTGTAACAGCAGTTCGTCTCCCGGTGCCACTGCATGCAGGTGGATGGGATCCTGGGGTCCGCACCAGT
>CAIZPS010000019.1 GCA_903934925.1 uncultured bacterium | reverse complement strand
TCGTCTCCGTCATCCGCTTCGTCTCCGTCATCCGCTTCGTCTCCGTCATCCGCTTCGTCTCCGTCATCCGCTTCGTCTCCGTCATCCGCTTCGTCTCCGTCATCCGCTTCGTCTCCGTCGTCGACGTCCTCGTCGCCCGTGCTCGGCTCCCGACCGATGAGCGCATCCACTGGCAATCCGCCCACGGAATCGCCCACCACACGGACACTGAGCACCGATCTGCCGGCGCTGCTGCACGCATCGCCGGACGCGCCCTCATCCGGGCCAGCGCCCTCATCCGGGCCAGCGCCCTCATCCGGGCCAGCACCCTCCGCCGCTAGAACAGCGGGCGCCCTGACGGTCGCTGCGGGAATCGCCGGTTCAGCTGCATCCACTGCAGCCACTGCATCGGCCGCCACGTCCGCGGGGTCCGCCACGTCGTCTCGCGCGACGACACCATCGGCGGTGAGCCCTGCACCCGCCCGCCCTGTCCTTTCCGGACGCACGGGCATTCAGCGCCGCGCACGGTCGACCGCGCCCCGCACGTCTTCCCTGAGCGACACCACGCCCACCGGGCTTGCCGCCATGCAGGGCACCGCCGAGCCGCGGGCGGCCGGACCGCGCCGCGTGCAGGTGCCCGAGCGGGTCAAGCAGGCCCTGCGAGCAACGGGCAGCGAGCCTCCGTCGCACGTCACCGTCCACGAGGGGGCCGGTGCAGCCACCCAGTCCGACGCCGTCAACGCCGAGGCCTTCACCCGAGACGGCCAGGTCTACCTCGCCGGCGATGCTCCCCTGGCCAGCGAGCGCGGCCAGCAGCTCCTCGCGCACGAGCTCACCCACGTCATACAGCAGGGATCACGCGGCAGCACGATGCCCGGCGAGCACACGCACGAGGGCAAATCCCTCGAGGAGACCGCCCTTGCCGTCGAGCAGGCGATGATCACCGGTAGGCATGACACCGTCGCACCCACCGTGACCCCGCGTCCGCCCAAGGAACCCGACGAGCCCGAGCTGCATCACCGGCCCCCGATGCCGCCGATGCCCCCGATGACCTCGTCGACCGCGCAGTCCTCGTGGGTCGGCGCCCCATCGAGCCCGTCGCCGGGAGCCTCGTCGATTGCCTCCGTGACACCCCAGCAGTCCCCCGTCCAGTACAGCGTCGACACCTCGCTTCAGCGCCGGGAACGGGACCTGAGCAGCAGCGCCCTCAACTCCGGCCTCGGCGGGCTCAGCCGCTCCGCGATGGGCGGCCTGCAGAACGCCCTGCTCAGCCAGTTCGAGCAGGAGGTCAGCGGACCGAGCGGCCCCAAGAAGGACAAGGACAGCCGCTTCAAGCAACTCGAGCGCCAGGCCGCACAGCTGTACCCGTACATTCGAGCACGGCTGCGCGCCGAACTCATCCGAGAGCTCGAGCGCCGTGGTCGCATCTCACAGGAGTGGAGGTAGTCGTCGTGTCCCTCATGCCCTTCGGTGACCTCAGCGCACTCCTCGGCGGGATCCCGGGGATACCCGGCATCCCGGGCCTGAGTGGCGGCGGCTTCGGCCCGACCCGATACGACCCCGACAACCCGGCCGGCTACTTCTCGGGCTTCACCATCGCCGTCGATGCCGTTCGCGACCCCTCCCTCGGCGGAGGCTGGCAGTCGATGTCACTCGGCTCCATGGAGATGAACGCCAACGACCTTCCTGCCGGTGGCTACATGCGCACGACATTCCGGCAGATCGAGCGCATCACCTACGGACGTGTCAGCCTCGCCCGCCCCTGGACTCCCGGAACCAGCACGCACATCACTGAGTGGTTCAGTTGGGCGAACAAGAACGGTCCCACCGATGTCGCGATCACCGTCGAGGTGCCCGACGGCAGCTCGAGCCGCAAGTACAGCGTCGTCTTTCGCAACTGCCTGCCCGAGACATGGAACGCCCCCAGCTTCCAGGCCGGCCTGATCAACGCCGTGGGCACCGGCGTCATGCCGCCCACCACGATCGAGAACCTGACCTTCACCTTCTCCGGCTACAGCGTCGAGGCCTTCGGCGGCGCAACGCCGATGGTCGACACCTCGATCGCCAACGAGGAGAAAGTCGAGCCGTGCAAGCTCGTCATCATCCCCAACACCGGCAGCGTCACGCGCAAGATGCTCGCCAAGATGAGTTCCTGGACCCTCGGATCGTCAGCAATCGGCGGCATGCTCGGCATCGGTTCCCTCGGCTCGGCCATTGCCCGTCAGGCCGCCATGCTCGCCGCCGAGTATGACTCCGTCGAGTTCTTCCTTCCACCCGCCAGCATGAAGATCAAGAAGGGCGCCAGCTGGGAAGTCACCGACTCGACGTCCTCCGAGCAGTCCGGGCCACTGGAGTGGAACGGCCCGCAGCCGATGAAGATCGAGTTCGAGTTCTTGATGATGACGCAGTCGCAGAGCCTGCGCCCGTCACGCTCGATCGGCTACGGACGCCAGCGAGACGTCATGGGCGAGCTCAAGAAGATGCTCATGCTCGTCGAGAACTACTCCAACTCGTTCTGGTCCACGGCCACCACGCCCCCGCTGGTGATGCTCCTGTGGGGATCGTTCATCTCACCGCTGTCCGTGGTGTCGCAGTTCTCTTCGCAGATCGTGAAGTTCAACGCGGACGGGTCACCGTCCAAGGCAGTTGGAAGCATTGAGCTGACCCAGTACCCGTCGACGGGCTCACTCACGAACCCCACCTCAGGCGGCCTCGCCCCCGAGCTCACCGAGACCCTGCTCGAGAGCGACACCCTCGCCCACATCGCCTACCGCGCCTACCAGTCGCCCCGTCACTGGCGCGACATCGCCGAGCACAACGGAGTCGACGACCCGCTGCGCATCCCCGCCGGTCGCACCATGCTGCTGCCCTCCCCGTCAGACCTGCCCAAGCGCGGCGAGGGTGGCACGATCATCGTCGACGAGGACGACGCCGACGACATCGACGGTGTGGAGGTGGACTGATGGGGCTGCTCGGCAACTCCTACGACGCTCCCGGCGGCAACCTGCGCATGCTGTGGGATCGCAGCCACATCACCGATGAAGAGCAGGCCCAGATTGCGCGCGTCAGCATCGAGGCCGCCCTCGGGGTTCCCCGCGTGTGCGAGGTGGAGATCAAGGGTGGCCCCAAGAAGCTGATGGAGTACGGCGGCTACAAGTCACAGATCGGCAAGACCATCTCCGTATTCGCCTACGGGCTCGGCGACCTGACCGGCGACATCGTCTTCCGTGGCACGATCGCCAGCCGGGAGTTCCGCACCGACCCGGGCCACGGCTCCCGGCTCGTGCTGCGCGCCTACGACGGCGCCTACGAAATGATGGCCGCCAAGCGCACCCGCTCCTTCAAGGACATGTCCTACGGGGAGATCGCCAAGAAGATCGCCGGCAACTACTCCCTCGACAGCCTGCTCGGCAGCGACATCTCCACGTCCGGCACCTCACATCCGTTCGTCGTGCAGTCCAACGAGACCGACTGGGACTTCCTCGTCCGCCTGGCCCGCGAGCAGGGGTGGGTCACCTTCGTTCGCGTGTTCACGCAGCTCACCATCGGCAAGACACAGCTGTTCTTCGGACCGCCCAAGAAGGCCACGGGCACCGTCAGCAGTGATACCAAGTTCAAGCTAGGCGACCGACGCGTGCGGTCGGTGCGTGCGAGCGTGACCAGCGCGGGCATCCCCAAGGGCGTCGCCGTGCCGGGCTGGGACGACGCCAAGAGCAAGGACATCTCCGGCGACGACTCCATCAGCTCGACCGACCTCGTCACGGCGAAGATCGACAAGTTCCAGTCCTCGAAGAAGGCCGGCACTGTCACGACACTGGAAACCTTCGCCTCGACCAAGGCCCAGGCCGACAAGGCCGCCAAGGGAGCGGCTACACGAATTGCAGGCGGTGCCATCGACGTCACCATGCTCGTGCGCGGCAATCCGCTCGTGAAGCTCAATCGCCTCATCAAGGTCGAGGACTTCGGCGACGCCTCCGGCATTCACACCGTCAGCGGCATCTCTCACGTCTTCGATCCCAGTGCGGGCGGCTTCACGACCGAGGTCCTCTGCACGGGGCTTGACGATCGCACGCTCGGAAACCTCGCCATGCATGCGCCGCCGCCGCAGCGCTTCCATGGCGTCTACCCCGCAGTGGTCAGCGACATCGACGACCCCAAGAAGCTGGGCCGGGTGAAGGTGTCCCTGCCCTGGCTCGACTCGAAGTACGTCACCGACTGGTGCCGTGTTCTGCAGCTCGGGGCAGGCAAGGACGTCGGGCTTCAGCTGATGCCGCGTCCCAAGGACGAAGTTGTCATCGCGTTCGAGAACGGCCAGCTCGACTCACCGTTCGTGATCGGCAGCGTGTTCGGCAAGGAGACCGGCAAGATCCCGAACTCCAAGCTCATCGAGCAGGGCAAGCCGATGATCACGGCCCTGACCACCCAGGCCGGCCACCAGCTCATCTTCGACGACAGCAGCGACTCCTCGAGCATCACCCTGCAGGTGAAGAACGGCAATTCCTGCTCGATCGTGATGTCGGACAAGGACGGCATCACCATCACCACCAAGGGCGACAAGTCCGTGACGATCAACAGCGCACAGGATGTCGTGGTGAAGGCCGAGCGCAACGCCAAGGTGACGGCCAAGGACGTCTCGGTCGACAGTGAAGGTCCGGTGAAGGTGACGGGCAAGAGCAAGGTCGACGTCTCCGCCCCGAACATCAACATGTCGGCCTCGTCTGCCCTGAAGCTGAAGGGCGCCAATGTGTCGATCGACGCCACCGCGAGCCTGACCATGAAGGCTGCAGGCACCACCACGGTCAAGGGAGCGGTGGTGAAGCTGAATTGAGCATGTCGCACGTGGACTCAGGCTTTACCGGCCGTGGTTTCGCCTTCCCCTGGGCGGTTTCACCCCAGGGTGGCATGCGCATGGTGGCCGGCCACGAGAACGTGGAGCGGGCCATGCGTCTGATTCTCGGCACCGCCTACGGAGAGCGGCCCATGCGGCCGGAATTCGGCTGCGCCATCCATGACATGCTCTTCGAGCCGGGCACCATCGACCTGCTCAGCCGCATCCAGGTGGAGGTCGCCGACTCCCTCGCCCGATGGGAGCCGCGCATCGACGTCATCGAGGTGAAGGCCGAGTTCGGAGACGACCCCTCGCTGGTGAACATCCACGTGCGTTACCAGCTGAAGGGGACGTACGACCCCCGCAACCTCCTCGTACCGTTCTACGTCATCCCAACCGAGGTGGAGCCGTGACCCTTCCTGCACCCAATCTCGACGACCGCGGATTCCAGGATCTCGTCGACGAGGCCAAGCGCCTGGTCCAGCTGCGCAATCCCAACTGGACCGACCACAACGTCTCCGATCCGGGAGTGACCCTGATCGAGACCTTCGCCTACATGGCCGACCAGCTGATCTACCGTCTCAACCGGGTGCCCGAGCGCCACTACATCAAGTTCCTGGAGCTGCTCGGCGAGCGGCTCATCCCCCCAGGCGCAGCCACCACCGATGTCGAGTTCCGTCTGTCCGTCGCGCAGGAGCTTGACGTCGTCATCCCTGAGGGCACTCTCGTCTCCACGCCGCGCACGACGCCCGCACCTCCGATCACCTTCTCCACGCAGCGTGACCTCGTCATTCCCGATGTGACGGTCGTGGAAATCCTCACCAAGAGCGCCGATGGCCCCTTCTCAAGCCACGACGAGGCGCGGGCGGGCGGGCGCGACTTCCCGGCCTTCTCCGGCACCCCCGTTCCCGGCGACGCCCTGTACATCGCCCTTTCGGCACCGGCACCGCGCTGCATCGTCCGGCTGACCTTCTCCGGCAATCCCACGATCGAGGGCATTGGCGTCGATCCCCGCAATCCCCCGTATGTCGTCGAGGCGTGGGACGGACAGGAGTGGAGTGCGGTCGACCTGATCCTCGACGACACCGGCGGCCTCAACCGCGATGGAGACATGGAGTTCCTGGTCGCCCAGCATGAGCGATCCATCATCGCGGGCGTTCAAGGAGCCTGGCTTCGGATCCGCGTCGTCGAGGCGGCTCCGGGGCAGCCCCGGTACCGGGTATCGCCCGACATCGGATCGGTCGCCTCCGGCACGGTGGGCGGCATCGTGATCGCACAGCACTGCGAGCCCGTCTTCGGGGAGTTGCTCGGCCCCTGCAGCGGTACCCCGGGGGATCGCCTGACCCTCTCCCGATCCCCGCTGATCGCCGGTCAGATCTACCTCGAGATCGAGGTCAGCGGGCCGCACGGCTGGGAGAGCTGGGAGCGCGTCGAGAGCTTCGTCAACTCCGGGCCCATGGACCAGCACTTCACTATCGACGAGGTCGCGGGCGTGATCCAGTTCGGGCCCGTGGTGCGGCAGCCCGACGGCAGCGCCCGGCTCTATGGTGCGACCCCGCCAGCGCAGAGCATGGTCCGCGTACCCCGCTACCTCGTGGGCGGAGGTCGCGAGGGAAATGTCGATGCGGGCACGCTCACCGTTCTGCGGTCGAGCATTCCGTTTGTCTCCAACGTCATCAATCCGCGCGCGGCCAATGGTGGCTCGGATGCGGAGACGATCGACGACCTGAAGTCCCGAGCCGCGATCTCCGTGCGCACGCAGGCCCGAGCAGTCACGGCAGCCGACTACGAGATGCTCGTGCGGCTCGCCGCTCCGTCCATCGCCCGGGTGTCCTGCCGAGATGCCACCGACCTGGGCAAGCCAGGTCACGTGCTCGTGCAGGTCGTTCCGTGGGTGCCCGCCGACGTCCGCGACTTCGAGTTGCTGCTTCCCTCACCCGAGGTGCTGCGGAACATCGAGGTCCTCCTCGAACCGCGCCGTGTCCTCGGTTCGATCATGCATGTCGAGCCCCCGTCCTACCTCGGGGTCGTCGTCGCCACCCGGCTCGTGCCGCAGCCCGGATCGGATGCGCGCACGTTGGTGACCCGGGCCGATCAGGCCTTGCGTGCCTATCTGCATCCGGTGACCGGAGGTCCCCACGGCGACGGATGGCCGTTCGGTCATCCCCTGCTCATCGCAGAGGTGCACTCCGTGCTGCAGCGCGTGCCCGGTGTTGCCTACGTCGACCTCGTGCGCCTCATCCCCGCCGACGTCGTCACTGGCGCACGCGGAACTCCCGCAGACATCGTGCAGCCGGGTCAGCATTCACTGCTGTTCTGCGTCGGCAATGAGATCGAGGTGCGCGAATGACCGCGGACCTGTCGACTGAGCGACCGGGGAGACAGGGTCTGCCGGGTGCCCGCAGTCCATTCCCGCTGTCGATGCACGTGCCCGCGATGCTCTCTGACGATCCCATGATCGTCGCCTTCCTCGACGCCCTCGACGAGGTCTGGGCACCGGCCATCTCGACGCTGGATTGCTTCGACGCCTACCTCGACCCTCATCTGGCTCCGCCGGACATGGTTGCGTACCTCGGTTCCTGGATCCGCGCGCTTACCGCCGATGCTCGGGACGAAGCCGAACTGCGGCACGACGTGGCGACTGGCTTCCGGACGGCCGAGTGGAGTGGCACCGCCACCGGCCTGCATGATCGACTGGTTCCGCGTGAGGCTGGCCACCTGGAGATCCGCGATCCGGGCGGCATCCACACCAGCACAGTGGCGACGGATCCGCATGAGTGGGAAGAGCCCGACGATCGGTCTGTGACCCTCATCGTGACCGACCTCAAGCAGGCGAGCGCACGCAGCGTCGAGCAACTGCGCAACATCGTGCGCGATCTCGTGCCCGCGCACGTTCCCATCGACCTGCAGGTGCAGTAGGACCAGCCGATGACGTTCACGACCATCCGATGCACGACGTGCACCTCGACCGTGCCGTGGGGCCCGCACTGCCCGGAATGCGGCGCGTATCTGGAGTTCGCCGGTGACCCGCCATGGTGCCCGGAACCCGAGGGTTTCGTTCCGCGGGCCGATGCAGAGGATGTCCATGCTGCCGACGCGACCCCCGTCGAATCGACCGCTGGGGTTGAGGTCATCAGCGTGCGCACGACCACGCTGCCTGCGGAGCGTGCACAGACGAGTCCCACCGAACCCCCTCGGCGTTCATTCGCCGGCACGATCGGCGCGCTCGTCGTAGGCGCCGTAGTGTCACCGCTCATCTGGTGGTCCGTAGGTCCTGTCCTCGGTGTCGCAACCGGGATTGTGTTCCTCGTGTGGGCGCTCGTGCTGTGGCCGCGACGTATCGAACCGGTTCCGCATGTCACGGAGCCAGCAGACTCCGTCGAGGCCATGGTGGCTGCCGAGATTGCTGTGGTCGCGGAGCCGGAGCCGACCCCGGAAGTGCAGGCGCGGCCACCGCAGATGCTCGACCGACGCACCGTCCAGACCACTCGACCGATGGTCACCGA
>CAIZPS010000018.1 GCA_903934925.1 uncultured bacterium | reverse complement strand
CCGCAAGCTCCTCGACGAGGGCCAGGCCGGCGACAACGTCGGCGCCCTGCTGCGCGGCATCGACAAGGAGGAGGTGCAGCGTGGCCAGGTGCTCGCCAAGCCGGGCTCCATCACCCCTCACACCGACTTCGAGGCGCAGGTCTACGTCCTGACCAAGGAGGAGGGCGGCCGTCACAAGCCGTTCCAGTCCAACTACCGTCCGCAGTTCTACTTCCGGACCACCGACGTCACCGGCACGATCACCCTCCCCGAGGACACCCAGATCTGCATGCCGGGCGACAACACCGCCGTGACCGTCGAGCTCATCGCTCCGATCGCCATGGACGAGGGTCTGAAGTTCGCCATCCGTGAGGGTGGCCGGACCGTGGGCGCTGGTCGCGTCACCAAGATCATCAAGTAGTACGACGCACCCCCGAACTTCGTGGGGGGCGGCGCGATCCGCCGCCTCCCACGAAATCGGAGCAGGCACGATCCGCACGAGCACGACCCGCACGAGCACGACCAAGGCGCCACATCCGTAGCGGCACTACACGAGTAAGGACACCAAGCCACCATGGCGGGACAGAAGATCCGCATCAGGCTCAAGGCCTACGACCACGAGGTCATCGACTCCTCGGCGAAGAAGATCGTCGAGACGGTGACCCGTACGGGCGCGCAGGTCGCGGGCCCGGTGCCGCTGCCGACCGAGAAGAACGTCTACTGCGTCATCCGCTCACCGCACAAGTACAAGGACAGCCGTGAGCACTTCGAGATGCGCACCCATAAGCGACTGATCGACATCCTCGACCCGACCCCCAAGACAGTCGACTCGCTGATGCGACTCGACCTTCCCGCGGGTGTCGACATCGAGATCAAGCTCTGACCTGTAGACCACGAGGCAAGGAAGACTGATGGGTACCAACGTCAAGGGTGTGCTGGGCGAGAAGCTCGGCATGACCCAGGTATGGGACGAGAACAACAAGGTCGTCCCCGTGACCGTGGTCAAGGCCGGTCCGTGCGTCGTGACGCAGGTCCGCAATCCGGAGACTGACGGCTACTCAGCCGTGCAGATCGCCTTCGGTGCGATTGATCCCCGCAAGGTGAACAAGCCGCAGGCCGGGCACTTCGCCAAGGCCGGCGTCACTCCCCGGCGTCACCTGGTCGAGATCCGTACCGAGGACGCCTCGGAGTACACCCTCGGTCAGGAGATCGGCATCGAGACGTTCGAGGCGGGCCAGCTGGTCGACGTCATCGGAACGACCAAGGGCAAGGGCTTCGCCGGCGTCATGAAGCGCCACGGCTTCGGCGGTCTCCGTGCATCCCACGGCGTGCAGCGCAAGCACCGTTCCCCTGGCTCGATCGGTGGCTGCGCCACACCGGGTCGCGTCTTCAAGGGAATGCGCATGGCCGGTCGCATGGGCGGCGTGCGCCAGACGACCCTGAACCTCAAGGTGGCGGGCGTCGACGCCGAGCGCGGCCTGCTGCTCATCAAGGGCGCCGTGCCCGGCCCCAAGGGCGGCCTGGTCTTCGTCCGCACCGCTGTGAAGGAGGCGTAGGGATGACCGCGGTTGAGGTCCGCACTCCAGCGGGCAAGGCATCGGGCAGCGTCGAGCTGCCGGCCGACATCTTCGACGTCCCGGTCAACGTTCCGTTGATCCACCAGGTCGTCGTTGCCCAGCTTGCTGCCGCACGTCAGGGCACTCACGACACCAAGACCCGGGCCGAGGTTCGGGGTGGCGGCAAGAAGCCGTACAAGCAGAAGGGCACCGGCCGGGCGCGTCAGGGCTCCATCCGCGCTCCCCAGTACGCAGGCGGCGGAGTGGTGCATGGGCCGACCCCTCGCGACTACGCGCAGCGCACCCCGAAGAAGATGAAGGCGGCCGCCCTGCGCGGCGCCCTGTCCGATCGGGCTCGTGACGGACGCATCCACGTGGTCACCGAGTTCGTCTCGGGTGACACCCCGTCGACCAAGGCGGCCACCACTGCTCTTGAGGCTCTCGGCCTCGACGGTGCACTCTTGATCGCCATCGACCGCGACGATGACGTCTCTGCGCTGAGTCTGCGCAATGTGCCAGCCGTCCACGTGCTGTACGTCGACCAGCTGAACACCTACGACGTCCTGTGCAGTGATCACGTGGTGTTCACGTCCGCTGCCATGGAGGCCTTCCTTGCCGGGCCGTCGACGGGCAAGTCCGTCAAGGCTGTTGCTACTGAGAGTGAGGCCGCGGAATGAAGATCGCCGATCCCCGCGACATCCTGATCGCGCCAGTGATCTCGGAGAAGAGCTACTCGCTCCTCGACGAGAACAAGTACACCTTCCTCGTGGCGCCCGGCGCCAACAAGACGCAGATCAAACTGGCGGTCCAGGACGTCTTCGGCGTCAAGGTCACCAGCGTCAACACCCACAACCGCGAGGGCAAGCGCGTGCGCACCCGGTTCGGCTTCGGCCGCCGGGCAGCAACCAAGCGAGCCATCGTGACTGTTGCTGCCGGCGAGCGCATCGACATCTTCGGAGGCCCGGTCTCCTGACCGGGAATCTGACGGGCCTTCCACACAAGAGACGGAAAGACAGCTATGGGAATCCGCAAGTACAAGCCGACAACGCCGGGCCGTCGTGGCTCCAGCGTGGCCGACTTCGTCGAGATCACCCGGTCGGAGCCGGAGAAGTCACTGGTGCGTCCGCTGCCCAAGAAGGGCGGCCGCAACAACTCCGGCAAGATCACGACCCGTCACCAGGGCGGTGGGCACAAGCGGGCCTACCGCGTCATTGACTTCCGTCGTGCAGACAAGGACGGTGTGCCCGCCAAGGTGGCGCACATCGAGTACGACCCCAACCGCACGGCGCGCATTGCGCTGCTGCACTACGCGGACGGCGAGAAGCGCTACATCATCGCCCCGAACAAGCTGAAGCAGGGCGATCCGATCGAGACGGGTCCGAGCGCTGACATCAAGCCCGGCAACAATCTTCCGCTGCGCAACATCCCCGTCGGCACCGTGATCCACGCCGTGGAGATCAAGCCCGGCGGAGGAGCCAAGATCGCCCGATCAGCTGGTGCGTCCGTCCAGCTGGTGGCCAAGGATGGTCCCTACGCCCAGCTGCGCATGCCGTCCGGTGAGATCCGCAACGTCGACCTCCGTTCGCGGGCCACGGTCGGCGAGGTGGGCAACGCCGAGCAGTCCAACATCAACTGGGGCAAGGCTGGCCGCATGCGCTGGAAGGGCAAGCGCCCGACCGTCCGCGGTGTCGCCATGAACCCCGTCGATCACCCGCATGGCGGTGGCGAGGGCAAGACGTCGGGCGGCCGGCATCCGGTCAACCCCAACGGCAAGCCCGAGGGTCGCACCCGCAAGGCCAACAAGGCCAGCGACAAGTTCATCGTCCGTCGCCGCAAGTCCGGCAAGAAGCGTTAGGGATAGCAGATGCCACGCAGCCTGAAGAAGGGCCCGTTCGTCGACGACCACCTGATGAAGAAGGTGGACGCGCAGAACGAGAGCGGCTCGAAGAACGTGATCAAGACGTGGTCACGCCGATCGATGATCGTTCCGGCCATGCTCGGCCACACCATCGCGGTGCACGACGGCCGCAAGCACGTCCCGGTCTTCGTGTCGGAGAACATGGTCGGGCACAAGCTCGGCGAGTTCGCCCCGACGCGAACCTTCAAGGGTCACGTCAAGGATGACCGCAAGGCGAAGCGCCGCTAGGCGCGACGCAAGCGGACTCTCTCAGCGTCCACGAGACAGACCACCACCAGACATCACGGCACCACACGGAAGCAAGGGGAACGACATGGAAGCCAGGGCCCAGGCGCGGTACGTCCGCGTCACGCCCATGAAGGCGCGCCGCGTCATCGACCTCATTCGAGGCATGAACGCGTCCGACGCCCAGGCGATGCTGAGGTTCGCACCGCAGGCGGCGAGCGAGCCGATCGGCAAGGTGCTTGACAGCGCCATTGCCAATGCCACCAACAACCATGCGATGGATCCTCGTTCGCTCGTGGTGAGTGAGGCGTACGTCGACGAGGGCCCGACCATGAAGCGCATCCGTCCCCGCGCCCAGGGCCGCGCGTACCGCATCCGCAAGCGCAGCAGCCACATCACCGTCATCGTGTCCGATGGCGGCACTGCAGAGAAGAAGGGCTGACCGACGTGGGCCAGAAGATCAATCCGAACGGCTTCCGCCTCGGTATCACCACGGACTTCAACTCGCGTTGGTTCGCGGACAGTTCCAAGGCCGGTCAGCGTTACCGCGACTACGTCGACGAGGACGTCAAGATCCGCAAGCTCCTGTCGAAGGGCATGGAGCGCGCCGGCATTGCGCGGGTCGAGATCGAGCGCACCCGTGATCGGGTGCGTGTCGATATCCACACGGCTCGGCCGGGCATCGTCATCGGCCGTCGTGGCGCCGAGGCGGACCGCATCCGCGGCGACCTCGAGAAGCTGACGGGCAAGCAGGTGCAGCTGAACATCCTGGAGGTCAAGAACCCCGAGATCGAGGCTCAGTTGGTTGCGCAGGGCATCGCTGAGCAGCTCTCCAGTCGGGTCTCCTTCCGTCGCGCCATGCGCAAGGGGATGCAGACCACCATGAAGAGCGGTGCCAAGGGCATCCGGGTTCAGGTTTCGGGTCGGCTTGGCGGCGCGGAGATGTCGCGCACCGAGTTCTACCGCGAGGGTCGCGTGCCGCTGCACACTCTGCGCGCTGACATCGACTACGGCTTCTACGAGGCGCGCACGACTTTCGGGCGCATCGGCGTGAAGGTGTGGATCTACAAGGGCGAGGCACTCGGCTCGCGTGCGGAGCGCGAGGCTGCTGCTGCGCAGGCTCGGCTCTCCGGCCCGCGTGCTCGGCCCGAGCGTCCCCGCCGTCCGCGCCGTGAGGATGAGGCAGTGGCGGTTGCCGGCGCTGAGTACGCCGCCGAGGAAGCCACCGGTGAGGCTGTCGTCGAGCCCGTGACCGAAGGCCAGGAGGGCTAGTCATGCTGATTCCCCGCAGGGTCAAGCACCGCAAGCAGCACCACCCCACGCGGCGTGGTGTGGCCAAGGGCGGCACCGAGGTGACCTTCGGTACGTACGGACTCCAGGCCTTGGAGCCGGCCTATGTGACCAACCGGCAGATCGAGTCCGCTCGTATCGCCATCACGCGGCACATCCGCCGCGGCGGCAAGGTGTGGATCAACATCTACCCGGACCGCCCCCTCACCAAGAAGCCGGCCGAGACCCGCATGGGCTCCGGCAAGGGTTCCCCAGAGTGGTGGGTGGCCAACGTCAAGCCGGGTCGCGTGATGTTCGAGCTGTCCTTCCCCGATGAGAAGGTCGCTCACGAGGCGCTCACCCGCGCCATGCACAAGCTCCCGATGAAGTGCCGGATCGTTCGGCGCGATGAGGCAGGTGAGAACTGATGTCGGCAGGCACCAAGGTCGGCGAACTGCGCAATCTCGACGACGTCGAGTTGACGTCGAAGTTGCGTGAGGCGAAGGAGGAGCTGTTCAACCTCCGTTTCCAGGGCGCAACGGGGCAGCTCGAGAACCACGGTCGGTTGCGCGCGGTCCGCAAGGACATCGCCCGCATCTACACCATCCTGCGCGAGCGGGAGCTCGGCATCACGCCGGTTGAGATCAACGACGGCACGGCAGGTGTCGCATGAGCGCGAATGAGGCAAGCGTGAACGACACAGCCCGGGGCTACCGCAAGACCCGCGAGGGCCTGGTGGTCAGCGACAAGATGGACAAGACCGTCGTCGTGGCAGTCGAGGATCGCTTCAAGCACCCGCTCTACGGCAAGGTCGTCCGCCGCACGAGCAAGCTCAAGGCTCACGATGAGGCCAACACGGCCGGCATCGGCGACCGCGTGCTGCTCATGGAGACCCGCCCCACGTCAGCAACCAAGCGCTGGCGCGTGGTGGAGATCCTCGAGAAGGCCAAGTAGTCACCCCACAGTTCCGCCAGGCTCTCGCGAGAACCGGCAGACGATCAGGAGAATGAAGTGATTCAGCAGGAGTCGCGACTTCGAGTCGCCGACAACACCGGTGCCAAGGAGGTCCTTGTCATCCGGGTCCTCGGTGGCTCTGGCCGTCGTTACGCGGGCATCGGCGATGTCGTCGTCTGCACCGTCAAGGACGCCATCCCCGGCGGTGGTGTGAAGAAGGGCGAGGTCGTCAAGGCCGTCATCGTCCGGACCAAGAAGGAGCGTCGTCGCCCTGACGGCTCCTACATTCGGTTCGACGAGAACGCCGCCGTCATCCTCAAGGGTGACGGAGAGCCCCGTGGCACCCGCATCTTCGGTCCGGTCGGACGCGAGCTTCGCGAGAAGCGCTTCATGAAGATCATCTCGCTCGCCCCGGAGGTGCTGTAGTCATGGCTCTCAACATTCGCAAGGGCGATCTCGTCCAGGTCATCACGGGCAAGGACCGTGGCGTCAAGGGCAAGGTCATCGAGGTGTACCCCGAGTCTGAGCGCGTCATCGTCGAGGGCGTGAACCGGATCAAGAAGCACACCAAGGTCGGCCAGAACAATCGTGGCGCGAAGACGGGCGGCATCATCACCACCGAGGCCCCCATTCACGTCTCGAACGTGATGATCGTGGATCCGGAGGACGGCCGCCCTACGCGCGTCGGCTACCGCAAGGACAAGGTCGAGAAGCGCCGCAGCGACGGCTCGACCTATGAGGCGGAGCGCAACGTTCGCATCTCCCGTCGCACCGGCAAAGATCTCTAGAAGGCGACTCTGAGGACTGACATGACTGCCACCACTGAGACCACCGCTCCGCGCCTGAAGGCTCGGTACCGCGAGGAGATCGTCCCCGCCCTGCGCGAGGAGTTCGACTTCGCCAACATCATGCAGGTTCCGACCCTGACCAAGATCGTGGTCAACATGGGCGTCGGCGATGCTGCCCGCGACTCCAAGCTGATCGAGGGCGCCATCCGCGACCTCACCGACATCACCGGGCAGAAGCCCCAGGTGACGAAGGCACGCAAGTCGATCGCCCAGTTCAAGCTGCGTGAGGGCCAGCCCATCGGCGCTCACGTCACGCTGCGTGGCGACCGCATGTGGGAGTTCCTCGACCGTCTGCTGTCGGTCGCGCTGCCCCGCATCCGTGACTTCCGCGGGCTTTCGCCCAAGCAGTTCGACGGGCGAGGCAACTACACCTTCGGCCTGAACGAGCAGTCCATGTTCCACGAGGTCGACCAAGACAAGATCGACCGGGTACGCGGAATGGACATCACCGTCGTGACGACGGCGCAGAACGATGAGGAAGGCCGCGCCCTGCTTCGCCTTCTCGGATTCCCCTTCAAGGAGGCCTGAGCCACATGGCGAAGAAAGCGCTGATCCAGAAGCAGCAGAAGACCCCGAAGTTCAAGGTTCGCGCATACACGCGGTGCAACAAGTGCGGCCGTCCGCACGCGGTGTACCGCAAGTTCGGCCTGTGCCGAGTGTGCGTTCGTGAGATGGCGCACGCCGGTGAACTGCCGGGCGTGACCAAGAGCAGCTGGTAAACCACGACGCTGAAGGTCCGCGGAAGCGGAAACCGCAGCGAGGAAGGCCGTAGGCCAAGAACATGACGATGACCGACCCGATCGCGGACATGCTTGCGCGACTGCGCAATGCGAACTCCGCGTACCACGATTCTGTGGCCATGCCGCACTCGAAGATCAAGGCGAGCCTCGCCGAGATCCTCCAGCGCGAGGGCTACATCGCTGGCTGGAACGTCGAGGATGCCGAGGTGGGCAAGACGCTCACCCTGAGCCTCAAGTACGGCCCGTCCCGCGAGCGCTCCATCGCCGGCCTGCGCCGTGTGTCGAAGCCGGGCCTTCGCGTGTATGCGAAGAGCACCGCGCTCCCGCGCGTGCTCGGTGGCCTGGGCATCGCGATCCTGTCCACGTCGTCAGGTCTGCTGACCGACCGTCAGGCTGCACAGAAGGGCGTAGGTGGGGAAGTCCTCGCCTACGTCTGGTAGGAGGCAGCCATGTCGCGAATCGGACGTCAGCCCGTGGCCATCCCGTCGGGAGTCACGGCGAGCATCGACGGCCGGGACCTCACGGTCACCGGCCCCAAGGGCACGCTCAGCATGACCATCGTCGAGCCGATCGTCGTCTCGCAGGAGGACGGCAACCTCGTCGTCTCCCGCCCGAACGACGAGCGAGACGCCAAGGCCCGGCACGGGCTCACCCGCACTCTCGTGGCGAACATGGTCACGGGCGTGACCACGGGCTATGAGAAGGGCCTGGAGATCGTCGGCACCGGCTACCGCGTGGCAGCCAAGGGCACGGATCTGGAGTTCCTGCTCGGGTTCAGTCACCCCGTGCTCGTCGCCGCCCCGGAGGGGATCAGCTTCGAGGTCGAGAGCCCGGTCAAGTTCAAGGTCAAGGGCATCGACAAGCAGAAGGTCGGCGAGGTCGCCGCGAACATCCGCAAGATCCGCAAGCCGGAGCCGTACAAGGGCAAGGGCGTGCGGTACGAGGGCGAGGTCGTTCGCCGCAAGGCCGGAAAGGCAGGTAAGTGATGAGTTCCTTCGCCCCGAAGCTGGGCACCCGGACCCGCACTGCCGTCGGTCGTGCCCGTCGTCACCTGCGCGTGCGCAAGAAGGTGTCGGGCACCTCGGCCCGTCCTCGCATGGTTGTCACGCGGTCGGCACGCCACATGGTCGTGCAGGTCGTCGACGACACCCAGGGCGTGACCATCGCATCCGCCTCGACCATGGAGGCGGACCTGCGTGGTGCGTCCCAGGACAAGACGGCCAAGGCCCGCAAGGTGGGTCAGTTGGTTGCGGAGCGCGCCAAGAAGGCAGGCGTGGAGGCTGTGGTCTTCGACCGTGGCGGCAACAAGTACCACGGTCGAGTCGCAGCCGTCGCCGACGGCGCTCGTGAAGCCGGCCTGTCCCTCTAACGACGTACGAACTTCCAGGAAGAGGTAGTCCAGATGTCAGAAACGTCGCGCCGCAGTGGTGGCGGTGGCGATCGCCGGGAGCGGAAGGATCGCGCCCCCCGCGAGGAGAAGTCGCAGTACGTCGAGCGGGTCGTTGCCATCAATCGAGTGGCCAAGGTCGTCAAGGGCGGCCGTCGCTTCAGCTTCACCGCGCTTGTTGTCGTCGGAGACGGCGACGGCATGGTGGGTGTCGGCTACGGCAAGGCCAAAGAGGTGCCAGCCGCGATCGCGAAGGGCGTGGAGGAGGCCAAGAAGCACTTCTTCCGCGTACCGCGCATCCAGGGAACCATCCCGCATCCCATCGTGGGTGAGGCGGCGGCCGGTGTGGTCATGCTGCGTCCGGCCTCCCCGGGTACCGGCGTCATCGCGGGTGGCCCGGTGCGCGCCGTGCTGGAGTGCGCCGGCATCCACGACATCCTCAGCAAGTCGATGGGCTCCGACAACGCCATCAACATCGTTCACGCGACGGTGGCCGCGCTGAAGGGCCTGGAGTCGCCAGAGGCCGTGGCTGCACGTCGTGGTCTGCCCCTCGAGGACGTGGCCCCGGCGGCGCTGCTCAGGGCACGTGCGGAGGCGGGTGCATGATGGCGCGGCTGAAGGTCACCCAGAAGAAGTCCGAGATCGGTGGGACGAGCGTTCAGCGCAACACCCTGCGGTCTCTGGGACTGAAGCGCATCGGCGACACCGTCGTCAAGGAGGACCGCCCGGAGATCCGCGGCATGGTCAACCGTGTCTCGCACCTTGTCGTCGTCGAGGAGGTCGACTGATCATGACTCTCAAGGTTCATCACCTGCGTCCGGCCCCGGGCGCCAAGACCGCCAAGACCCGCAAGGGTCGCGGAGAGGCGTCCAAGGGCAAGACTGCCGGCCGTGGCACCAAGGGAACCAAGGCTCGCTACCAGGTTCCGGCCAACTTCGAGGGTGGGCAGATGCCGCTGCACATGCGGCTGCCCAAGCTCAAGGGCTTCAAGAACCCGGCCAAGGTCGAGTTCCAGGTCGTCAATGTCGCCATGCTGGGTCGACTGTTCCCCGAGGGCGGTGCCGTCGGAGTCGCGGATATGGTCGAGAAGGGCGCCGTCCGCAAGGGCCAGCCGGTGAAGGTCCTCGGCCAGGGCGATATCTCGGTTGCGCTGTCCGTGAGCGCGAATGCGTTCTCGGAGTCGGCGCGCGAGAAGATCGCTGCTGCCGGTGGCTCGGCCACGGTCCTCTAGTACCGTGGAGGACTCCCCCGGGGAGTCCCGACGAGACCGACTGACCCACGGACCAGCAGGAGGCTAAGTGCACATCAGTGCGTTCGGGGCTGCCCTGCGTACCCCGGATCTGCGCAAGAAGATCCTGTTCACTCTGGGTCTTCTCGCGATCTACCGTCTGGGTTCGGTCCTGCCCACTCCTGGAGTGGACTACGCCGCCATTCAGCGGTGTATCGACATCGTCCAGGACAACTCGGTCTACGCACTGATCAACCTGTTCTCCGGTGGCGCACTCCTGCAGCTGTCTGTATTCGCGCTCGGCATCATGCCGTACATCACCGCCAGCATCATCCTGCAGTTGCTCACGGTGGTCATTCCGCGTCTGGAGACCTTGAAGAAGGACGGCCAGGCGGGCCAGGCCAAGATCACCCAGTACACGCGCTACGTGACGATCGGCCTGGCGATCCTTCAGTCCACGGCCATCATCTCCCTGGCACGCACCCCGGGAGCGCTCTTCAGCGGCTGCAACGAGGCCGTGATCCCGAACGACTCGGTCTGGGTCATCCTCGTGATGATCACCGTCATGACGGCTGGCACTGCTGTCATCATGTGGTTCGGCGAGCTGATCACCGAACGTGGAGTGGGCAACGGCATGTCGGTGCTGATCTTCACCTCGATCATCGCCACCATCCCGGCCCAGTTCGCCTCGATCTTCGGCAGCCAGGGCATCTTTGCGTTCTCCATGACCCTGCTGGTCGGACTCGCGGTTGTCGCCTTCGTGGTCTTCGTCGAGCAGGCGCAGCGTCGCATTCCCGTGCAGTACGCCAAGCGCATGGTGGGCCGTCGAATGTATGGCGGCACCTCTACCTACATCCCGCTCAAGGTCAATATGGCGGGCGTCATCCCGGTCATCTTTGCCTCGTCGCTGCTATTCCTCCCTGTGCTGCTCGTGCAGCTCACCGGAAGCCAGGCGGAGTGGGCCCTGTGGGTGCAGCAGAACCTCGGCACGGGCACCGGTACGTGGTACCTCGCGATCTACTTCGCCTTGATCGTCTTCTTCTGCTACTTCTACGTCTCCATCACCTTCAACCCGGTTGATGTCGCGGACAATATGAAGAAGTACGGCGGATTCATCCCGGGCATCCGGGCCGGTCGGCCGACGGCGGAGTACCTGGACTACGTCCTCACCCGCCTCACCGCTCCCGGGTCCCTGTACCTGGGCCTCATCGCGGTGCTCCCGGTGTTCGCATTCGGCTATCTCGGAGTCGGAGCCGACTTCATCTTCGGAGGCACCAGCCTCCTCATCATCGTGGGCGTCGGTCTCGACACCGTGAAGCAGATCGAGGCGCAGCTCCAGCAGCGCAACTACGAGGGCTTCCTGCGATGAGGCTGGTGATCATGGGTCCCCCTGGAGCGGGCAAGGGCACGCAGGCGGCCGTGATCGCATCCATGCTGGGCGTGCCCCACATCTCCACGGGTGACATCTTCCGGGCCAACGTCTCGCAGGGCACTCCGCTCGGGGTCGAGGCCCGGAAGTACATGGACGCGGGGGAGTATGTGCCGGACGGCGTCACCAACGCCATGGTCCGCGACCGCCTCACTCACGACGATTGCCGACCGGGCTTCCTGCTCGATGGCTACCCGCGTACGGTGGAGCAGGTGGGCGAACTCAATGCCATGCTCAGCTCAGCCGCGCAGCACCTTGACGGCGTCCTGGAGTTGACTGTCGACCTCGACGAGGTCGTCGCGCGTCTGGTTCGACGGGCCTCCGAGCAGGGGCGCAGCGACGACACCGAGGATGTCATCCGGCGGCGCCTGGAGGTCTACTTCGAACAGACGGCGCCGCTGATCGAGATGTACCGGTCGCAAGGACTCCTGGTGCAGGTGGACGGCCTCGGCGAGATCGCCGATGTCACCGGGCGGATCGTGTCCGCTTTCGCCATCGAGGACTAGCCGATGTTCGGCCGCAAGTCCGCGATCGAGATCAAGTCGAGCGACCAGCTGGCTGTCATGCGCCAGGCCGGGCTCGTGGTGGCACGAGCACTGCAGGCCATCCAAGAGGCGGCACTGCCGGGTGCCACGACGGGCGACCTCGACTCCATCGCCCGTGATGTGCTTGCCGACCACGGCGCGACGTCCTCCTTCCTGGGTTACAAGGCCCATGGAGCGGTGCCCTATCCGGGGGTGATCTGCGCCTCGGTCAACGACGAGGTGGTGCACGGCATCCCGGGAGATCGCGTCCTGCGCGAAGGGGATCTGCTTTCCGTCGACTTCGGTGCCAT
>CAIZPS010000017.1 GCA_903934925.1 uncultured bacterium | reverse complement strand
GGTCGTCATCGTGGGAGTACTGCTCGGCGTGGTGTGGCTGCTCACGAATGTTGACGGCTTCTTCGTCGGTGGCGCGCTCGGTGCGCTGATCGGGTGGCTGGTTCTGGGCCTGATCACGGCATGGCTCACCTGCGGATGGGCCCTGATCTACCGGTCCAGCACGAGCGCCCCGGCCGAGCCTTCACGCGGAAACTGACCTCGGCGCTAGCCTCCTGCCATGGCGCGTGGTTCCTGGGGTCAGAGTCGGCTGCTCACCACCAAGTCATGGGCGGTGATCAAGGAGAACCGCTACCTGCTCGCCTTTCCGATCATCGGCTTCCTGGCCAGCCTCATCCCTCTGGCCATCTTCTGGATTCCCGCCGGTCTGCTCCTGCTCGGTGACCAGACGGTGGCCGGAATCGCGGTCGCGATCATCGGCATCTTCGCGAACCAGATCGTGCTGTCCATCGCCTCGGGCGGTCTTGTCGCCGCTGCGGACACCGAGCTCGGCGGCGGTGACTCCTCGGTGGGTCACGGGATCGCACGTTCGATCACCCGGCTGATCCCGCTCATCGGCTGGGCCTTCATCGCGACGGTTGTCAACGTGATCGTCGGATTCATCCGTGGAAACGGCAATGGCGCGGCTGATGCAGTCCGCAACATCGCGGCCGCGGGTGCTCTGGCGATGTGGTCGCTGATCACCTTCTTCGTCGTGCCCTTCATCGTGCTGGACGGTCAGGGGCCGATCAGCGCGATCAAGAGCTCCTTCGCCCTGTTCAAGGCCAAGTGGGGGACACAGATCTTCGGCGGCGTACGTATCGGCGGCGTCGTCGGGCTGATCACGATCCTGCCGGCGGTCATCCTCGTCATCCTTGGCGTCGTGGCTGCGACTGCCGGAGGCGACGCTCTCGTGGCCGGCGGAGTCGGACTCATCGTGATCGGCATCCTGCTGTTCATGGTGGGTGCCCTCCTGCTGTCTACCATGCGCGGCGTCTTCTCCGTCGTGCTCTTCCGCTACGCCAAGGACGGAGCGGTCGAGGGCGGCTTCACCGAGCAGGAGCTCGCAGGAGCAGTGCGCACCTCCCACTAGGCCCGGGGGCTCATCACATCGCAGCGTTCAGGCGCGAACCTGGCCGCGCCGAACGATTCAGGCTGACATGATTGCGCAGTGTCCGCGCGCGACTCCATGAGTGAGATCGGTGACCTGGAGTCAGTCGTCGAGCGCAAGCGCACCACGTTCCTCGGGCGACTGGTCGTGGCCATCGTCCTGTCGCTGATCGTGCTCGTTGTCACTGCAGCGGCCTATGCGAGTGCCCGATGGCAGGCGCCTGAGACCGCCGCGGAGGCAGTTGAGGTTCCGATCGGACCCTGGTCCGTCCTCGTCTCGCGTGAGCTCCCGCCTGTAGAGGTGGTTGCGACGGCCATTGCGGCCATGCTCATCGTGGCTGTCTGCGCGGTGAGTCTGGAGATCATCGCCGCGCTGCTGTCCATCAGCCCCCGTCGCAAGCGGCTGGCCTGGCTGCGGGCAACCGACCCCGACCCCATCACGGACCATCCGCGCGTGCGCGTGACGGTGCTGGTGCCTGCGCACAACGAGGAGCAGGCGCTGCCGATCACGCTTGGTGCGCTGGCCCGCCAGAAGCGTCCGCCTGATCGCGTGATCGTGGTGGCCGACAACTGCACCGATCGCTCCGCGGACATCGCACGCGAGCTCGGTCACGAGGCCTTCGAGACGGTCGACAACGTGCACAAGAAGGGGGGTGCCCTCAATCAGGCCCTGCGGCACCTCCTGCCGACCATGGATCCGCGCGACGCCGTACTGGTGATGGACGCCGATACGAGCCTGGTCCCGGAGTTCCTCGAGGTGGCGGCTGCGAATCTGGAGGACGATCCGGAGCTGGCTGCTGTGGGGGGCATCTTCTTCGGTGAGCCCGGACACGGGCTCATCGGCCAGTTCCAGCGGAATGAGTACTCCCGCTACTCCAACCAGATCCGTGCGCGCCGCGGCCGGGTGTTCGTCCTTACCGGCACGGCGACGCTGTTCCGAGCTGGTGCCATGAAGGATGTGGCCGCAGCCCGAGGCGTCTTCATCCCCGGAAATCCGGGGGCCGTGTACGACACGAGTGCGCTCACCGAGGACAACGAACTGACCCTTGCCCTCAAGTCCCTCGGCGGGACGATGATGTCGCCTCGTGAGTGCAAGGTCGTCACTGAGCTCATGCCGACGTGGCGCAACCTGTGGCGTCAGCGCAAGCGCTGGCAGCGGGGAGCCCTGGAGAACCTCGGCGCCTATGGGATGACCCGGGCGACGTTGCGCTACTGGGGCCAGCAGATCGGCATCGGCTACGGGGTGGTGGCCCTGAATGCCGCCCTGCTCCTGCTGCTGACGACTTTCTTGGCCATCGACAACTGGATCTGGTTTCCATTCTGGACCGCAGTCGGGCTGGTCTTCGCCATCGAGCGCACACTGACTGCTTGGAGCACCGGATGGCGAGGTCGACTGCTGGCCGTGACGGTGCTTCCTGAACTGCTCTATGACGTCTTCCTGCAGGTTGTCTTCGTCTCCTCGCTGATCGACATCAGTCGCAGCAGCGAGGCACGCTGGGGGCACGTCGACCATGGCTCGGCAGCGGCGAAGGTGACCGCATGACACCAGTGATCTCAGGGCTGCTGCTGCCCGAATCGATCCTGAACGAGCCGTGGTTTCGCACCTTCACCCTGTTTGTCGCGTTCAACACCATCGTCTATCTCGGCCTCACGGTGTCGAAGCTCGCGCCCTGGCCTGCCCAGATCCGACCTGCCCGGGTGAGAGCGATCCTCCCATCGGGCCTGACCGAGGACACCACCATGAAGGATGTTCCGCGCACGATGCGCCTGGACCCGGCGGGAGACTTCTCGAAGGCGAGGATTCAGGCTGCATGCGACTCGATTCCGCTGGCTCTCTCGCTGGTCGGCGGCCTTGTGATCGCGATCTCCGCGCTCCAGCTGGTGTTCGTGGACTCGACGATCGAGGCGGAGCGGTTCGGAATCCTGGTCGTCGCCATCGGGATGCTGATCTGGGCCCAGGTTTGCGCCCACTCGCGGGTGGCACCCCGAGTCATCATCTGGTCGTGGGCGGCTCTCATGTCGGCGCTCATCGTCTTCATATCGGCCTTCGGCATCGTGTACGACAACGAGATCGCACTCACCTATGCGGTGATGCTCTTCATCATCCTGCCGTCCGTGGCGATCACGTGGCCCGCCAGTCTGGTGGCTGGGGTCGTCAGCCTCACGGTCATCACGATCGCCGGGGTCGCGATCAACAAGCTGGACTCCCTGCAGTGGTCAATCGCGGCTCTCGCGGCATTCGCCATGGGATTGCTAGGACTTCAGGTGCGACGCTTCAGCGTCGACCGGCTCCTCCTGGAGGAGATGCGCGGTCACCGACTGGCCACGACAGATCCGCTGACTCAGACCCTGACGCGATCCGCGGTGGGAGTCCTCGTGCCGGGAGTGGTTGAGGCGGCCACTGCTGCAGGAGTTCCGGTGCATGGGATCCACCTGGGTGTCCGCGACCTGACGCGCATCAATGCGGACTATGGAATCGAGTACGGAGATGCGCTGCTGAGGGTGGTGGCCCAGGCCGTCAAGGAGATCGTTCCGCGAGGAGACCTCGTTGCTCGATGGGAGGGTGACTGCTTCCTCGCTGTCGGCCCAGGCCCAGCGCCAACCGCCGAAGAGATGACCGCTGCGGTGGAGGGCGTTGTGCGCGATCGAGGAATCGCGTTGGGCAAGCGACCCGTTGCGGTGGCAACGGGCTCGATCTCGATGAGTGCTGCTGATGCGACGCTGGAAGTTCTCGCCAGCGGTGCGCGTGCCTCGCTCCTGCCATAATCGCGGCGTGCTCGATCGAAGCCGCTTTGTGGGTGTTGTGACTCGACGAATTCTCGCGGCTACCGTCGTCGCCGGAGTGGCTCTTTCCCTCGCCGCTCCCGTGCGCGCAGCGGATTCCGAGTCGCCCCCGCGGTCTGCCGTGGCGACCATCCCGGTGGGGGAGACTCCCCGGGTGGGGGTACTGACGCCAAGCGGTGACACCCTCGTGGTGCCGAATCTGGACTCGAGCACCGTCAGTCTGATCGACACAACCTCCAACTCTGTTCGTGCGACGGTGCCGCTCTCGGGGAAGGTGTGGAGCGTCGTCGTCGATCCCAGGGGTGCCGTTGCGTACGCATCTGAGATCGACAGCAAGCGGGTGAGCGTCATCGATCTGGCCACAGCACGGGTCACGTCGACCATCAGGCTCGGCAGCAAGCCCGAGTACCTCGCCATTGATGCCCAGGGGAAGCGCCTGTACGTAACGACCCGTGATTCCTCGACCATTACGGTCATCGATCCGCGGAAGCGTCGGGTGATCGCCATCCTTCCCTTCATGACTCAGCCGTACCGGATCTCCCTAAGCCCCGACGGCACACGTCTGTATGCCTCCATGACGCAGGATGGACGAGTCGCCGTCGTCGACACCACACGCAATCGGGTCGTGGCGCGCGTGCGAGTCGGTACCCAGCCCGCTCGCGTCACGACGGATCCCGATGGCGCGCGTGCCTACGTCGCGAACTGGGGCAGTGGATCCATCACGGTGCTCGATGGAAAGTCCGGCGCGATCCAAGCGACCTGGCAGGTAGGTGTGCAGCCCAATCCGCCCGTGGTCGACAAGCAGCGAGGCCTCGTCATCACCGCCCTCGCTGGGGAGAATCGAGTTGTCGCACTCGACTACGCCACCGGCGCTGTCGTCAACAGCGCACCGACGGGATCGCGTCCGTGGAGTCTGCTGGCGAACCCCGCGTACTCGCGGATCTACGTCCCCAACTTCGGTGGCGACACCGTCACCGTCGTCTGCCTCACAGAGCCGTGGGCGACCGCCACTCTTCAGGCCCAGGCCGCGCCCATCTGGCTGGTGGGCGGCCCCTACCTGTACTCGATGAACTCGGCAGGCAACTCGGTGAGTGCCTTCGCCACCGATCAGGAGTGTGCCTGAGACGAGCAAGGGCTGGCGGGGTTGATCGTGGAGGAAGCTCTGGCCCATGCCTTCCGGCATGGTCGGGCATCATGCGCATCGGTAGAGGTCTCACCACCCTCTGCGGCCCCTAGTGTGGTGGTCATGACATCCGATCCAAGGACGTCCAAGGCACCGTCGACGGACTTTCTCCTTGACCCACGCATCGCTGCACGGTGGAGTCCTCGTGGCTTCGATGATTCGCACGAGCTGTCACGTGAGGAGACCGGATCACTGCTCGAGGCGATGCGCTGGTCGGCTTCCGCGAGCAACTCCCAGCCCTGGCGCATCATCGTCACGGCCCGTGGAGCAGACGACTTCACGCAAGTGGCTAATGCACTGCAAGGTTCGAATGCCGTGTGGGCACCGCGGGCGTCCATGCTCATCGTCGCCTGTGCGCGCAAGGTCGACGACGACGGCAATGTTCTCCGCTGGGCGGTCTACGACCTCGGCCAGTCAGTGGCGTGGCTGACGGCCCAGGCGGAATCCATGGGGCTGAGCGTGCACCAGATGGGGGGCTTCGACCCCGACGTCATCGCGCGCGCTTTCGATCTGGGTGAGGACATCGAACCGGTGGCCGTCGTGGCGATCGGGCGGTTCGACGCGGAGGCGTCCCTCCCCGAGCAGTTGCGCGGCCGCGAGTTCGCGGGCCGTGAGCGCCTGCCGCTCCACGACATCGTGCTGAACGGCTGGCCGCTCGACTGAACGTCAGGCGGAGTCAGGCGGTGGCGCCAGCCGGAAGCCGCAGTGGGGGCAGACTCGCGCCTCCCGGGAGATGGGCTCGGCGCAGTCCGGGCACTTGCGCTTGCGCCGCCACCCCGTGATGAGTCCGAGCAGCCCCTCGGACTGCGTTCCGTTGCCCGCTCCGGCCAGGCAGGCCTCGCAGTAGTCGGCCAGCCGCTGGGCCTCGCGTGCGACCGAGCCATCCTCCTTGCTCGCGATGTCGCGGGCGAGATCGGCTGCGTCGCGCAGGATCTCGTCATCGCCATGATCCATTGCCCGGTTCACGGCACCCCAGGCGAGGTTGATCGCCCGGCGTCCCCTGCCGCGCGCCCACTCCGCTCGCGCATCATCGAGCTGGCGTGCAGCGCTCATGTCGGTCGCGTCACGTTCACGTGGTCGTAGGGGCAGTGCCGGCACGCGTTGCCGCAGCACCATCCTCGGTTCAGAAGGAAGTCCTGGGTGAACACGAAGAGCCCTGTGGTGGGGTCGAGGTAGCCCGCATCACCCCGAGAGCAGGCCTGACTGTGCGCCTGCCGGGTGCGCTCATCCGGGGAAGGGTCGACCGGCATAAGACTATGGTAGGGGCGGACCACAGCCCCGGCACGGTCGCGATCGCCTGTTAGCCTGATGGGCCCATGCCTGCCTACATCCTTACGATTACGTGCCCGGACGGGCCGGGGATCATCCACGCGATCAGCGGTGCGTTGCTCGAGGTCGGCGCCAATGTGCTCGAGCAGGAGCAGTTCTCGGATCTCGAAACCGGCCTGTTCTTCGCGCGCACCAGGTTCGAGACCGAGGCCGATGAAATCGAGCGCGTCCGCGCCGTCATCAGCGAGCGGACATCGCCTTTCGGGACGGACGTGGGACTGCGGCGAGAGTCCGAGCATCGTCGGGCGCTCATCATGGTCTCGCAGTACGACCACTGCATGCTCGACCTGCTCTACCGCAGGGACGCCGGCGAACTACCTCTCGACGTGGTCGCGATCGTGTCCAATCACGACACCTGCCGGCCGATCGCTGAGCGGCACGGGATCCCGTTCCATCTGCTGCCGGTGACGCCGGAAACCAAGGCCGCGCAGGAAGCGCGCATGCTCGAGCTCGTGGCCGAGCTGCGCGTCGACCTCGTCGTCCTCGCTCGCTACATGCAGATCCTGTCCGAGGAATGCTGTCGGCAGCTCAGCGGTCGGGTGATCAACATTCACCACTCCTTCCTTCCGGGCTTCAAGGGGGCGCGTCCCTACCATCAGGCTCATGCACGCGGCGTGAAACTGATCGGCGCCACCGCGCACTTCGTCACTCCGGATCTCGACGAGGGCCCGATCATCGCCCAGGAGGTCGAGCGGGTGAATCACGCCTTCACTCCTGAGGGGCTGGCGGAGATCGGCCGCGATGTCGAGCGGATGGCCCTGTCGCGGGCAGTCCGGCTCTTTGCCCAGGATCGCGTGTTCCTGGACGGGCACCGCACCGTCGTCTTCGGAAGTTGAGTTCCTCCCGGCGGTCCGGAGTCTCCTGGGCGCAGCGAAGGCGCATTCGCCTACACTCGGCAGCCTCATCACCTAGGGCAGGAGCAGACATGGCGGACGACGACATCGAGATCGGCGAGGACATCGAGGTCTCGGTGGTGCTCGACCAGGACGGAACGGTCCTCGGTTCGGTCGTGGACGACCTTGTGGTCGCCTCAGGCCCTGAGGGCTCGATCATCGACGAGACGATCGACGTGCTCGATGCCGAAGGCAACCTCCTGATGGAGGACGAGAAGATCAGTGTGTACGACGCCGAGTCGAATCTGGTGGCGCAGGAGGAGACGGTGATCCTCCCCCTCGACGCGGGCTCTGAGGGCTAGTCATGCTCAAGGGGGTCGATCCGCTGCTCAACGGAGACCTGCTCAAGATCCTTGACGACATGGGGCATGGCGATCAGCTGGCTCTCGTCGACCGCAACTTCCCTGCGGTGGCATCGGGTCGCCCGGTCATCCGGCTCGGCGAGGTCACCATCCTGCGCGCAGCCGAGGCCATCCTCAGCGTTCTGCCTCTGGACTCGTTCCAGCCGCACCCACTCGAGCGGATGGAGGTCGAGGACGATCCAGCGAAGACGACCCCGATCCAGGACGATCTCCTCTCACTCGCCGCCCGCATCGAGGGCCGGCCCTTGGACTACGGGGTGATTCCACGCCTGCACTTCTACGAGCGCGTGCGCTCGGTGTTCGCCGTGGTGCACACCCTCGACTCGGTGCCCTACGGCTGCTTCGTCCTTCACAAGGGCGTGGTCTTCGACTGACGCTGCCGTTCGAGGTGCAGCGCGAGGACCGGGCATGAGTCCACGGCCGCTCGGGCGGCAGGCCGATCGGCGTGATGGACGGTTGCTCTCAGTCCCGCGCCGGGCAGCAGCGGGTAGCCCCATTCGTCCAGCTCGATCAATTCGGGGGCGGCCAGGTGGCACAGGCCCCGGCCCTCGCACGTGATCGGGTCCAGCACGAGGGTGTGCTCAGCGGTGCTCATCGGAAGTCCTTCCTCGCAGTATCAGCCGTGAGTGAACGGGTCTCGGGCACGGGCAGCCTCGGCCCGACATGCTCGGGCGCCGAGCAGGAGCCCTGCTCATGGCGAAGCACCTCTTTCGAGAAGGCATCGAGTGCCGTGGCCACCAGACGTGCAGTGCCGTCGGGGTGCTTGCACCCGCCACGGCCCGCGACGAGGCCGAGGCGCTGCCGCAGCCGGGGCACGACGTCAGCGCCAGGAGCACCCGCGGCGAGTCGGTGGACGTCTTCGGCGATCGAGGGAAGGCCGAACATGCATGGACCGCATTGACCTGCGCTCTCCCCGGCCATCCATGACGTGACGCGGTCGAGCTCGACAAGGGGGCAGGTGTCCTCGCCGAGCGCCCACAGCACCGAGGCGCCGATGACCCCACCGGCGGAGCGCACCGACTCCGGATCCCAGGTCGCTTCGTCCAGCTGCCCTGCACTCACCCAGGCGCCGCCGTATCCGCCGGTGAGATAGCCCAGAAGCGGTTGGGTGGGACCACCAGCCTGGTCGAGGATGTCGAGCACGGCGGTGCCCACGGGCACCTCGACGACGGAGGGACGCACCACGGATCCGGCGACGGTGACGAGCGTTGTTCCGGGGGCGCTGGTGCAGCCCCTCTCCCGGAACCAGTCTCCGCCGTTGCGTCCGATCAGCGCGAGGTGCGCGAGTGTCTCCACGTTCTGCACGAGCGTTGGTCGGCCATCGACCCCCTTCTGGAACGGCCGGTCGGGAAACACGGGAGTGGCGACTCCGTCGCCCACCCAGTGCGCGAGGGCGCTCTCCTCGCTCGCGACGTACCGCGCAGGCGGCAGCACGAGGGCGATCGGCACCGGGTCGTCGTCTCGTTCTCGAAGGGCGCGGGTCAGCACTTCCTCGGCAGCAGAGCCGCGGTGGACGGCGATGCGAGCGTCGGAAGCGCCCACGCTCTGCGCGGCCAATGAGAGGCCATCGAGGACGAGGTGCGGATTGGCAGCCATGAGAGCAACGTCCTTGCTGCTGGCCGGCTCGCCCTCCATCCCATTGGCGATGGCGATGGGATGTCGACCACGGCTCAGGCGACGCCGCGATGCGGCGCTCTCGTTGACCGCCCGCAGCTTGGCGTGAGTGGGAAACCAACCACCGCCACGACCACGCAGTCCTGCGCGCTCGACCTCGTCGATGAGCCGGCCGCGTCGTTCAGGCGAGGAGAGGTCGGGCAGGGGGCCGAACTGTGCAACGTGCTCGGAGCGGGAACGTGAAGCCAGGAGGGGGACGCCAGTACTCATGTCCTCTACGGTCCTCCCCGGGGGATGCGGTAACGGTCATGGCCGGGCAAAGGGCAGGTAAGGAGCGGTAGTTTTCGCGCATGCCACTCGTCGCGGGGGTCGACTCCTCCACTCAGTCCGTCAAGGTCGTCGTCCGCGACGCTGACACTGGTGCGCTCGTGCGCGAATCGCGTGCCTCTCATCCGGATGGCACCGAGGTGCACCCGTCGGAGTGGGTGTCGGCGCTCCATTCGGCTCTCGACGGCATGCTCGACGGAGTCAGCGCCCTGGCCATCGGAGGACAGCAGCACGGCATGGTGGCGCTCGACGACGCCGGCGACGTCGTGCGCCCGGCCCTGCTCTGGAACGACACCCGCTCCGCCTCGGACGCCGCGGATCTCGTCAACGAGCTGGGCGGCCCCCAGGCGTGGGCCGATGCGGTGGGCAGCGTGCCGGTGGCCGCATTCACCGTCTCGAAGGTGCGGTGGATGGCGCGGGTCGAGCCGGACAACGCGGCTCGCACGACGACGGTGATGCTTCCGCACGACTACCTGACCTGGCTGCTGTGCCGTCGGCCTGACCTCGCGGCCACGGATCGTGGGGAGGCGTCGGGTACGGGCTACTGGTCGCCCATCACGGGTGACTACCGGCATGACCTCCTGACCCTCGCCCTCGGCCATGACGCCGCCGTGCCGAGGGTGCTCGGGCCAGCCGAGCCTGCCGGCGAGATGGCCGGCGGGATCCTCCTGGGCCCCGGTACAGGCGACAACATGGCTGCCGCGCTGGGCATCGGTGCGCTGCCCGGCGACGTGATCGTGTCGCTGGGCACCTCGGGCACCGCATTCGCGGTGTCGGACGTTCCCGCGCGTGATCCGCGCGGGCTCGTGGCTGGTTTCGCGGATGCCACCGGGCGGTACCTGCCTTTGGTCTGCACTCTCAACGCGGCTCGGGTGCTGACCGCGGCGGCCGCGATGCTGGGGGTCGACCTCGACGACCTCGCCAGCCTGGCCCTCGCGGCGGAGCCCGGATCCGGCGGCCTGTCCCTGCTGCCGTACCTCGATGGTGAGCGCACCCCGAACCTGCCGCTCGCGCGCGGATCGCTCCATGGGCTCACCCGCGACAACATGACTCCGCAGAACGTGGCCCGCGCGGCGTTCGAGGGGATGCTCGGCGGTCTCGCCGACGCCGTCGATGCGCTCGTCGAGGTCGGCGTTCGCCCCGGCCGCGTCCTGCTCGTGGGCGGAGCCGCGGCGAATCCCGCGGTGGGTGCTGTCGCGGCGACGCTCTTCGAGGTGCCGGTCATCGTGCCGCCTGCGGGGGAGTACGTCGCTGACGGCGCTGCACGCCAGGCTGCCTGGGTGCTGTCCGGCGGGGCGGAGCCACCTGCCTGGGATCGAGTGCGCGAGGGCTCGCCCGTCGTGCACGAACCGCGACCTGTGCCTGCCGTTCGCGATGCCTACGCGCGGGCGAGGGCCTCGCTCTACTGACGCGCGCACGTGCACGCTTTCGTAACAGCGCGTGACCAAATCGTTATCGGATGGAGGCCATTCCGCCTTGCCGTCCCTACAGTTTGGCGCATATGTTGGCGCACACAACATATAGCCTGTCGGGGTTGAGGTCCGCGTCTGGAACTCCTCCGGTCGAGGAAGGAGCAGGGCGCAGCCATGAGCAGGGAGTACGTTGCACGGCCCGAGGACCGCTTCTCCTTCGGGCTCTGGACGGTCGGAAATCGCGGCCGTGACCCCTTCGGGGAGTTCGTGCGTCCCAAGATCGAGATCGACGAGATGCTCCGTGGCCTTGCCGACATCGGCGTCTACGGCGTGAGCTTCCACGATGACGACCTCATGACCTTCGGCGCGCCGGAAGCGCAGCGCCGCGCGGAGCTCGATGCCTTCAAGAAGACCCTCGACGCCACCGGACTCGTGTGCACGATGGCCACGACGAACCTCTTCTACCACCCCATCTTCAAGGACGGCGCCTTCACGTCCAACGATCGTGCGATCCGGCGGTATGCGATCCAGAAGTCGATGCGCAACATCGACGTCGCCGCCGAGCTCGGTGCCCCGACGTACGTGTTCTGGGGCGGGCGTGAAGGAGTGGAGTCAGCCGCGGCCAAGGACACCCGCGACGCGCTGTCCCGCTACGCGGAGGCCCTCGACTTCCTTGCCGGCTACGTCAAGGACAAGGGCTACGACATCCGCTTCGCGATCGAGCCCAAGCCCAATGAGCCCCGCGGTGACATCTACCTGCCGACCGTGGGCCACGCGCTCGCCTTCATCGAGACGCTCGAGCATCGCGAGATGGTCGGTCTGAACCCCGAGGTTGCTCACGAGACGATGTCCGGTCTCTCCTTCTACCAGGGGGTCGCACAGACCCTGTGGCAGGGCAAGCTCTTCCACATCGACCTGAACGATCAGCGAATCGGTCGCTTCGACCAGGACTTCCGCTTCGGCTCGGAGGGCTTGAAGGACCACTTCTTCCTCGTCCGCCTGCTCGAGTCCAGCGGCTACGCAGGCGTGAAGCACTTCGATGCCCACGCCTATCGCACGGAGGATGTCGCGGGAGTCTGGGACTTCGCCCGCGGATGCATCCGCAACTACCTCGCATTCGCGGAGAAGGCCCGCGAATTCGACTCAGATCCCCGCGTGATCGCGGCCATGTCGTACACCGGCGTGCCCGATCTCGCGGAGTCGTCCGTCGGTCCGTACTCCACGGGTACGGCGGAGGCACTTCTGGCCGAGCACTTCGACGTCGACACCCTCGCCAAGCGCGGGTTCGGGATCGAAGCTCTCGACCAGCTCGTCGTCGACCACATTCTCGGGATCGCCTGATCCTCGGGGACGACGTCGAAACCACCCACCAGAACACGCAGTACCCACTGCGAGGAAGGGACAGTAGCGCATGTCCAAGAAACTGATTGGAGCAGTCGCCGGCCTCGCCGCCGCCTCACTGCTCATGGCCGCCTGCAGCAGCTCCTCCGAGGAGTCGACTGACGCAGCGGCTTCGCCTGAGGCCGCTGCCTCGGAGGCTGCCCCCGCTGAGGAGGCTGCGCCCGCAGAGGAGGTTGCCGAGGAGGCTGTCGCCGCCGGTGGCAAGGCCTGCGTGATCCTGCCCGACGCCGCCTCGTCGGCTCGCTGGGAGACCGCTGACCGCCCGTTCCTCGAGCAGGCCTTCACCGCTGCTGGCGTCGAGTACGACATCCAGAACGCGAACGGCGACAAGGCGAAGTTCGCCACCATCGCTGACGGCATGCTCGCGGGCGGCTGTGGCGTTCTGGCCATCGTGAACCTCGACAGCGAGACTGGCTCGGCCGTCATCGCCAAGGCCACTGCTGCCGGCGTTCCCGTCATCGACTACGACCGCCTCACCCTCGGTGGCGGCGCCCAGTACTACGTGTCCTTCGACAACGTGGCTGTCGGCACCACCATCGGCGAGGGCCTCGTCAAGTGCCTGAACGACGCTGGCATCACCGAGGGCCCCGTTGCGTACCTCAACGGCTCGCCCACGGACAACAACGCCACGCTGTTCAAGCAGGGCTACGCCGCCGCCCTCGAGGCTGCTGGCTTCACGCCGTCTGCCGATCAGGCCGTTCCGGACTGGGACAACACCAAGGCCGGCACGATCTTCGAGCAGATGTACACCGAGGCGAACGGTGACTTCGTTGCCGTCGCTGCGGCCAACGACGGTCTCGGTGGCGCTGCCATCTCCGTCCTCGACCGCAACGGCCAGGCCGGCTCCATCTTCGTGTCGGGCCAGGACGCCACCGATGAGGGTCTGCAGCGTGTGCTCCTGGGCACCCAGTGCATGACCGTCTACAAGGCCGTCAAGAAGGAGGCCGAGGCAGCCGCAGCGCTGGCCGTCGCCCTCCTGAACGGCGACCAGGCGGC
The DNA here is from genome assembly GCA_903934925.1 of uncultured bacterium. Classification (GTDB taxonomy): domain Bacteria; phylum Actinomycetota; class Actinomycetes; order S36-B12; family S36-B12; genus UBA10649. The sequence goes on along the minus strand of CAIZPS010000017.1, from coordinate 1,622 downwards.
AGCCGACGCGCTCGCGACCGGCACCACGACCGACAGCGAGGCCGGCACTGAGGTTCCCAGCGTCCTGCTGGTTCCCCAGGCCATCTTCCCGGAGAACGTGAAGGACGTCATCGCTGACGGCTTCACCACGGTTGACCGCGTCTGCGCAACGGACGAGGTCAAGGCCAAGTGCGCCGAGCTCGGCATCCAGTAACACCCTTCAGCCGGCGGTGACGCCGGCAGGCACGAAACCGGTGGGGGCGGGTGCTTCACCCGCCCCCACCGGCATGCCGTGCCGGTTTCGCGAAAATCCCCCCTCCGCCCACATTCGTTGCGAGAAGGTGACGCCATGACCTCCACGGAAGCTCCTCTCCTCGAGCTCAAAGGCATCAACAAGAGCTTCGGCGCCGTCCACGTCCTGCACGATGTCGACCTATCTGTGTGGTCGGGTCAGGTGACGGCCCTGGTCGGCGACAACGGCGCTGGCAAGAGCACGCTGATCAAGGGCATTGCCGGCATCTACTCCTTCGACAGCGGCGAGTACCGCTTCGAGGGCAAGCCCGCATCGGTGAGTGATCCCAAGCAGGCCAACGCGCTGGGCATCGAGGTCGTCTACCAGGACCTCGCGCTCTGCGACAACCTCGATGTCGTGCACAACATGTTCCTCGGTCGCGAGGAGACTCGCGCCGGAACCCTTGACGAGATCGAGATGGAGAAACGGGCTACCGAGACTCTCAAGGGCCTATCGGTGCGCACGCTCAAGTCCGTGCGGCAGCAGGTCTCCAGCCTGTCCGGCGGCCAGCGCCAGACCGTGGCCATCGCGCGAGCCGTCCTCTGGAACTCCAAGATGGTCATCCTCGACGAGCCCACCGCCGCTCTGGGCGTCGCCCAGACCGAGCAGGTGCTCAATCTCGTGCGGCGCCTCGCCGACAACGGCCTTGCCGTGATCCTCATCTCGCACAACATGAACGACGTCATGCAGGTGGCCGACAACATCGCCTGCCTGTACCTCGGACAGATGGCAGCGCAGGTGAACGTCAGCGAAGTGACGCACAGCAGCATCGTCGAGCTCATCACCACCGGAAGATCCGGCGAACTGGGCATCCAGCTCGACGACGCGGTCGTAGGAGGTGCGGCATGAGCAACCACCAGACCACAGACGTCGACGTGGCAGCCGCGGGTGACCGAAACGGCATCGGCCAGGCTGTGGGCGACTACTTCACGCGGGTGCGTGGCGGCGATGTGGGCTCGCTGCCCGCAGTGCTCGGCCTGATCGTCCTGTTCCTGCTCTTCACGATCCTGAAGCCCGAGACATTCTTCTCTTTCTTCAACTTCGCCAACCTGCTCAACCAGTCGGCCGCGATCATCGTGCTCGCCATGGGCCTGGTCTTCGTGCTGCTGCTCGGCGAGATCGACCTCTCCGCCGGCTTCACGGCAGGAACATCCGCCGCCGTGCTGGCCGTTGCGCTGTCGTCCTGGGGTCTGGCCTGGCCGATCGCGCTGATCATCGGCCTGCTCACGGGCACGCTGATCGGCCTTTTCATCGGCACCCTCGTGGCCCGGCTTGGCATCCCTTCCTTCGTGGTCACACTGGCGATGTTCCTCGCCCTCCAGGGCGTCATGCTGCTGATCATCGGCGAGGG
>CAIZPS010000016.1 GCA_903934925.1 uncultured bacterium | reverse complement strand
GCGGATCGGTGTCGGCGGAGCACGGCGTGGGCCGGTCCAAGGCCGGTCAACTCCACCTGTGCCGGTCGGCGGAGGAGATCGCGGCGATGCGGGCCCTGAAGGCGGCCTGGGACCCGGCGGGGCTGATGAACCCGGGCGTGCTGTTCGGCTAACGCCAATTCAGGAGTTCAGACCGAATTTCCGATATTCGGCGGTGTGGCCGCCGACGCACCGTCGGAAGGACGTCCCGTGACCGCCGTCGTCTCGCAGGATTCCCGGATGCTGCGGATTCCCGGCATGCCCGTCCTGCGACTGGATGAACTCGACCTAGACCAGTAACGAGCCGAGCTTCTGCGGGTTCTCCACCAGGTGCGCGGCGCCTGCACCGAGCAATTCCTCCTGACTCCCGTACCCCCACAGCACGCCGATCGTGTCGATGCCGTGCGCACGTGCACCGTGCACGTCGTGCTCGCGGTCCCCGACCATGACCATCCGCGCATCGGCATCAAGCCGGCCTAGCACGTGCAGCTCCTCCAGCGTGTGGGCGATGACGGCTGCCTTGTCATGACGGGTGCCGGCAAGGTCGGCACCGCCGATGAAGGCGAGGTGCTGGTCCAGCTCGAAGTGCTCAAGGATCCGCGTCGCGGAGTACGTCGGCTTGCTCGTCGAGATCGCCAGCACGATGCCGGCGTCGTCAAGGGACTGCAGCAGTTCGGGAATGCCGTCGTAGACGGAGTTCTCGAACAGGCCGACCTCGTGGTAGCGCTCGCGGTACTTCGCGATCGCATGGTCGATCTGCTCGCTCGACATCCCGAAGTGGCGACCGAAGGTGTCGGCCAGCGGCGGCCCGAGGAAGGTGCGCATCTCAGCGTCATCCGGATGCTCGATGCCCATGTCGTCGAGCGCATATCGGATGCAGTTGAGGATGCCCGGCCCCGCGTCGGTCAGCGTGCCGTCGAGGTCGAGCAGCACCACGTCGGGGCGTCGTATCAGCACTCGCGGACTATGGCACACGTCCCGACCACGTGCGGGCAGCGACCAGGGACGCGATCAGCGGCTCGGCCAGCAGTCGGACGTCGTCCTCGGTGTCGTTCGCATAGCGCAGGACGAATGCAGCCTGCTCGGCGTCGGCCCCCGCGATGACGACGGTCGAGCCGCGCTGCGTCGTCCAGTCCCACAGCTGCGGCTCCCACGTCGAGCCGGGCAGCAGCAGCATGCGGTAGTCGGTGGTCTTCGTCAGGTAGACGTCGATGTGCGACCAGTCCCCGGTCTCGCAGGCGATCGCCGGGAGCCGCGGTACCTCGCGCAGCATCAGGGCACTCTGCTGCGCGCTGGACAGCCTCCGCGCGGGCGCCACGAAGGTCGTGCCGTCCGGGCCCAGCAGGAGGCCTGCGACCTCATCGAGCCAGATATCGCGTCGCAGCAGGAGATCCTCGGTCGCAGCAATCGCGCCGCGCACGGCAGTCGTACTGACGGCCGAGCCCGTCAGGCGGTCGAGCAGCGCAAGGTGCAGGGCAAGGGTGTGGGTGAAGGAGCGGCAGGCCACACCACCCGCCTCGACGTCGGCGCGCAAAGCGACGTGCGCATCGCCCAGCGCCTCGATCGCGGAGCCCTCGGTGTTCGACACGGTGACGATGCGGCATCGCCCCACATAGTGCCTGGTCGCAGCGAGGGTCTCCGCAGAGCCGCCCGACGCGGACACGGCGATGACGACGTCGCTCGCGTCGACCATCGGCAGCGGGTCGGTGCTTGCCAGCACGGCGCTGGCCGCGATGCCGGCCGCCTGCAGGCGAAGGGCGAGCACGCTGTTCGCGAAGTGTGACGACCCCATCCCGAGCAGCACGATCCGGCGCGGTGTCGCGCCGATGGCCTGCGCCCACGGGTCATCGTGCTCGAGGGTCTCGAGCAGTTCTCGGAACCGAGCCGGACCCTGCTCGAGGTCCTGGGGAAACAGCACCGGATCCATCAGGACTCCCTTGCGACATCGTCGGGGAACAGGTCAGTAAGCACAGCATCGGGCACGTACGTCCAGTGCGGCAGGAAGCGCACCGCGTACAGATACTCGCGCAGCTCCTGATCGACGACCATGGCCTCCAGCAGGCGCTCGTCCAGCAGGTTGCTGAGCCCGGCGTCGCTGAGCACCGCCTGATAGGCGTCGATGAAGGCGCCCTGCGCGATTGGAATCCATGCGCGAGCGGGCTCCGGATCCAGGCCAGGCGTCCGATGGTTCACCACGCGTGCGACATGATCGATCGACGCGAGCATCCCCGCCACATCACGAGCAGCGGGCTGGCGTGCACTGCGCTCCTCTGGTGGCAGGACGGGGCTGCCGTCGAAGTCGACGAAGGCCAGTCGAGTCCCGCCGTCCGGCAGCGGACTGCTGAGCACCTGGCCGATGTGGAGATCTCCGTGAATGTCGATGACGGGCGTGGTGTCGATGCTCTGGAGGCCGTCGAACACCTCCCGCAATCGGGAGTGCCGTGCGCGGAGCCGATCGCCCTCGGCACCTCCGACCGCATTGGTGGCTTCGGCGAGGTTGGCCAGGCACCCTGACTGCACACGGGCGATGTCGGCCGCATCCCACGTCGATACACCTGCACTCGCAAGTGCCACATGCATGCGCCCGGCCATGGTTCCGATCCGGGCGAACGGCGTGATCGCGTCGACCTCCTCGCCCCGGGCGTGCGAGCGCACCAGCTCGACCGCCCACGTCCATCCGTCAGAAGCATCGGGCAGGGCGTCCGCAGCAGTCAGGATCGCGCAGCGGGTGCCGTCAGCGCGTCTCCAGGTGACGATCGCCCGGACCGCAGGGACGGTGTCGGATCCAGCGAGCGCCCGCAGGCGATCGGGGGCGGGCGAGGGTGCTGCCTCCAACTGCCACTTCACCATGACATCGCCGAGGAGGACCGAGTCGTTGCTCTGGTCGACGTCAAGCCCTGTTGCACCTCCCGCCGGGATGCCGTCTCCCATGAGCTCGACCTCGAACGCCCCGTGCGCGCCCGCGCGCAGGAGCGATGCGACCGACGGATCACGCCGGAACTCGCCGGAGTCGAGGAATCCCGGTGCGATGAGGTCCCGGCTGTCGACGCGGACGACGGCAACAGCGGCGGGATGGCCGAAGGCATCGGGTCCGAGGTCGAGCACGTCGAGAACCGTCACGTCACCGACCAGGGACGCCGCCCTCGCCTGGGATCGATCCGGCAGCAGCGACGCCGGAGGTGTCGCCTCCAGGGCCACGACGAAAGCCTGACCCGTCACCTCAGGATCATCGGGAGTCGGCATACGCACGTGCGACGCGCTCGATGACGTCGGCACCGACCTGCGTTCCGTTGCGCGCCTGAATCTGCCGGCTCATCGCGGCCATCCGCTCGCGGAGATCGGTGTCGTTCAGCAGTGCGTCGAGCGCCTCCGTCATCTCCTGATCGGTGAAGGCGTACGTCGCGAGCCTCCTGCCGAAGCCGAGCTCGTCCATGCGCTGCGCGTTGTCGTACTGATCCCAGAACAGCGGCAGGAGGATCATCGGCTTGCCGAAGTGCAGAGACTCCGTCGTGGTGTTGTTGCCACCATGGGTGATGACGAGGTCGACCTCGGGGATGATCCGGGTCTGCGGCACGAACTCGGCACCGACCATGTTGTCGGCCAGCTCGTACTCGGTGTGCTGCGGGCCCTTCGACACGATGAAGCGGTGCGGCGTGCGCCCGAGTACGTCGATCAGCCTCCGCATGAGCTCGACATCGGCGCTGCCCAGTGATCCCAGGGACAGGTAGATCAGCGCACTGCCCTCCGGGCGATCCGTCACCTCGGCCGGAATCGTGTACGGCTCGTCAGTGGTGCGCACGGAGGAGTCCATGCGCGTCCAGGTCGAGTCGAGCGGCCGCTCCGCGGTGTAGTCGGCCTCCTGCGGGTACACGTAGAGGTTCGCGTGGTCCGACGTGTGGATGAACTCGAGATCCGGCAGAGCCGGAGCGCCCGACTCCATGACGAACGCGTTGAAGGCCTCCCACATCTCGCGATGCGTGCGCTCGTACTCCGCACGGAATGCTGGCCATGCGGACGGATCGTCCTGCGCATAGCCGGAGAATGCCGGAGCCACACCCGGCCCGTTCATCTCCAGCGGATTGCACGAGACGATCCGCACGAACGGGGCATCGGCGGTGACGGTGGCCGGGAAGCAGATGACGTTGTCCTCGACGACGACATCGGGCTTGACCCGCTCGATGATCTCTCGGAGCCGGGGCTCGCAGTACATGGCTCCGTCGATGAGGGCCTGGAACGTCGGCTGGATGAAGGTCGTGAGCTGATCCACCGTGGGCTTGCGGAACTCCGGTGCCGTCTCGCGGATGAACTCCTTCCAGAACGCGCCGGCATCGTCGTCGCCTGACGCGTCCTCGGGTGGAGCGGCGAGATCGACGAGCTCTTCCTCGAAGCCCAGCGGTGACAGGCGCCCCTTCCACGACGACTCCGCCGCGAACACGACGCGGTGGCCACGGTCGAGCAGCACCTTGCCGATCCCGATGCACTGGTTGGTCGGGCCGTAGGCGGACTCGGGCCAGAACAGGATGGTCAGGGGGCGCTCGCTCATGAGCCGTGCTCCTCGTTCTCGGGTCGGGTGGTGCCGGAGGCGTGGGTGAGCAGATCCGCGGCCAGCGGATGGCCGGTGGCCATGCGCGCATAGTCGAGAATCAGCTCGACTGCAGTGTCGTAGTCGATGGTCGGGTGCTGGGCCATGATGCGGTAGCCGTAGGCGTCCTCGAGGGCGACGAGGTTGCGGGCGATCGTCTCAGCCGGCTGGCGAAGACCGAACACCCCGGTGGCCGACCCGACCTCGAGCATCGTCGTGTACATCCCCACCTGGCGGTCGAAAAGGCCGGTCAGCAGCAGTGCGTAGACGGTGTTGCGGGCCGCCTCGCCGCCGAGCGCGCACAGCAGCCGGACGTCCTCGTCATCGGGATCGCGCGGCACGCCGAGCCGGATCGTGACGAGCAGGCGCGCTGCAGGATCCGTCAGGCCCTCGATCGCCGCGAGTCGGGCGTTGTAGAAGCGCTCCATGCCCGCGCGATTGGCCTCGACGAGGAGATCCTCGACGGCCGGGTAGTGGTAGAGCACGGCGCCCGAGGTGACGCCCGCCATGTCGGCGATCTGGTTCAGGCGCACGGAGGTTCCGTGCTGCGCAATCGCCCGCTGGGCGGCGACGATGAGATCGGCCTTCCGTCCGCCTCGGCTGCCCACGTGTGGACTGTAGAAGTAACTGAATTGAGATTCAACAAGTTCGCCAATTCTGGGAAACATGGGGGCGCGATGCTGTTTCATGGTCTGAACGTCCATGCAGTCCCGCCTCCAGACGCGGGTACGAGAAGGAGAAGTCATGCATCGATCGATCCACAGGGCGGCCACGGTGATCGCCGGTGCTGCCGCGACGGCACTCGTGCTGTCCGCGTGCGGGGGAGGCAGTACCGAGGGTGCCGACCTTGATCCCGACGCCGATCTGAGCCAGCAGTCGCTCACGGTGTCCAACTGGGCTGGTTACTACCCGGAGGATCTCCCCGACAAGTTCAAGGCAGCCGTCGGCACCACGACGGAGATCACCAACCACGCCACGAACGAGGAGATCATGGCGAAGCTCACGGCGGGCGGTGACTCCGGCATCGACGTCGCCTTCGTCTCGGGCCAGTTCGCCCAGGCCCTGAACGAGGCCGGTCTCGTGGAGCCGATCAACCCCGAGTTCATCCCGAACGCCTCGAACCTCTACCCGGAGGCGAAGGAGCTGTCCTACGACCCGGGCAACGCGTTCTCCATGCCGTACGCCTGGGGCACCACGGGCATCTGCTACCGCAGCGATCTTGTCGACGAGCCCACGAGCTGGAACGACATCCTCGAGCCGAGCGACGAGAACAAGGGCAAGGTCACGGCCCTCGCCACCGAGCGCTGGCTCATGCTGCCCGCGCAGAAGGCTCTCGGCTTCTCGGCCAACACGACCGATGAGGGTGAGATGCAGCAGGTCAAGGACAAGCTGATCGCCGCGAAGCCGGGCCTGCTCGCCTACGACGACACCACCTTCTACTCGCGCCTGGTCTCGGGCGAGGCGACGATGGTGGTGGCCTGGGACGGCTGGTGCAACTACGGCACCGCCGAGGATCCGAACATCAAGTTCACCATCCCCAAGGAGGGCTCCGACCTCTGGGCCGACACGATGGTCATCCTCAAGACGTCCAAGAACAAGGAGGCGGCGCACGCCTTCATCAACTACATCCTCGATCCGGTCAACCACGCCTGGGTCGCGGAGAACATCCTCTACAAGGTGCCGAACGCCCCGGCCATGGAGGCGGTTGCCGGTCTCGCGACCGACTACCCCAACATGGGTCTGGCGCCGGCTGACCTGCTGAAGCAGGAGTCGCTGGTCGACCTCGGTGAAGCAGGGCCGATGTACACCGAGATCGCCACTGAGGTCACGTCCAGCTAGCAGCGTGACCACAACCGAAGTGCGCTCCTCAGGGCGCGGTGCCTCCCGGCGCCGCGCCCTGAGTGCGCGCGCGGTCTTCGCAGGGCCGGGCCTGCTCTACGTGACGCTGTTCATGAGCCTGCCGCTGCTGCTGATCCTCGTGTACTCGTTCCTCAACCGAGGCAGGTTCGGCGGGATCGTCTGGGAGTTCACGTTCGAGAACTACGCACGGGCCTTCGAGCCCGTGTACCTGAAGGTCTTCACCACGTCGATCGTCATCGCCGGGGTCACGACCGTGCTCGCGTTGGCGCTGGGCTACCCCACCGCGTACGCGATCACCCGGCTCTCACCGCGCTGGCGCACCGTGGCCCTCGTGCTCGTCGTCCTGCCCTTCTGGACGAACTTCCTGATCCGCACGTATGCGTGGATCGTGCTGCTCAACACCGAAGGACCGGTCAACTCGGCGCTCGTGGACCTCGGGGTCATCGGCGCGCCTATCGGCCTGCTCTACACCCCCGGGGCCGTCGTGGTCGGCCTGCTCTACGCCTACCTGCCGCTCGTCGTCCTGCCGGTGTACGCCTCCATCGAGCGCGTGGATCGGCAGCTGATCGAGGCTGCGACCAATCTCGGCGCCAGCCGCACGCGCGCCTTCCTCGACGTCACTCTGCCCCTCACCCTGCCCGGTGCCATGATCGGTGCGATCTTCGTGTTCGTGCCTAGCCTGGGCAACTTCGTCGTGCCCGAGCTCCTCGGCGGTGGCAAGACGGTCATGGTCGGCAACCTGATCCGCGACCAGTTCCTCGAGGCGCGCGACTGGCCCTTCGGCTCCGTGTTCGCCCTCTTCGTCGTCGCGCTGCTCGTAGCCCTGTTCGCCCTGCAGGCCGTCATCTCCCGCCGCATCAACGGACGCGGGAGGGCACGTGCCTAAGGTCGGCTGGCTCCGCGTACCTCTCGTGATCACGTACGCCTTCCTCTACCTGCCCATCGCCGTCCTCGTCGTGATGAGCTTCAACGCCAGCAAGACGCCTTTCATCTGGACCGGCTTCTCGACGAAGTGGTACGGCGAGCTGCTGAACAACGAGCTCATCCGGGAGGGATTCGTCAACACGATGATCGTCGCCGTCGGCGCCACGATCCTCGCCACGGTGCTCGGCACCCTGCTTGCCATCGGTGTCGCCCGATACTTCCGTTCGGCGATCGTGGAGGCCTACTCGCTCGCGCCCGCGATCATCCCCGACCTCGCGCTCGCCATCGGCCTGCTCGCGTTGTTCGGGATGCTCGGGGTCACGCTCAGCCTGTTCTCGGTGCTCCTCAGCCATGTGGTGTTCGGCATGGCGTTCGTGGCTGCTGTCGTCATCGCGCGCCTCGGCCAGACCGACTCGAGCCTGGAGGAGGCCAGCCGCGACCTCGGAGCCGGAGCCACCACGACATTCGTGCGCATCACCCTGCCGAGCCTGGCCCCCGCCATCATCGCGGGGGCGCTGCTCGTGTTCACCCTGAGCCTCGACGAATTCGTGATCGCCTTCTTCACCGACGGCCCCTCCACGCCGACCCTCCCGATCGTCATCTACTCGATGGTGCGCTTCGGCGTCACCCCCGAGATCAACGCCCTTGCTGCCCTGCTGCTGCTGGTCAGCTTCACCATCGTGCTCTCCGCCCAGCGGATCACCCGACTGACGGACTCGGTATGACTGCGCTCCTGACCATTGATCACGTGTCCAAGGCCTACGGCTCGATTCAGGCCCTCGACGACGTCACGATCGACATCCGCTCCAATGAGTTCTTCGCCCTGCTCGGACCGTCCGGCTGCGGCAAGACGACGCTGCTGCGGTGCATCGCCGGCTTCGAGGAGCCTGACGCCGGCTCGATCACGATCGACTCCACCGCCGGCGTGGCCACCGACCTCCTCGCCCTGCCGCCCAACAAGCGCCCGGTGAACCTGATGTTCCAGTCGTATGCCCTCTTCCCGCACATGAACGTGCAGCGCAACGTCGCGTACGGCCTGGAGCGCGAGGGTCTGCCCCGCTCCGAGGTGGCGGCACGCGTCGGCGAGGTGCTCGAGACGGTCGGCCTGACCGACAAGGCCAAGGCCCGCCCCGCGCAGCTGTCGGGTGGCCAACGCCAGCGCGTCGCTCTCGCCCGCGCCATCGTCAAGCGGCCTCGGCTGCTCCTGCTCGACGAGCCCCTGTCGGCGCTCGACCGCAAGGTGCGCGCCGAGATGCAGCTGGAGCTCAAGCGCCTGCAGCACGAGGTCGGCATCACCTTCGTCGTCGTCACCCACGATCAGGAGGAGGCCATGAGCATGGCCGACACCATCGCCGTGATGCACAACGGACGTGTGCAGCAGGTCGCCGATCCGGTCACGCTCTACAGCCGTCCGGCCAACGTCTTCGTCGCCGACTTCATCGGTGACGGCACGCTCATCCCCGGCTCAGCGGCGGGCGGAACCTTCACCGCTCTCGGGCGCACGCTGCCGTGCGCGAACCCGGCATCGGTGACCGGTGCGGCAGTGATCATGCTGCGCCCGGAGTTCTTGTCCATCACTGCCGTGACCGATCCCGAAGTCGTGCTGGAGGGTCACGTCATGGAGACGCACTTCTTCGGCGGCTCGTCCACCACCGTCGTGCGCGTCGGCGGACTCGACGCACCCGTCGTCATCAGCAGTCCAGGAGCACCTCGGCATGGCGTGGGCGATCACGTCGGCATGACGTGGGCGGCCGCGGACGCCGTGCTGATCGCCGATCCGGGAAGAGACCCGGGATCCTCATGACGATCACCTCGCCGGGCACGGAGTCTGTCGTTCATCCCTCGCTCATCGACACCGAGCAGAGGGTGTTCTGGACGGATCAGCCCGGCGCGCCCGAGCCCGAGCCGCCCCTGCTCGCTCGGACGGTCGCCGACCTCGTCATCATCGGCGGCGGATTCACCGGACTCTGGACGGCGATCTGCGCGAAGGACGAGGACCCGTCCCTGGACGTGCTGCTGCTCGAGGCGGCCACGATCGCCCACGGCGGCAGCGGCCGCAACGGCGGCTTCATCTCCGCCTCGCTCACGCACGGCATCGCGCATGGGGAGGCACTGTGGCCTCGCGAGATGGGCGATCTGCTCCGCCTCGGTCGCGAGAACCTGCAGCAGATCGCCGGGTTCGTCGCGGCTGAGGGCATCGATGCGAGCCTGACCCTGGTGGGCAAGACGGCGATCGCTCTCACGCCGCATGCGGTGCAGCAGCTGCCGACGATGCGCGACCAGCACGTGCGCTGGGGCGAGGACGTCGAGCTGCTCGACCAACAGGCGATGCAGGCCGACGTGCACTCGCCCACGTACCTCGGGGGGCTGCGGGTGCGCTCAGGTGGCGGCCTGATGGACCCGGCTCGGCTCAGCTGGGGCCTGAAGGCCGCGGCTCTGCGCCGTGGCGTGCGGATCCATGAGGGCACGCCGGTGCTCTCTCTGTCGGCCCAGGGCGAGGACTCCGTCGTCGTGCGTACGCCTGCTGCAGAGGTGCGTGCACGCCGTGTCGTCCTCGCCACCAACGGATTCCGGCCCCTGCTCAAGCGACTGCGCTGGCGTGTGCTGCCCATCTATGACCACGTCCTGGTGACGGAGCCGCTGACCACTACTCAGTGGTCGAGCATCGGCTGGCAGCAGGAGCAGGGTCTGACCGACACGGGAAACCAGTTCCATTACTACCGCCGCACTCCGGACGGTCGCATCCTGTGGGGTGGCTACGACGCCATCTACTACCGGGGCAATCGCACTGATCCGTCCCTCGAGGACCGCCCTACCAGCCATAGCCTGCTTGCCCGCCAGTTCTTCGACACCTTCCCCCAATTGGCGGGCCTGCGCTTCACCCACAAGTGGGCGGGCCTGATCGACTCGACGTCGCGATTCACTCCCGTGATCGGCACGGCGATGAATGGCCGGCTGGCGTACGCCGTCGGCTACACCGGTCTGGGCACTGCGGCGAGCAGGTTCGGCGCATTGACGATGCTCGACCTCCTTGCCGGGCGCCGCACTGAGCGAACCGAGCTGGAGATCGTGCGCCGCAAGCCCTTCCCCTTCCCTCCTGAGCCGCTGCGCTACCCGCTGGTGCAGTTCACCCGCTCACGCCTGGCACGCGAGGACGTCACCGGGCGCCGAGGTCTGTGGCTGTCGACCCTCGACCGCCTCGGCCTCGGCTTCAACAGCTAGGAGACCTGTGACCAGCAACGGAGTGCACATCGCCGGCACGAGCAGGCCCGGCAGTGGTGCGGTGCGCACGCTTGTCGACCCGGCCACGGGTGATGCTGCGGACGAGATCGCTGAGGGGTCCGTCGCGGACGTGGAGGGGGCCGTCGCTGCAGCGCGTGACGCGCAGGCAGCCTGGGCGTCACGAACGCCCGGTGAGCGTGCCAAGGTGCTGCTCGATCTCGCCGATGCCATCGAGGCGGACGCCGAGCTGCTCACCCGGCTTGAGGTCGAGGAGACCGGCAAGCCGCGTGCGGTGTTCCGCGACGGCGAGCTGCCGTTCGCCGCCGACAACCTCCGCTTCTTCGCAGGTGCTGCTCGCTCGCTCGAGGGAACTGCCGCCGCCGAGCTCAGCCACGGCTACACGTCGATGCTCATGCGACGCCCCGTCGGGGTGATCGGGTCGATCGCCCCGTGGAACTTCCCGTTCATCATGGCCATCTGGAAGGTCGGGCCAGCCCTCGCGACGGGCAACGCTGTCGTGCTCAAGCCGGCACCGCTCACCCCGCGTAGCAGCATCCGGCTCGCCGAGCTCGCTGTGTCCTCCGGACTTCCTGCCGGGCTGCTCAATGTGGTCAGCGGGGGCAACGACGTGGGCGAGGCCCTCGTGCGCAGTCATGGCACCGCGATGATCTCGCTCACCGGATCCACGCGTGCGGGCCAGGCCGTGATGTCGGCGGCCGCGGGCTCCGTCAAGCGGCTGCATCTCGAGCTCGGCGGCAAGGCACCCGCCCTCGTCTTCCCCGACGCCGACATGGATGCCATGGCGGGCGCGCTCGCCCTCGGTGCGACCTACAACTCGGGTCAGGACTGCACGGCGGCCACCCGCGTGTACGTGCACCGCGATGCGTATGCCGACGTCGTCGACGCCCTCGCAGCGCGGCTGGCTGCCATCAGAGTGGGTGACCCTTGGTCGGACAACACCGACATCGGCCCGCTGATCTCGGCCGGGCACCGTGACCATGTGCACGGATTCGTCACGCGCGCTCGCGAGGCAGGGGCGCGGACGGTCGTCGGCGGAACCATTCCTGACTCCGCGGGCTCGTACTACCCGCCCACACTCGTCGTCGATGCAGCGCAGAGCAGCGAGATCGTCCAGGACGAGGTCTTCGGGCCCCTGCTCGTCGTCGTGCCCTTCGACGACGAGGCAGATGCGCTGGCCCTGGCCAACGACTCTCGCTACGGGCTTGCGAGCTCGGTCTGGACCAACGACGTCGGACGGGCACTGCGGGTGAGCCAGGCCATCGATGCGGGCGTCACGTGGGTCAACGACCACCTGCCCATCGCCTCCGAGGCACCCCACGGCGGGGTCAAGGCGAGCGGTTTCGGCAAGGACATGAGCCATGAATCGCTGCTGGAGTACACCGTGACGCACCACATCATGGTCAAGCACTCCGTCCCTGTCGTGCATGACTCGTTCCGGCCGGCATGACGCCGGCGCCTACGCTTGCGGCGTGACCATCGACGTCGTGGCTCATCGTGGGGCCAATGACGAGGAGCCTGAGCACTCCCTCGCTGCGTACCTGCGCGCCATAGAGCAAGGCGTCGACGCGATCGAGTGCGACGTCCGACTGACGGTCGACGGCACCCTTGTCTGCGTGCACGACCGGCGCATCGACCGCACCAGCACCGGCACCGGGCCGGTGAGCGCCATGACCCTCAGCGAGCTCGCGCAGCACGACTACAGCCGCAGCCACGAGCGCTGGTTCGACTTCGAGTCGCCGTCGGATGAGTCGCGGACGGCCGTTCTCACGCTCGAACGCCTCTTGACGACGATGACGGATGCCTCGACGAGCGTGCGGTTCGCGATCGAGACCAAGCACCCGGTGCGCTACGGCGCCTACGTCGAGCGCGAGCTCGCCGACCTCCTCCATCGCCTCGGACTGGACTCACCCGTCGACGGACGACCACCACGGGCGACGGTGATGTCGTTCAGCCGCATGGCCGTCCGCCGTTCGCTGCGACTCCTCCCTCAGGTGCCGACGGTCTACCTCATGGACCCGGTGTGGAGGTGGCACCGCGACGGCTCGCTTCCCAAGGGCGTGGGCATCTCCGGACCATCGGTCGAGACCCTGCGCGAGCACCCGCACTACGTCGAGCGCGTGCACGCGCACGGCCATCGGGTGCACGTGTGGACGGTGGACGACGATGCCGACATCGATCTCTGCGTAGAGCTCGGCGTCGATGCGATCATCAGCAATCGGCCGGGGCACGTATTGGAGCGGCTGGGCCGCTGACGGGCGTCAGCCGACGAGTATGAGCTGGCCGGTGTCGGTCGTCTCGACCTCGCGCGTGCACACCGGGCCGCCGCGACCGTTGTTGGGCCACCATGCCCACGACTTGGCCCAGCCACCCATCGGAGCACCCAACCAGTGGCCGGCAGAAGCCGGAACGTCGTCGCACGACCCACTGGCCGGCAGACCGACCTGCTGCAGGTAGTCGTGGGGCTCGAAGGGCGGCGGCGGCGGAACCGGCTCGGTTACCGACTCCACGGTGATGGTCGTGATGTTCGTGCCGATACCTAAGAGACCGAACTGCTGAGTCGAGGTGCCGATTGCGCCGACAACGGCGGTCTGTGAAGTGCCCGCGTCGATGGCGATGTTCGGTGACTCCCACACAGCAGGGTTGGAGGCGGGATACCTGAAGACATACGAGCTGCCGGGAATGGCGCAGTTGTTGAAGAGGCGAATCGTGTCGCCCGGGTTGGCGCGAACCGTCTGACTGCCCGCGCCGGCAAGCCCTGTTCCAGTGCAGGTGTACACGTTGCGGACGTGCGCAGCATTGGCGGTGGGCGCACTGATGATGATCGTCCCTGCGAGGGCCATCAGGGTCAGGGCTGTGGCAACTCGTCTCATATCGGGACTCTAGGGCGCCACAAGGGATTGAGGCAACCAGAGGTAGGTTTCCGCCCATGGCCAAGAAGAACCGCTCCCCGAAGGCAGCCGCGACCGTCTCCGACACTGAAGTGCCCGTCGTGGGCATGCGCGAGCCGTGCCCCTGCGGTTCCGGTCGGCGCTATAAGGCATGCCATGGTCGCTCGGCGTCGGCTGTGTTCGTCGGTCCTGCGCGGCCATTCGAGGGCATCGCATCGGAGTGCGACCTCGTCGCACTGCGCGAGATCGTCCCGGCCGCGACCGCGAAGCTCACGCTCACGGGTGAGCACGCCGACCGCGACGTCACCGTTGCAACCGTGCTGCCCATGGCCTGGCCTGCGCTCGTGCGTGCGGACGGTTCAATCCTGCTCGGCCTGCAGGTGAACGTGGGCTCGGGCGATGCCAGTCGCGATCTGGCCGACGCACTCCTGTCCGCCCTGTCGGGTGAGCCGGGGGAGCCCGTCGCCCTCAATCGCGTCACCGAGGAGTCCCCGCGCCTGCAGGACCTCATCGACGTCGATGCTCCGCTCAACATCACCGTGCACGAGAGCTTCGACTTCTGGGTCGAGGGTGCCGGTGACGTCGCCCCGGAGGTCAAGGCCTCGCTCGAGCGCGCGAGCGACTACGCGCACCCGACGGTCAGACTCCAGTCGGTGCCGTCGGCCTACTGGACCCAGATGGGCGAGAAGGAGTACCTGCGGTGGGTCATGCCGCAGGACGAGGAGAAGGTGCTCGACGCCTTTGCCCGCCTGCATGCCGCGGGCACCGACACCCTTGGCGAGGGAACGCGCTTCATCGGGATGTTCCGCTTCCAGGGCGTTGTGTGCCCGGTGTGGGAGATGCCGCTCGGTACCGGTGCTGCGGCCATCGAGGACGGTGCCGCCTCGCTTGGTGCCCGTTTCGAGACGGCCGTGGCCTCGAGCGAGCCGCTGACCAACGAGGAGCGCCGCGCCCGTGCCGGGATCACGACTCGTCAGGTGACCCTGCGTTAGACGACTCCGCTGGAGCGTCTTCGGACTCCGTCCGGCGGCGGCTCATCCCGAGGACGAACACCAGTCCGGCCGACAGCGTGACAGCGACGCCGAAGAGCGCCTTCGACGCGAGCGCGTCGATCATGGCCGCCTGCTGGATCTCGCTGACCTGCTCGACCTCCTCCGTGGTTGCCGCGGAGGTAGACGTCTGGTCGCCCGGCTCCTGTGCATCGACGAGCTGCTGGGCGATCTCGTCCGTCTGGCTCGGATCGAGCCCCGCCTGCGTCGACTGCGTGTCGAGAGACGTCTGATAGGTCGCCAGTACCACGGTGCCGAGCACGAGCGAGGCGAGTGACGACCCGATGCGCGACGACGCTGCACGGTAGGACGACATCGTGCCGGACTCCGACCTTGGCGCCGAGTCCATCACGGAATTCGACATCACGACGCTCACCAGCGACGTGACGAGGCTGAAGGCCACCATGAGAGCTGCGGTGAGGACGACTCCGTCGACACCCACGAGCAGGAAGGAAGCCTGCGAGGCCGCCAGCGCCAGGAAGCCGATGACACCCGCACGAAGCAGCCCCAGGCGGATGATGACGCGGGAGCCGACCTTGGCTCCCGCCATGCCGGCGATCTGCGCGGGGATCAGGATCAGGGAGATCTGCACCGGCGTCAGGCCGAACAGGTACTGGAACAGCAGGTAGGTGGTGTACCACATGCTGGCGAGTGGGATCACGAGCGTCACGACGAGTAGGACGACACTGCGGCGTCTGCGTAGTGGGCCGAAGCTGAGTGACGGATTGCTCAGGGCGCGGTGGACCGCCCACAACGCCACGACCGCACCGGCGGCGAGAAGGGCGCGGATCAGGGTCGTGGTGGAGAGCAGGCCATCACTGCTGGCCGCATTGAACACCTGCGTGATCATCACGAGGGTGACGCCCGCGAGTATCGGGGTCAGCATCTCGCCCGCCTCGCGGTTGCCCGATTCCTTGGGCAGAAGCACCATCGTCGTGATGAGGGCGAGTGCGGCGGCAGCGAGCCACAGCAGCACCACGAAGCGCCAGTTGAGCCAGGTGACGAACGCACCGGCGATCACCGGTGCGACGAGATACACGAACGGTGAGACGACGCCGAGGGTGCCGAACGCCTTGGCGCGTGACTCTGGGTCGCTGGTCGACGCACTGAGCAGTGAGAGCGACAGCACGATCATCATGGAACTGCCGCCGCTCATCAGCGTCATGCCGATGAGCAGGACGAGGATGTTGGGTGCCGCTACCGTGATGACGGATCCGATGACCATCGCCATGGCTCCCCACGTGATGGCGCGCCGACGGCCGACCCGGTCTCCGAGCAGGCCGGCGACGAACACGACGAGAATCGTGGCCAGGCTCGGGATGAACTTCAGCAGGGTCGCCTGACTGGAGTCCAGCCCGAAGTCGTCCGCGGCGGGGTCGAGCACGTATGTGCTCGACGCGGCGAGCGTGATTCCCGCACCCGTCACGATGCAGGCCGTGAGTACTGCGCGCCGCTGGGTCTTGCTCTCATCCGTGATCACGGACGCACCCTATGGCCTGCGCAGCGTACGAAGAGCCTCCATCGCGAACACGGAGTTGCCCCAGACGTATCGCCGACCGAGGCGTCGTGGCTCGCTCGCGAGCCTGAAGGCCCACTCTGTGCCGCTGCGCTGCATCCACGCCGGCGCCTGGGGTTTCGTACCGGCGAGGAAGTCGAAGGCGGCACCCACCGCCATCGCGACGACCGGCAGGCTCGAGGCGATGCGCTGCACTTCCGCGTCCTGCTTCGGCGTGCCCAGGCCGACCCACACGATCGAGGCGCCGCTCGCGGCAATCCGCCGGTCGCGCGCGTGCAGCTCGTCGTACGACGCGGTGCGAAAGGGCGGGCTCTCCGCACCGACGACGCGCGCGTGCGGATACTCCACCGCGATGCGCTGCTGGAGTGCGTCGAGAGTCTCGGGCGATCCACCGAGCAGGTAGTGCAGCGGCCCTGTGGTGGTGGAGGCATCAAAAACGCCGCGCATGACGTCGGGGCCGTAGACGCGCTCCCACGACGCTGCCGTCTCAGGATGGGCCCGACGACCGACCCACGTGATCGGAACACCGTCACTGAAGACGACATCCGCATTCGCGAGAAGATTGGCGTAGGAGCGGTCCGATCGTGCGAGCGCGACGTTGTAGGCATTGCAGAAGTGCACAGCCAGGCCAGGGTGTCCGACGGCTGAGGGATTGCTTGCGGCGGCGAGGACGAAGTCGATCGCATCGGACAGTGACAGGACGGTGAAGTCAATCTCGCCCACGCGCCGGCGCTCGGCGGGGACCTGCACGGGAACGTCCGTCATCGTGCTGCTCCCCTCACGCGGTGATGAACTCGTAGGCCGTCCAGACGGCCAACAGCGTCAGGATGCCACCGGACACCAGCCGGATCCGCCAGAGGGGGACCCGTGAGCGCAGCCACGAACCAGCCAGCACGGCAAGGCCCGAGACCAGCAGCAGGGCGAGCCACGAGCCGAGGAACACCGACAGCGGCTGGCCGGTGCGCGCGGCGAGTCCGGCGGTGAGCAGCTGGCTCAGGTCACCCCACTCGGCGGTGAAGAGCACCACGAAGCTGATCCCCACCGTGCGCAGCGGGCCGGTTGTGGCGTCACCGCGGGCGCGCTCCGCGACCTCGTCCGCCTCCTCCTGCTGTGCACGTAGCTCGGCGGCCCGGGAGGACAGGCCGCCCTTGATCAGGATGAAGGCTCCGATGGCGAAGAGCAGGAAGGTGACGCCGAGCACGAGGCGCTGCGGGAGCAGGGCCAGCAGGCCGCCGGCGACGACGGCGATGAGCACCTGCACGAAGAAGGCCGCGGCGACGCCGATCCAGACCCACAGGTGACGAAAGCGCGTGGCCAGCACGAGCGTGGCGATGAAGGTCTTGTCAGGCAGCTCGGCGGGAAGGATCAGCGCGAAGGTCGTCGCAAGGACGGCGAAGTCGATCACTCGACGCCCTGCTCACCGGAGGCCTCGCCACCGTGCTCGTGCAGGAGGCCCCCGTTCTCGTCAACCATGTCCGCGGCCAGGTGCGGCCACATGGTCGGCGTCGGGATACGGCGCGGTCCCGTCCGGGGCGCGGGAGGAGCGTCGATCAGCGACACGAGGTAAGGGTGACTGGCGCGCACCGAGCGCACCCAGATGAGCACGGGGTAGACGGCGTGACGCATCCGCATCGTCGCAGCGTGCTCCCACCTTCTCGCGAACTCCGCGTTGGTCTCCTCACGAGTGCCGGCGATGGTCGCTGCACTTCGCGAGAGGATGGCGGGCAGCAACTCGGACACCGGAGGATCGTCCCACAGGGGGCCGTTAGGCTCGGGCCGTGACTTCGGACTCCCAGGTGCTGCTGATCCTGGCGCTCATCGGCCTCATCGTCGGGATCGGCGGGCTGGCCGTCGGAGTCATCGCACTCATCCGGGTCACCAGGCTCCACCACTCCTACGCCCTCCTGCAGGCCGGAGAAGGTCGCGAGACGATCGTCGACGTCATGGCTCGCACCATCGACGAGTTCCACGACCTCCGTGGCGAGGTGGCCCACCTCGACTCCCTGCTCGCCGCTACGCGACGCGACCTCACCATGGCCCTGCGTCACGTATCCGTCGTCAGGTACGACGCGTTCGGCGACATGGGCGGTCGCTTCTCCTTCTCCGCGGCCCTGCTTGACGATGCCGGTGACGGGCTCGTGCTGACGTCCATCCATGGGCGCAGCGAGACGCGCACCTACCTCAAGGGCCTAACCTCCGGTGACAGCGACATCGAGTTGTCACCGGAGGAGTCGCAGGCAGTGCGCATCGCCCGTGGAGGTGCATCATGACCGAACGCATCGCCTATCTCGGTCCTGCAGGCTCGTTCTGCGGTGCCGCAGCTGCTGAGCTCACGTCTGGGCGTGATGCGGAGCTCGTGCCATGCGCGTCGGTTCAGACAGCCCTCGACGCTGCGCGAAGCGGTGAGGTCGACTCTGCTCTCGTCCCCATCGAGAACTCGGTCGAGGGATCGGTGTCCGTCACCCTCGATGAGCTCGCGAACGGCAGGCGACTCGTCATCGTCGACGAGGTTGTCATCCCCGTCCGCTTCGCACTGCTCGCCCGTCCGGGCACGCGCATCGACGACGTAACCCGCATCGCCACGCACCCGCATGCGCAGGCGCAGGTGCGGCACTGGCTCGCGAAGCAGCTGCCCGATGCACAGGTGATCCCGGCGATGTCGACCGCGTCCGCCGCTCAGGCGCTCGCCGATCCCGAGGCGCCGATAGACGCCGCGGTCTCCCAGCGGGTCGCTGCGGAGATCTACGGACTCGACGTTCTCGTCGATGACATCCAGGACACCGAGGACGCCACCACGCGGTTCGTGCGCGTGCGTCTGCCCGGCGTGATTCCGGACCCGACGGGCGCCGACAAGACCACACTGAGCCTGTTCATGCGACAGGACGAGCCCGGAGCCCTGCTGGCCATCCTCACCGAGTTCGCCGTCCGTGGGGTCAACATGACCCGTATCGAGTCCCGCCCGACGAAGAAGGCGCTGGGCGACTACTTCTTCAGTGTCGACGTGGAGGGTCACGTGGCGGACGCCCGGGTGTCGGAGGCCCTGATGGGCCTGCACCGGGTGTGCCTCGACGTGCGCTTCCTCGGCTCGTATCCGCGACACGACGGCAGGCAGCCGGTGCTGCGTTCGGGCGTGACGGATGCCGACTTCGCGGGGGCGCAGGAGTGGCTGGATCGACTGAAGGGAAGCAGCCAGTGAAGTACTTCGTGACCGGAGCGGCCGGTTTCATCGGGTCGCATTTCGTTCGGGAGCTTCTGGCCGGGTCCTATGGCGCGGACGTCACCGGGGTGACGGTCTACGACAAGCTCACGTATGCGGGCAACCTCGACAACCTCGCTGCGGTGCAGGGCGATCCGCGATTCACCTTCGTTCGCGGTGACATCTGCGACGGCGACCTCCTTGACGACGTCCTCCCCGGCCACGACATCGTCGTCAACTTCGCGGCAGAGACCCACGTCGACCGTTCCATTCACGGTCCGCAGGACTTCATCGTCACGAACGTCGTCGGCACGCAGACCATCCTCGACGCCTGCCTGCGGCATGGCATCCCGCGCACGGTGCACATTGGCACCGATGAGGTGTACGGGTCCATCGATGAGGGCTCGTGGGATGAGCACGAGCCGCTGCGGCCCAACTCGCCCTACTCCGCGGCCAAGGCGGCGGCGGAGCTGCTGGTGCGGGCCTACTTCGTCACCTACGGGCTCAATGTGTCGAGCACCCGGTGCTCGAACAACTACGGGCCTTACCAGTTCCCCGAGAAGGTCATCCCGCTCTTCGTCACGAACCTGATCGATGGTGCGAAGGTGCCGCTGTACGGCGACGGCCTGAATGTGCGTGACTGGCTGCATGTCGACGACCACTGCCGCGGTATCGCTCTCGTGGTGCAGAAGGGTGCAGCCGGCGAGAGCTACAACATCGGCGGGGGCCTGGAGCTCAACAACCGTGAGCTGACCGAGCGCGTGCTCGAGGCGATGGGCACTGACTGGTCGATGGTCCAGCCGGTCGAGGACCGCAAGGGCCACGATCGCCGGTACTCCGTCAACGATGGCAAGCTGCGGGCGCTCGGATATGCGCCCCAGCACCGGTTCGACGAGGGGCTCGCCGAGACCGTTCAGTGGTACCGCGACAACGAGGAGTGGTGGCGCCCCCTGAAGTCCAAGGCCGCCCTCCGTTGATCGGTGAGATGTGCGCTCGACACCCCGTGCTTGAACCAGCACAACTCACCAGTCAACGATGAGAGGGTAGGGGCGTGCGGGTCCTCGTCATCGGCCACAACGGGCAGCTCGGCTCGGCCCTGATGCCCGTTCTCCAGCGCAACCGCAGCCTCGCGGTGCTCGGCATCGACTATCCCGACATCGACATCGCCGACCCTGAGTCGGTCGACCTCGTCTTCGGTGGCTTCGACCCGGACTTCGTCGTCAACTGCGCGGCCTACACCGCCGTTGACGCCGCCGAGACGGACGAGGAGCGGGCGTTGTCCGTCAACGGGCTCGGGCCCCGAAACATCGCCATCGAATGCCGCAAGGCCGGTGCCTGGCTCGTGCACGTCTCGACTGACTACGTGTTCGACGGGACGGCGACGATGCCCTACGGCGAGGACGCACTGCCGTCACCGGCCTCGGCCTACGGCCGGACGAAGCTGGCGGGCGATCGGGCAGTGCAGGAGCTGCTTCCGCAGTCGCACTACCTCGTCCGCACCGCCTGGCTCTACGGCCTGCAGGGCAGCAACTTCGTCAAGACGATGCTGAAGCTCGAGCGCGAGCGCGACACCGTCGCGGTCGTGACGGACCAGGTGGGCCAGCCGACCTATGCCGGCGATCTGGCCGAGCAGATCGTCCTGCTCATGGACAGGCACCCGCGGCCGGGCACGTACCACGGGACGAACAGCGGCGAAGTCTCCTGGTTCGGCTTCACGCGGGAGATCTTCCGACTTGCCGGCGCGGATCCTGATCGGGTGCTGCCGACGACGTCGGCGGAGTTCGTGCGCCCCGCACCGCGTCCGGCCTACTCCGTCCTGGGGCACGACAGATGGTCCGAGCAGGGGCTGCCCGAGATGCGCCCGTGGCTCGCGGCACTCGAGCAGGCGTTCGACGACGGCATCACCGTCGACTGATCAGGCTGCCTGCGCCGTCCATCTGTGCAGCCACTCGAGAGCTTCCTGAAGGCACTCGATGTCGGCGTAGCCGATGGGACGCAGAAGCCGGACTCGACTCACCGTGCGCACCTGCTCCGTCATGATGTAGGTCGGGCGGTGCAGTCGAAGCTCACCGCGCAGCGGCACGTGATTGATCCAGCCTCTGTCGTGACTCGTGCACGGCATCACGGTGATGAGGGGGTCGACTTCACGAATGTGATCGCGCGAGGAGACCACTAGGCATGGCCGAACATCGGCCTGCTCGCGACCTTGGGACTGCCCGAGGTCGGCCCACAGGACCGCCCCTGGTGTGAGTGGGCTCATCTGTTCCACTCGTCACTCCAATCCTCAGGCTCCAGACCGTCACCGGAGGTGGTGTCCCAGAGGGCTGCCTCAGCCAGGTACTCCGCCCGATCCTCCGGTGTCATGGCACGCATCTGCCGGCCGGCCAGCTCGACCTTCTGACGCCACAGGTACTCGTCGAGGAGCTTCTCGACGACGCTGCCCGCGGTGCGACCCTCCTCGGCGGCGAGGGCGTTGAGGCGATCCCGGACCTCGGTGGTCACCTTGATGGTGGTGGTGGCGACGCTCATGGCGGCAGTATACGTCGCGTATACCGCGTTCCCTACGCCCCGATCGAGTTCAAGGCCTCCGCAACCCCGTGCCCAGGCTCCAGTCCGGTGATCACGTCGGCATGGGCGAGCATGTAGGGCAGCGCATGGCCCATCAGCACGCCCCGGCCAGCCCACTCGAGCATCGCCACGTCGTTCATCGAGTCACCGATCGCCAGGGTCGACCCGCGATCGATGCCGAGCCGGTCGCAGAGGCGCTGCAGCATCGTCGCCTTCGAGACACCGTGAGGGCCGATGTCCATCCAGGCGACCTCCCCCACGCCGAACACCACCGAGTGCAGGCCAAGATCCTGGGCGAGGTGTCCCAGGCCCGCCTCGAGGTGCTCGTCACTGCGAATGACGACGCGGATGGCTGAGCGATCGAGGAGGTCATCGAACTCGACCTCGCGGATGCCCTCCGTCAACGCGGTGTGCGTGAACATCGTGGTGGTGAGGAAGACCCCTGATGGCTCCTCGACTGCGAGCATCGCGTTCGGCACCCGCTCGCGAATCGCCACAAGAAGCTCCGACGGATCGAAGGAGATCGTGTCGACGATCTCCTCGGGCTCGAGGCTGGCGAGCATGGCACCGTTGCTGCACACCGCCCACGTGTCGATTCCGGCCGCCTCGCACACGGGAGCCGTGGTTCCGAACGAGCGACCCGTGGCCGCAACCACCTCGATGCCCATCTCCTTCACGCGCGCGATCGCCTCGACCGCCTCGCGCGGGACGATCCCGGAGTATGGGAGCAGGGTGTCGTCAAGGTCGAGGGCGATCAACTGGGGGCGGAAGTCGCGGAGGGCGGAAACGTCAGGAAGGGCGGTCATCGTCGTCATGATCCTTGCAGGGTAGGCGGGGTGCGTGAACGTCAGGTCACGCCGAGATTGCTGCGCTATGGCGCTACACCGGCGAGATCACCTCGCGACCGCCCATGAACGGACGCAGAGCGGGGGGGATCACCACTGATCCGTCAGCCTGCTGGTGGTTCTCCAGAAGAGCGACGATCACGCGCGGCATGGCGCACAGCGTGCCGTTGAGGGTCGCGAGCGGACGGGTGCCGTCGGCGTCGCGCATGCGGATGCGCAGGCGTCGGGCCTGGAACTCCGTGGTGTTCGAGGTCGACGTGATCTCCCGATACGTGCCCTGCGTCGGGATCCAGGCCTCCATGTCGAACTTGCGCGCGGCGCTGGAACCGAGATCTCCCGTGGCGACGTCGATCACCCGGTACGGAATCTCGAGCGCGTCGACGAACTCGCGCTCCCACTCGAGCAGGCGTGCATGCTCTGCTTCGGCATCCTCAGGTCGGCAGTAGACGAACATCTCGACCTTGTCGAACTGGTGCACGCGGATGATGCCCTTGGTGTCCTTGCCGTACGAGCCCGCCTCGCGGCGATAGCAGGATGACCATCCGGCGTAGCGCAGGGGAAGTTGGCCGGCATCGATGATCTCGTCGGAGTGGTAGCCGGCGAGTGGCACCTCCGATGTGCCGACGAGATACATGTCGTCCGACTCGATCCGGTACACGTTCTCGGCGGCCTGGCCGAGAAAGCCTGTGCCCTCCATTGCGCTGGGCAGCACGAGTGTCGGGGTGATCATCGGGATGAGTCCGTGTGCCGTCGCCTGCTGCATCGCCAGATTCAGCAGCGCGATCTCCAGCAGTGCTCCCGGGCCGGTGAGGTAGAAGAAGCGCGACCCCGAAACCTTGACGCCGCGGTCGATGTCGATCGCGCCGAGGAGCTGGCCGAGCTCGACGTGGTCGCGGGGCTCGAAGCCCTCGGCGGCGAAGTCGCGCGGCGTGCCCACCTCCGCCAGGACGACGAAGTCCTCCTCGCCGCCCACGGGAGACTCCAGATTCACCAGGTTGGACACCTGCAGCCACAGCGCGTCGAGTGCCGCGCCGGCAGCGTCGGCGGACTCGTCGGCTGCCTTGACCTGCTCCGCGAGCTCTTGGGCCTGTGCCATCAGGACGTCGAGCTCGGCCTGCGCCGTGATGCGTGCGCCATCATCGGCGGCCTTCTTCAGCGCCCCCTGCAGAGGGCCGATCCGCTTGCCGAGGGTCTTCTGCTCGTTGCGCAGCTCGTCGAATCGCTGCTGGGCCTCGCGCTTGGCCACGTCCGCAACAACGAGATCGTCGATGAGCGTGACGCTCTCGCCGCGCCGCCGCTGGGACTCGCGTAGCCGGTCGGGGTCGGAGCGCAGGATGCTCGGGTCGATCACCCTGCGAGCCTAACCGTGGGTCAGGACGACGTGACCGTGAAGGGGTCGTACTGGGTCGCCGAGATGCCGCGCTGCCTCGGCACGACGATCCGGTAGCTGGAGGAGCCCGGCGCCGCATCGGACGTCACGGAGATGAGGTAGGGGTACCTGCGGTTGCACTCCGACGACTTGCTCGCGGTGCCCCGGCCGATCGTGGCCCACCCTCGCGCGTCCCTCTGCTGCACGGAGTACCGCGAACCGGACCAGCAGTACTCGTAGGTCCACGTCCGGGTTGCCGAGCATTCCTCCCTGGAACCCTTGACCTTCAGGCAGGTGCGCGGTTGGGCCAAAGGCGCTGAGCCGGCGGCCGCCACAGCCGAGGCGAGCAGGTCTGCCTGGGCACTCGGCGGGGCGAGGTAGTCGTTGCGACCGCCCTCGTCCGGCTCGCACGGCGGGTTGTCCCCGCCGGACAGGACCGCCACGAGAACAATCTGCCCGCCGATGCTGGTCATCCACGGGCTTCCGCTGTCGCCGATGCACGTGCCCGTGGTGCCGTTCGTCTCGACCGTCAGCAGCGACGCCTTCGGCGTGAAGGAATCGATCGGGGCGGAGATGCCGATCGGGAACGCGCTCATGGGGGCATCCGACACGGCCCGGGGGACGGTCTGCCCGTAGCCGACCTGTTCGAGGGTGGCGCCCACGTTAGCGAGCTGCTGGACCTCGGCGACCGTGGCCAGACGCGAGATCACGGGATTGGCGAGTGCACCGTCGAGCACGAGGTACGCCACGTCGACACCGCTCGCCTCCTCGTTCCTCTGATACGCGGGGCTGATGAGCATCTGGATCGGCCGGACGGTCGACGGCGGCGTGGTGGAGGTGTCGGCTCCAGGTGGGTAGACCTGCCAGTCGGTCGCAGCGGACGTCACGGCCCCGTTGTCGAAGAAGCAGTGCGCTGCGGTGACGATCAGGTTGGGCAGGAGGAGCGATCCGGTGCAGTATCCGGCGTCGCTCTCGAGCATGACGGCCGCTCCCGCAAGGGGCGGATTCGGAGTGCCGTTGATGACGCGGACGACCGATGCCTCGGCGGGAACGGCTGCGAGTGACGCGGTCAGGGCAAGTCCGGCGAGGCCGAGCAGTGCCGTGGCGCGACCTCTCATGGCGCAAGAGTGCCACGGGTCAGGTTCGACATATACGTGTGGCACACTTTGTCGGCTTCATCCACCATCCCGGGGCGAATGCCGCCGGGCGCGAAAGGACCTTTGTTGGACTACAACTGGCTGACGCCCAAGGCGCAGGCGCGCCCCGCTGGCGCGAAGGGATGGGGCTCATTCGCAACGGAGCCGATTGCTGCAGGTGAGACTGTCGCTGCTTTCGGCGGCTGGGTCATCGACCGAGCCACCCTCGCCAGCCTGTCCCACGATCGTCAGTCACGGTCCATCCAGGTCGACGATGACCTGTACCTCGTCTCCGACGAGACCCCCGAGCCGGGTGACATGCTCAACCACTCGTGTGAGCCGAATGCGGGCCTCGCGGGCTCTGCCCTCCTGGTCGCCATGCGCGACATCGCACCCGGTGAGGAGATCACCTTCGACTACGCGATGTGCGATGCCAGCGACTACGACGAGTTCTCGTGCATGTGCGG
>CAIZPS010000015.1 GCA_903934925.1 uncultured bacterium | reverse complement strand
GACGAGCTCGCCCTGCTCACCCCCGACCTGCGCGACGATCTCGGCCGAGAGTTCCTCACGGTCGACCCCATCCTCGGCGATCACGATCGCCTGGCCGGTCCGACCGTCATTGCCGAGGAAGGACGGCGCGCCACCGGTCGACCAGTACGAGACCACTGATTCGACACCCTTCAGGGCCGCGACGTCAGCGAGCAGCGCCGTGGCCGCCGCGGCGTCGGTATCGACATCAGTCGGCGTCTCGATGGCCAGAATCGCTGCCGGATCAGCGACACCGAAGTCCTCCGCCAGCACCACGGCCGCACGGCTTGAGTCGCTGCCGGGGTAGTTGAACCCCTCGGACTTCATGGCGCCGAACACCTGAACCCCGAAGACGCCGAAGAGCGCCATGGCGACGAGGTAGCCGATGAGGACCGGCCAGCGATGTCGGGTCACCCATGTGCCGAGTCGGGCGAATGCGCCTCCGGGGGTGCGGGCAGGAGTAGTATGAACGTCGTTCATATTCGGACTCTGGCAGATGGTATGAACGCTGTCAACATTGGAGGCGCAGTGGCGCGCAGCTATCACCACGGGGCGCTCGCCGAGGCGATGGTCGAGCAGGCCCTCACCGAGGTGCGCCTGCACGGGGCCGACCACGTGTCCCTGCGTGGCATCGCTCAAACCCTCGAGGTCTCGCCGAGCGCCGCCTACAACCACTTCGCCGACAAGGACGACCTGCTCCGTGCGGTCGGCTTATGCGGCCTCGCTGCTCTCGATGAGCGCATGACGCGCGTCGTCGCCGCGCATCCGGGCGATACGCCGGAGGCGGCACGTGCTCGGTTCGCCGGACTTGGTCGTGCCTATCTGGCGTTCGCGATCGACGAGACGCATCTGTTCCAGCTCACGTTCGGGCCGCTATGCGCGGTGGGCGAGATGTCCCCGGACGAAACCGGTCCCTATCTGAAGCTTCAGGCCGCCCTCGACGACGTCGATCGGCACGGTCTCCTGCGCCCGGGCGTGCGCGAGGGCCTCGACGTGACGGTATGGGCCTCGACGCACGGGATGGCGAGCCTCATGGTGGAGGGCGCGATCCCACCGGAGGCGGGGGACGTGTTCATCGACTCGATGAGCCGACTGATGTTCGCCGAACACGCCTGATCCGATGTCTGATTCACCGTCCGATTCACCGAAGCCGTGAGGGGAAGGCCATGACCGAGGAGCAGCAGCCGATCCGTGCCGAGATCCTCGACACCGGGGATGACCGCATCGTCTCCGCACAGATCGTCATTGACGCGCCCCCCGAGGTGATTTTCGACATCGTGATCCAGCCGCGACGCCACTCGGAGATCGACGGATCGAGGACTGTGCAGGGCATCATCAAGGGCCCGGAGCGACTCGCGCTCGGCGATACGTTCAAGGTCCGGATGAAGATCCGCATCAACTACTGGATCACGAACACAGTTCTGGAATTCGAGCCGAACCGACTCATCACCTGGGCGCACCTGCTCGGCAACCGCTGGACGTACGAGCTCACGCCGCTTGAGTCGGGGGGCACTCTGGTGCGGGAGACCAACAACCTGCGAGCCGCTGGCTGGCGTGCCTCGGTCTCGCCTGTAGCCCGCAACCCGGGCATGGCGCGGATCGCCATTGCCAAGTCACTGGTCCGTCTGAAGCGGCTCGCGGAGAGCGAGCATCCGGGTTAGGACGGACGCACTAGATTGCCGGAGTGACGACGCTGTCCCAGGGCCAGATCATGCTCGCGGCTGCCCTGGTGATCGGCCTCGCGACCACCTGTCAACTCATTGCCCCCAAGCTACGCATCCCGGCGCTGATCCTGCTCCTGCCCGTGGGATTCGCCCTGGGCGTGATAGCCCCTCAACTTCGGATGGATGCGATCCTCGGACCGGCCTTCCCGGTGCTCGTCGATCTCGTCGTAGCCGTCATCCTCTTCCAGGGCGGCATGGAGCTCAACGCGATCACGCTGCAGGGCAGCGACCGAAGGATCGTGCACCGGCTCGTCTGGGTCGGCGGTGCTCTGACCCTCGTCGGTGCATCCGTGGTTGCCCACTTCATCGTCGGCCTGGACTGGTCCATCGCGTTCATGCTGGGTGCCATCGTCATCGTCTCCGGGCCGACAGTCGTCACTCCGATCCTGGATTTCACCGGACTTCAGGGGCGCGTGCGCAGCATCCTGCAATGGGAGGGCACCCTGCTCGACCCCATCGGCGCACTCGTCGCTGTGGTGGTCTTCCAGGTCATCCGGGCGGGCGGGGCGGAGTCGCTGGGCGAGGCGGTCGGCAACTTCCTCCTCGGCATCGTCGTCGGCGTGGTCGCAGCAGCCTTCGGTGTACTGCTCTTCGTCGTGGGCGGAAAGCTTGTGCGCGGCAACGATCTTCTGGGCACGCAGGTGCTCCTTGGGTCGGTGATCGTCGCTGCAGGCCTCGCGAACTTCGTGGCTGACGAGACGGGCCTGATCGCCGCACTGCTGATGGGAATGGCGGCTCCACGCATCGCCCGGCACTTCGGCGCCTCACTAGAGGACTCCAAGCCGTTCTTCGGCACCATCGTGTCGATCGGCATCGGGGTGCTGTTCATCTCGATCGCCGCCCTGGTGCCGTCATCCACTGTCATCGCTGTGCTCGGTCCTGCGCTGCTGATGTCGGCGGTGCTCATCGTCCTGCTGAGACCGCTGATCGCGTCGGTGGGAACGCTCGGCTCCAACCTGAGCCGTCGGGAGCGAATCTTCATTGCCTGCATGGATCCTCGCGGGATCGTCGCGGCTGCGACTGCCTCCAGTATCGGCGCTGCCCTGGTCGCGCTGAAGGTGCCGGGCGCAGAGGAACTCCTACCGGTCACTTTCATCATCGTCGCTGTGACGGTCGCGGTGTATGGAATCGGAGCAGTGCCGGTTGCCCGTCTGCTCAAGCTCAGTGGCGGTGATTCCGGCTCCACTCAACGAGGCAGTTGAGCGGAAGGCCTCCCCGGCGAGATCAACCACCGATCTCGGCTGCCTCCCCAGCAGTAATGCGCAGTAGTTCGTCGTAACTGGTCGGGAATACGTAGTGCGGGTGCCCGCCGGCGGCCCAGACCTCGTCGTACCGCGACAGTGCGATGTCGACGATCGTGCGCAGGGGCTCGGGATGCCCGACGGGCGCAACGCCCCCGATGGCGAAGCCGGTGGCCTGGCGGACCTGATCGGCCGTGGCCTTCTCCACGTGGCTCACCTCGAGGACGGCGGCCACGGCCATCGTGTCCACGCGATGGCCTCCGGACGCCATCACAAGGACCGGCTCGCCGTCGGCCATGAAGACGAGGGAGTTGGCAATCTGACCGACCTCGATGCCCAGGGCATCGGCCGCCTCCTTTGCGGTGCGCGCGCTGTCGTCGAGTGCGCGCACCTTGCCTCGAGCGCCCAGTCGGGCCAGTGCCTCACGCACGCGGATGACGGACTGCTGCTCGGTGACCTCGCTCATGGGCCGGAGCGTATCCGGGCACAATGGCGGCAT
>CAIZPS010000014.1 GCA_903934925.1 uncultured bacterium | reverse complement strand
GGAATTGCCCAGAAGCGTCGGTAGAGTCGGCCCGTTGAACCCTGGAGGAGGCTGACGTGGGTTTCGCAGAGTCCGTGCGCACGTGCTTCGGCAAGTTCGCGGACTTCCAAGGACGGGCGTCCCGCTCGGAATTCTGGTGGTTCTTCCTCTTCTCGGTTCTGGTCAGCCTTGGTCTGACCATTCCGCTCTATGTCCTCATGGCCATCGCGGCGGCCGCCGGTGACAACGCCGCTGGTGCGGGTCTGGCTGCGGTCATCGCGATCATCTGGTCGATCGCGGTGGTGATCATCACCATCGTTCTGCTCATTCCACTGCTTGCCGTAGGTGCCCGTCGCCTGCATGACTACGGCCAGAGTGCGTGGCTTCTGCTGCTCTACTTCGTCCCGTGCGGAAACCTCGTGCTGATCGTCCTCTGGGCGTTGGGGGGAACGCCCGGAGACAACCCCTACGGGCCTCGCCCAGTCCGGTAGTACCCCACGCGCTGCGGCGCTTCAACAGGAAGAGATGCAATGGGATTCGGTCAGGTAATCTCGCACAACTTCAGCAATATCGGGAACTTCGAGGGTCGAGCGTCTCGGCCTGAGTTCTGGTGGTGGGCGCTGTTCTTGTGGCTCATCAGTCTCGTCGTCAACATTCTCACGGGTGGCGTCGGTGGGTTGATGGGAAGCGGCGAGTTCGGCTTCCTGACCCTTGTGGGCTGGATCATCTGGATCGTCCTGGTCCTTGCGACGATCGCGGTCGGTGCGCGTCGCCTGCATGACACCGGCAAGTCCGGCTGGCTTCAGCTGCTCTGGCTGCTGCCCTGCATCGGCCCGATCATCCTGATCATCTTCTGGGCTCAGGCGGGCAATCCCGGCGACAACCAGTACGGCCCGCCGGCCGCCTGAGTCACCTCTGCTCCAGCTCCACGAGAAGGCCGTCGACGATCCCGTCGGCGGCCTTCTCGATCATGTCAAGGCAGGCGGTGTAGTCGTCCGCCTCGCCGTAGTAGGGATCGGGCACTGCAAGGTCGGGGTGCGGTTCGGGCAGATGTGACAGCGTCGGGTCGAAGGAGCGGAACATTCGCAGTGTGGGCAGGTCTTCGGCGGGCAGGGCGGTCATCGTCAGCATGACCTCAACGTCGCGGTAGTTGGCCTCGTCCATGGCAAGGAGCAGGTCGATGCCCGTCATCCAGCTGGGATCGATCTGCCGCGACACGTGGTCGAGGTCGTAGCCCGCCTCGTTCAGGGCCGTCATGGCCCGAGCGTCGGCAGGGTGCCCGAGGTGCCAGTCGCCCGTGCCTGCGGAGTCAACCGCCACCCGAGCCGACAGCCCGGCCTGCCGGATTCGCTCCCTCAGGACGGCCTCGCCCATGGGCGAGCGGCAGATGTTGCCGAGGCAGACGACGGTGACGCGGTAGGGATCGGCGGGACGGTCGGGGGTCGTCAGGTCGGGGCTCATGCGCTCCACGGTACCGACGAGTTTTCGTCCACAGCCTTGGGATGGAGTTCGCCCCGCTCACACGAGGGGACCCGGGGATGCTCCCAGGACAATTCCCCAGCCCGTACACAGGGGCGCGAACAGGGTCAGCCCCCTTAGCCCCACGTTGTCCACAGTTGTGTCCACAGGGCTCGTGGACGGTGTCACTCCCCATCCCTAGCGTGGGGGCGTGAGCGTCTACGAACTGCATCCGGAAGAAGACGTCGGCGTCGACCGCACCCCTCCCCACGACGTCGCCGCGGAGCAGTCCGTCCTGGGAGCCATGCTCCTGAGCAAGGACGCCATCGCCGACGTCGTCGAGGTGATCCGCGAGAACGACTTCTACCGCCCCGCGCACCAGATGATCTACGGCGCGATCCTCGACCTCTACGGGCGGGGTGAGCCCGCCGACGCCGTCACCGTTGCCGCCGACCTCACCCGCACGGGCGACATCGGTCGCATCGGCGGCGCCCCCTACCTCCACACGCTCGTCTCGATGGTGCCCACGGCCGCGAACGCCGGCTACTACGGGCGCATCGTGCGCGAGAAGGCGATCCTGCGACGCCTCGTCGAGGCGGGCACGCGCATCGTCGCGATGGGCTACGCGGGCACCGGCGACGTCGACCACACGGTCGACCGCGCCCAGGCCGAGGTCTACGACGTCACCGACCGTCGCACGAGTGAGGACTATGCCCCACTCAGCGACATCATGGGCGACGCCCTGAACGAGATCGAGGCGATCTCCAACCGCAACGGAGAGATGGTCGGTGTGCCGACCGGCTTCACCGAGCTCGACAAGCTGACCAACGGCCTGCATCCCGGCCAGTTGATCATCGTCGCGGCGAGGCCCGCCATCGGCAAATCGACCCTGGGCGTGGACATAGCGCGTTCTGCCTCCATCAAGCACGGCCTCACCAGTGTCATCTTCTCCCTAGAGATGAGCCGCAGTGAGATCGTCATGCGCCTGCTCTCCGCCGAGGCGCAGGTGCCCCTGCACCACATGCGCTCCGGCTCGATGAGCGACAACGACTGGACGAAGCTGGCGAACAAGATGGGTGTCGTCAGCGAGGCGCCCCTGTTCATCGACGACTCCCCGAACATGACGCTGATGGAGATCCGTGCCAAGTGCCGGCGTCTGAAGCAGCGCCATGATCTGCGCCTCGTCATCGTCGACTACCTGCAGCTGATGACCAGCGGCAAGCGCGTCGAGAGCCGCCAGCAGGAGGTCTCCGAGTTCTCGCGGTCGCTGAAGCTGCTCGCCAAGGAGCTCGGTGTTCCGGTCATCGCGATCAGCCAGCTCAACCGCGGGCCGGAGCAGCGCACCGACAAGAAGCCGATGCTGTCCGACCTTCGCGAGTCGGGATGTCTCCCTGCGACGACCCAGGTCATCCGCGCCGACACTGGTGCCGAGGTGACGATGGGGGAGCTGTTCC
The DNA here is from genome assembly GCA_903934925.1 of uncultured bacterium. GTDB lineage: Bacteria > Actinomycetota > Actinomycetes > S36-B12 > S36-B12 > UBA10649. The sequence goes on along the minus strand of CAIZPS010000014.1, from coordinate 12,412 downwards.
TCACGCGTGAGCGTGACATTCCCGTCTGGTCCCTGGACGACTCCCTGAGGTACGTCGAGCGAACCATGACGCACGTCTTCCCGACCGGCTACCGGGAGGTCTTCCGGGTGCGCACGGCCAGCGGAAGGTCCGTCGATGCCACGGCCAACCATCCGCTGCTCACGTATTCGGGCTGGCAGGCGGTCGGTGACCTTGCCGTAGGAGCCCGGATCGGCATTCCACGCCATGTTCCCGCCCCCACGCGCGAGACGTCGTGGACCGATGACGAGGTCATCGTGCTGGCGCACATGATCGGGGACGGCTCGATGCTGCCACGTCAGCCGATCCGCTACGCCACCAAGGATCCGGCGAACATCGCCATCATGAGCGAGTGCGCCCCGAGGGCGTTCGCGGTCGATCTTCGCGTCGACGACCATCCGCAAGCCCGCTGCACGACCCTGCGGTTCGCGAGCCGACGGCACCTCACGCACGGTGTGCGAAACCCGATGGCTGAATGGATGGATGGTCTCGGCATCTTCGGCTGTCGAAGCCACGAGAAGTTCATCCCCCTGGAGGTGTACTCGCTGCCCAAGCGGCAGATCGCGCTGTTCCTGAGGCACCTCTGGGCGACCGATGGATCGATCCTGATCAACAAGGGCCGGCGTGGTGGTCGCATCTACTACGCCACCACAAGTCGGCGGCTGGCCGACGATGTGGCCCGGCTCCTCCTGCGTTTCGGCATCAACGCTCGGATCCGCACGGCCCGCAAGGCCGGCTACCGCGACGGCTATCACGTCGACGTCTCCGGTGCGGCTGACCAGAAGGTGTTCCTGCGGCGCATCAATGCGCATGGTTCTCGTGGACTCGTCGGCGTCGAGTTGCTGGGGATTCTCGACACGATTGTCGAGAATCCCAACCGCGACACCGTCCCGAAAGAGGTCTGGGGTCGTGTGCGCGAGGTGATCGGTGAGAGGGGCCTGTCGCAGCGTGAGTTCCAGGCACGAGTCGGCACGCAGTACTGCGGCAGCGCGATGTGGCAGGCGGCACCCAGCAGGGCTCGCCTGTCTCGGGTGGCCGCCGTGCTCGACGACGAGGATCTGGAGCTGCTCGCCACCAACGACGTGTACTGGGACGAGATCGTGTCCATCGAGTCACTTGGTGAGATGTTCGTCTTCGATGCTGAAGTGCTCAGCACGCACAACTTCATCGCTGATGGTGTCGCGGTGCACAACTCGCTCGAGCAGGATGCGGACATGGTCGTGCTCCTGCACCGTGAGGACGCCTACGAGAAGGAGTCACCGCGCGCCGGTGAGGCCGACTTCATCGTCGCCAAGCACCGCAACGGGCCGACCGCGACCGTCACCGTGGCCTTCCAGGGTCACTACTCGCGGTTCGTCGACATGGCGCAGATCTGACGCGAGGCCGTCAAGCAGTGCGTTCATGACATCACGTCAGTCAGTTCCTGAAGGTGGTATCACGCTCTCGGGCTCAGACATGATCTAGCGCGCGAAAGCCGGACGTTCTCTTCTCGACGCCTTCGGCAGACACGTCAATGGAGCAGAGCCTGGGCCCCGCTAGGTGCCCGCAGCACCGACGGCGCCATTGTTTGCCGCGCCCCCACCGATCGCCGACGCAACACCGCCGAAAGAACCACCCGCACCAGCAGTGCCACCACCCGCGGCACCACCCTGACCACCCTTGCCACCGGTAGCCGTGGATCCGGCCGTGGAGTTCACGAGAGCCGTTCCCCCCGCACCGCCAATGGCGCCCTTGGTGCCCGCCCCATTGCCCGAACCGCCGACGCCACCCGCACCACCGGTGGACGTGGAACCCGCGCCAGACGTTGAGCTTGCCGAGCCACCGATTCCCCCGACGCCACCGACGCTCGAGGTGCCCGCCTTGCCGCCGGTGCCGCCCTCACCACCGAGAGAGTAGGACTTTGATCCACCACCGGCGGTGGAGATTGCAGCACCACCGACACCACCGGTGCCGCCATTGGAAGTCGTGCCCCCAGCCCCGCCGGTACCACCGTTTCCGCCCCTCGCGGTCGCTTCGGCTGTGTCGGTGTTGGCAGCTCCGCCAGCTCCGCCGGTACCTGCTGTTCCCGTCGAGGCGGTTGGGCCACCGTCACCACCTCGGCCTCCGGAGGCGTCGCCCGTAGTGCCCGTCAGCGAGGCCGCGCCACCGGTGCCACCAGCCCCGCCGATGCCGGTCGTCACGTCACCTCCGGTGCCGCCCGGCCCACCGTTGGCCGCAGTGGCGGTCCCCGATCCGGTGGCCGCACCTCCGGCACCACCGGCGCCAGCGTTGCCCGAGGTGGCGGCTCCGCCCAGGCCGCCGCTGCCGCCCGTTAGTGTGCCGGCCGTACCTGTGGCGCTGCCACCAGCGCCTCCAGCACCGCCGTTGCCGGAGCCGTAAAACACGCCTCCGCCCATGCCACCGTAGCCACCCGTCGTGGTACCGCTGCCGCCCGCACCGCCCGCACCGCCGTTACCGCCCATACCGCCCATACCGCCAGCGCCGCCATTGCCTCCTGCACCAGCGGCATTGGAGAACCCGGCACCGCCCGCACCACCGTTGCCACCCGAGCCCGCGCTGCCTGCAGGGCCTGCGGTGCCGCCCGAACCACCCGTACCAGCCGAGCCAGCAGACCCAGCCGCTCCGCTGGCTCCGCCAGCGCCGCCCGCACCGCCGGCACTCGACGCAACACCTGATGCGCCACCGGCACCGCCGGAGGTGCCCAGACCACCCGCACCTCCGTTGCCCCCATTGCCGTTCACCGCACCCGCGGCGCCATTGCCTCCGGCGCCGCCGGCACCACCCGCACCGCCAGCGGCTCCGTTGCCGCCGTTGCCGCCCCCTTGTCCTGTGACCGTGGAGCCGGCACTTGCGGCCGATCCGGCGGGTCCACCGGCACCACCGTTGCCGCCGTTGCCAGCCACACTCCCCGCGAATGCGGCGACGGAGCCGCCGGCTCCGCCGGCACCACCGGCGCTGCCAGCACCCGCATTGCCCCCGTTTCCGCCGCCGGCCGCGACCCCTCCGCTGCCACCCAGGGCGCCCGATCCGCCGTTGCCGCCGTTGCCCCCCGTACCCGCGGCACCTGAGACCGAACCGCCGGCTCCGCCGGCACCACCGGCCCCAGCGGCAGCGCCGTTCGCGCCATGGGGCTGGTCGACCGCCGCGAACCCACTGCCGCCGTTGCCACCCAACCCGCCACCGCCGCCGTTGCCACCATTGCCACCGGTGCCGCCCGCAGTCGGGGCGCCTCCGGCGCCACCGGCGCCACCGGCGCCGCCCGCTGAGCCGGACTCAGCAGCAGTCCCGGGGGAGGCGTTGCTGCCGTTATAGCCAGCACCGCCGGCGCCGCCGTTCCCGCCGTTGCCGGCCACGCCGCTCGTAGCAGTACCCCCGGCACCGCCCTTGCCGCCGGCAGTGCCCGCAACACCCAAGGTGCCCGCGAGTCCTGCACCGCCGTTGCCGCCCTTGCTGCCATTGCCTGCAGCGCCGGCGTTCCCGGCTGCGCCAGCGGTACCGGCGCCCGCACCCGCTGCACCGGCCGCACCCGCGGCACCGCCGTTGCCTCCCGCGCCGCCGGTGCCGCCCGTGACAGCGGTGGTGGCGGCACCGCCGTTGCCTCCCGCGCCGCCCGACGTTCCGGCGCCACCGTTGCCGCCATTGCCGTTCACTCCGCCGGCCGAGGCACTTCCTCCTGCACCACCGGCACCGCCCGCAGCGCCGTTGCCTCCCGCGCCACCGACCACGGATCCACCAACGGATGTGCCTCCGGTGCCTGCAGTGCCGCCCGCCCCGCCGTTGCCTCCCGCACCGGCCTTGCCCGTGGTCGCGGCACCGCCTGCGCCACCACTGCCGCCGGCGCCTGCGGCTCCGGCGTTTGCGCCACCCGGATTCACGACTGCGGAGAACCCGCTGCCGCCGACGCCACCGTTGCCTCCCGCGCCACCATTGCCACCACTGCCTGAAGTGCCAGTGGTCGCGTCACCGCCCGTGCCCCCGACGCCACCAGCGCCTCCCGATGTGCCCGCCGTTGCCGCCGCACCTGCGGTCGCGTTGGTCCCGACCAGCCCTCCGCCGCCGGCACCACCCGCACCGCCCGAGCCGGCTGTACCCGTGGTCGCGCTGCCACCTTTGCCACCGGCTCCACCATTGCCGCCGCTGTTGCCCGCCAGGTTCGACACCCCGCCGGTGCCTCCGGTACCGCCGTTACCGGCAACTCCGGCCGTTGCCGCGCCGCCGTCGCCGCCGTTGCCACCGACGACCCCCGACACTCCTGACGCGGGAGACTGCGAACCTGCTCCGCCGTCGCCGCCGTTGCCACCATTACCGACGAGGCCTGCGATGCCGGCCGTCCCTGCCGACCCCGTGCCTGCAGTGCCGCCCGCGCCCGAAGTCCCCGCAGCGCCGCCGTTGCCTCCTGCCCCGCCTAGGCCACTCGAGATGTTGTACGAGCCGCCACCACCGCCGGTGCCTCCGGCACCGCCGCTGCCCGCGGATCCGCCGTTGCCTCCGTTGCCGGCCGCTGCGCCCTTGCCGCCGCTGGCTCCGTTGCCGCCGGAGCCACCGCTTCCGCCACGTCCCGCATCGCCGCCGTTGCCCGCGCTGGTTGAACTACTCGTTCCTCCGGTGCCCCCGGCGCCACCGTTCCCGCCCGCGGCGCTGGCACCCCCGGCGCCGCCGTTGCCGCCCGCCCCAAGGACCGAGTCGCCACCGTTGCCGGCGGCACCACCGTTGCCGGCGACGCCGCCATCGGCTCCGTCCGCATGGGTCCCAGTGACACCCGCGCCACCGTTGCCGCCGGCCCCCGCGGCCCCGCCAGCGCCACCGTTTCCGCCAGCCCCGTACACGGCCATTCCCCCGTGCCCCCCGAATCCGCCATCGCCACCTGCAGTCCCGCTCTCCGCAGCTGCACTCGAGGTTCCCGTCGCGCCGTTGTACCCCGCGCCGCCCGCGCCACCCGCGCCGCCATTGCCCGCGGCGCCGTCACCGTTGCCACCGTTGCCACCGTTGCCACCGGTGCCACCCGCACCGGCCTTGCTCGCGGTCGATGACCAGCCTGCGCCGCCGTTGCCGCCGTTGCCGCCGTTGCCGACCGCGCCCGACGCCCCGGCCGCCCCGCCGCTCCCGCCGGTACCCGCAGCCCCGCCACCTCCGGCAAAGCCCGTGCTGCCGCCATCGCCGCCGTTACCGCCATTCGCGGTCGGGCCGGTGAGGAGGTTTCCGTCGCCACCGTTGCCGCCGGTGCCTCCGGATGCAGCGCTACCACCGGCACCGCCGTTGCCGTTGGTGCCCGAGGCGGAACTCGCTCCACCCGCGCCACCGTTGCCGCCATCGCCGCTGGTACCGCCTTTGCCGCCATTGCCCCCGATTCCGCCGTTGCCGCCGTCGCCGCCCGTGGCACTCGCTCCACCCGCGCCACCGTTGCCGGCACCACCCGTGGTGGACGTGCCGCCGGCGCCACCCGCGCCTCCAGCGCCGCCGTTGCCGCCATTCCCACCGTTCGCGCCCGCGCCGTTGAGGCCGGTACCACCATCGCCGCCCACGCCGGCAGCTCCGCCTGCGCCGCCGTTACCGGCAACGCCGGACTCAGTGGTGCCGCCGGCGCCGCCCGCGCCGCCGTTGCCGCCGGCAGTTCCTGATCCTGAGACTAAAGTGAGAGTGCCTGCGGATCCGTTGAAGCCAGCACCACCCGCACCGCCGGCGCCACCGTGGCCGGCCACCCCCGTGGTGCTTGCTGCACCGGCGCCTCCTGCGCCGCCGTTGCCGCCCGCTCTGCCAGCCGTGTCCGATGACCAGCCTGCGCCGCCCGCACCGCCGCTGCCGCCATTGCCACGTGATCCACCCGCACCGCCGTTGCCGCCCGCACCGCCGTTCGGACTCAACGATGTGCCGGCAACACCCGTTCCGCCGTTGCCGCCATTGCCTCCGGAGGTAGGTGTCACTCCGCCCTGGCCCGGATTGCCCCCCTGCCCGCCGTTGCCGCCCAAGCCGCCATTGCCACCGTCTCCCGGACGACCACCGCCACCTGCAGCGCCGCTGGTGCCGGCAGTTCCGCCAGCACCCTGAGTGCCGGCGCCGCGTACCGGACCGCCAATCCCGGGCTGGCCTGCCAGGCCACCACCAGCGCCGTTGCCGCCGTCTCCGCCGTTGCCACCCGTCGAGAAGTCCGCGACACCGTCAGCACCCCGCGCACCGGTCCCGCCCGAACCTCCGGCGCCGCCGTTGCCGGCGTTGCCGCCCGCGCCGCCGTTGCCGGAGATCGAGCCGCCGGCGCCGCCCGCGCCGCCGTTGCCACCGGTCGTGCCGGCTGCGCCGTCTGAGCCGTGGGCGCCGGCGGCACCGCCGTCCGCTCCCGTGGATCCCGCGATGCCGTCGCCGCCGCGTCCGCCGCGTCCGCCGTTGCCCACCGCGCCGCCGTTGCCGCCGTTGCCGCCATGGCCACCGGGCAGCCCGGGGGCGGAGGAGTCCCCACCGATGCCGCCCTCGCCGCCGTCACCGCCGGAGGTGATCGCCGCACCCACGAGGCCATCGACACCTGAACCGGAGCCGGCGCCGGCGCGGCCGCCGGCCCCCGGTGCTCCCGGATCGCCGCCATCGCCGCCGTTTCCGCCACTCGAACTGCCGTTGCCGCCGTGGCCCGGTGCTCCCGCGCGGCCGCCGTTGCCGCCATCGCCGTCGCGACCGAGAACACCCTTGCTCGTGCCGCCGGCGCCGCCGTTGCCTCCGGAGCCGCCGTTGCCGCCGTTGCCACCCTGGCCACCGTCGATCGCGCCCTGCGCACCGAACGTTCCGTTTGCTCCCGCAGCGCCTTCGCCGCCAGCCCCGCCGACGCCGCCGTTGCCGCCGGCTCCGCCGCGACCCTTGGGCAGGGTTGCGGCGCCTCCGGCCCCACCCACGCCGCCGGCGCCACCAAAGGTTCCGCTGCTGCCTGCAGCCCCTGAGCCTGCTTCGGCTGCGGGAGCGCTGGAGCCCGGTCCGCCGGCGCCGCCTTGGCCGCCCGGCCCACCGATCGCTGTGCCGAGACCGCCGGCTCCGCCGTTGCCACCCACGCCGCCAGCGGTCGTGATGTCTCCCGGGCCGCCAGCACCCCCGTCGCCCCCGTCGCCGCCGATGCCCCCGCGCGCGCTGACTCCGGCTGACCCTCCTTCGCCGCCGTTGCCACCGGCCTGGCCGACGACCGTGGCATCGCCGCCGGTGCCGCCGTTACCGCCCGCTCCGCCGATCAGGCCTCCGGTGCCGCCGTCGCCGCCGTCGAATCCAGGAGCGCCGTCGCCTCCCTGCCCACCACGGCCGTATCGCCCGGCGCGTCCTCCGTCGCCTCCGACGCATGTCTCCTCGGTGCACGCCGCGGCAGCCGCATCGCCACCGTTCCCGGCGGTGCCGGCGTACCAGCCGGCGTCCCCTCCCCGACCGCCGTTGAACCCGTTTCCGCCGTTGCCCAGCAGCGCACCTGCGTTTCCGCCTTCGCACACCTCTGAATCCGTGCAGGTCTCCTCGGTGTAGGAGAAGCCGTTGCCGCTGAGGAGGCCTGCGTCCGGGCGGGCAGCGGTGCCATCGGCGAACAGCTGGTCCGCGCATGCGCCTGAGTGCTGCTTGATCTCGGCGAGGAGGGAGTAGACGCCTCGGTTCCTGGCGCTGCCCGGGATGGTCAGTGACGTGAGCAGCGGCTCAGCGAGCTGCATCGCGTTGGCGACACAGTCGAGCTTCGCGGCCGGAGCGGACGCCTTCGGCTTGTTCGCGGCCGGAGCCGACGCCCTCGGCTTGTTCGCCGCCGAAGCGGACGTCCTCGGCTTGTTCGCAGCCTTCGGCGAGGTGGAGTCCTGGGGGTCGGTCGACTCGGCAGGGGCGGCGGGCACCACCTCCGGGCGCTCAGGCTCGGTGGCAGCCGGGGATTCGAGCACAGGGGAGGGGGTCGACGTCTCCGACTCCCGCGTCGAGACCTCACGGACCGCAGCGATGTCGCCAGGAGCCTTGTCGCGCAGCGCCGCCGGCGGCATGGGGACGTCCGCCGCCGAAGCGACCCCTGCTCCCGCACCCACCTGGATCAGGAAGGCGGCGCTCAACCAGGCAAGCAGCCGGCGTAGGCGGCCTGGGACGGCTGACCTGAGCACGCTGCTCCCCGGGGTCGTGGCTGGTGATTTCCCTTGAAGCCCATGCACGCACCGCAGCTGCCCGAACAGGCTTGCCGCACAGTAGGCCATGGGGGTTCCCCCCCACAAGCAGCAGGGTGACTCGGCGACATGACCCTCGGTCAGGATCAGCAGTCGATCGACGCCGTCGTGGAGATGCTCGCCGCGCTGGCCCCCGGGGGGCGCCGCTGGTACCGAGGGCGACGAGATCAGGCCGCTGCTCGTCGATCACATCGAGGATCCGGGCGCGCGGGTTCATGCTGATGACTGACGCGTCGTCGTCGATCGTCCTGGCGGTGACCCTCGCACCCGCAGCCTCGAGCACCTCGACGGCAGTGTGATGACCCTGACGGATGACCTCGTCGCCCTCCAGGATGCTTCTGCGCGCAGATCCAGCCCCCAGGCGACGTCCGCTCCGGTGGAGTGATCGTCGCCGAACGTGATGCGGCGGGTGAATGACACCATGCTTCGAGAGTGAATCGGTCATCGCTTCGAGAGTGAATCGGTCATCGACGTGAGTCCTGTCGAGGCGCGAACCGGGTCCTACGTCCCTAGTCACGCGGGCCCACGTGACGTGAACTGGGGGAATGAGGGCCCAGCAGCAGATCGGCCTGACGTCGGCGCAGGCGGCCGAGACGCTGCACCGCGACGGCCCCAATGCCCTGCCCGAGCCTCGCCGTCGCTCTGTCCTGCGCATGATGCTCGGCGAGTTGACTCACTTCTTCGCTCTGCTGCTGTGGGCCGCGGCCGTCCTGGCCTGGATCGCCGGCATGCCGGCGCTGACCGTCGCGGTGGTGGCCGTCATCGTCCTCAATGCCGTCTTCTCGTTCATCCAGCAGGCGCGGGCTGATCGTGCTGCGGAACGGCTCTCGGCCCTGCTGCCGTCATTCGTCATGGTCGTGCGCGACGGTCGCCGCCTGCGAATCGACGCGACCGGGGTGGTGGTGGGGGATCACGTGGTCCTGCGACCGGGCGATCGCATCCCTGGTGACGGCCGGTTGACGCGCGCCCTTGCCCTCGAGGTCGACACGTCGATGCTGACAGGAGAGAGCGTGCCCGTCACTCCCGATGTGGGCGAGCAGATGTGGGCAGGCACGTTCGTCGTTGCGGGCGAGGGGGAGATGGATGTCCAGCGCACTGGCCGTTCCTCGCGGCTTGCTGAGATCGCGACGCTGGCAACCGCCAGTCGCCTTCCCGTCACTCCGCTCACGCGCGAACTTCGGCGAGTGGTGCGCCTCATCGCGATCCTCGCGCTGGGCATCGGAGCCATCTTCTTCGCCGTCACTCTCATCCTTGGCGGAGAGCCGAGTCAGGGAGTCGTCTTCGCCATCGGCGTCACGGTGGCCCTCGTGCCCGAGGCCCTGCTTCCGACGGTGACGCTGACGCTGGCGTGGGGAGCCGAGCAGATGGCCCGGCGAAAGGTGCTGGTGCGGCACCTCGATGCCGTCGAGACCCTCGGATCCACGACCATCATCTGCACCGACAAGACGGGCACGCTCACCCGCAACGAGATGACGGTGCTGGCGGCGTGGACCCCGAGAACCGACGTCAGGGTCGACCGAGCGGGCTACGGGCCGCAGGCGCAGGTGGACCTGAGCGAACCTGACGAAGCAGAGACCGTGCGGGCGCTTGCCGAGGCAGGCGTGCGGTGCTCCGACGGATACGTGCATCTCGTCGACGGGGAGTGGAAGCCTCACGGCGACCCCATGGAGGCGGCCCTCGATGCCTTCGGTCGCCGTCTGGCGCTCGAGACCGATGTCATGAGAGCCGAGGGCACGCGGGCCCACTTCCCCTTCGACCCACGCCGTCGGATGATGTCGGTGATCGTGCACGATCGCGTCCTCGTCAAGGGCGCACCGGATGCCGTGCTAGCTCGCTGCGTCGCCGATGACGGGGCTCAGCAGGTAGTGGATCGCATGACCGCTGAGGGCCTGCGCGTCATCGCCGTAGCGCAGCGTTCGTGGGATCAGGGCCCCCTGCCCCGATCCTTCGAGGTGGTGGAGCGGGATCTCACTCTGCTCGGACTGCTTGGGCTGGAGGATCCGCCGCGCGAGGACGTCGCCATCGCGATCGCGGACTGCCACAGCGCGGGTGTCGCCGTGATCATGGTGACCGGGGATCACCCGATGACGGCCTCAGCCATCGCCGATCAGATCGGCCTTCGGTCCGCTGGGGACTCCGTGATCGTCGGGGCGGAACTCCCGGACGATGACGTCGCCCTCTCCAACCTTGTTCAGCGCAGCGGCACGGTGATTGCGCGAGTGTCCCCGGAGGACAAGCTCCGCATCGCGCGAGCGCTCCGAGCAAGCGGTCACGTCGTCGCAATGACGGGAGATGGCGTGAACGATGTTCCTGCCCTCCATGAGGCGGACATCGGCATCGCCATGGGAGCCTCAGGAACGGATGTCGCTCGCGAAGCTGCGGATCTCGTTCTCCTGGATGATCGATTCGCATCGATCGTCGCGGGCATCGAGCAGGGACGCGCCACCTACGCGAACATCCGCCGCTTCCTGACCTACCACCTGACCGACAATGTGGCGGAGCTCGCACCGTTTCTTCTGTGGGGGCTGAGTGGGGGGTCGTTCCCGCTGGCCCTGGGGGTACTGCAGATCATTGCGATCGACATCGGCACGGACACCCTGTCGGCGGTCGCTCTAGGCGCTGAGCCACCGTCGCGCAACGTCCTGAAGAGGCCGCCCATCTCAGGGCGACTGTTGAACCGCACGGTGCTGCTGCGAGCCTTCGGGCTCCTCGGGCCGACCATTGCCGTCGTCACGCTTATGGCCTTCGTGGCGACCTTCCTTGCCTCGGGCTGGAGATGGGGCCAGGACTTCCCGACGGGGGCGACCCTGCTAGCCGCTTCTGGAGCTGCGTTCATGGCCGTCGTGCTGGGGCAGATGGCGAACGCGTTCGCGTGCCGAAGTTCCACGCGGGTGCCGTGGGCGCTGGGCTGGTCCACGAACCGTCTGCTCATCCCCGCCGTGCTCATCGGCTTGGCGTTCGCCCTCGTGACGATCTTCGTACCGCCGATCGCCTCCCTCCTCACCCAGGCGCCGCCGACGTGGGTGGGATGGTCGGTCGCGCTCGCTGCGATCCCGGTGATGCTGGCGACTGACGCCGCCTACAAGGCCGTGCGCCGCCGCACGAGATCGGCGTCGCGCCCCGTCACACGGTGAGGGCGATGGCCGCCCCGAGGGCGAGCGCCACACCGGACCACTGGATGCGCGACATGCGCTCGTGCAGGACGAAGTGGGCCAGCACGATGGTCGCCGCCGGGTAGAGGGATCCGATCACAGCAACCACCAGGAGCTCGCCGCCCTGCGCGGCCAGATTGAAGAGGGCATTCGCAGTGGCGTCGAGGATGCCGGCTGACACTGCGAGCAGCCACGGGTACCGAGCCCCCGTACCCGACTTCCTGCGCAGGATCAGGACGACGGCGACCGTGACCATGGCGATGCTCGACCACCAGCGCGACAGTGCAGCGACCCAGATGCCGGAGTCATCCGGGGCGGTGCCCAGGCCGACGAGGTACAGGCCGATGAACAGCCCCGCACCGCCGGACAGCAGCAGCCCCTTCATCGTGACACGCGCGTGGGGTCCGGACTCGCGGCTGACGAGGACGACAGCGATGACAGCGAGCACCATGCCGGCCACGATGAGTGCGGTGACCGACTCTCCGCGCGCAATACCCACGGCAACGGGAACAGCCGCTCCGCCGACCGCGGTGAGGGGGGAGACCACGCCCATGGGCCCAATGGCCAGCGCTCCGTAAAGCAGCACCATCGCCGCCGTCCCGGCCACGGCGGTGTAGACCGAGAGCCAGAGCACCGAGGAGTTGATCGTCCCGGGCACGATCGTGAGGGCGAACACGGTGATCGCGAGCGCACCGGCCGGATAGGAGAGTGCGAGCGTTCGCGGTGATCCCACCCGACGCGTGGCCACGCCGCCCGCCACGTCGGCCACGCCCCACGCCAGACTGGAGAGCAGCGCCAGCAGCGCGGGCATCGTCGGCCTCCCTCGTGTCCGGCTGTTGACGGTGTCCGGCCCCTGACTGTGCCAGAAGCGGTGCGAGTCACGGGCACGAGCCCCGATACTCGGACCGTGCGTCGCCTCGACTCCCGCTCCGTTCAGGATCTGCCTGCCGCCGTGCTCGTGCCCGAGTACGACCGCAGCTTCGTCACGCCAGGAATCGTCCACATCGGCGTGGGCAACTTCCATCGGGCACACGAGGCCCTGGTCATCGATCGCCTGCTGTCGTCGGGTCACGCGACTGACTGGGGAATCCT
>CAIZPS010000013.1 GCA_903934925.1 uncultured bacterium | reverse complement strand
GCAGCCTGTTGCGGGAGCCTCCGGCGCCACGATGACGACACAGCCCGTCGTTCGTATTGTTGACGCGAGCGGCAACACCGTGAGTTCGTCGAGTGCTTCGGTCACGGTGACCGCGGGAACAGGCACGTTGGGCGGCACCACAACAGTTGCGGCGACGTCAGGTGTGGCCACGTTCTCCGGCGTAACGTTCTCCGGCCTCTCAACGACCACACACACGCTCACCTTCGCGTCGTCGGGCCTGACGTCAGCCACGACGACGGTGCAGCCCACCGGCGCCGGTGCGGCAGCGACGATCGCGGTGAGTGCCGGCAACAGCCAGACCGCGACAGCCGGCACCGCGGTGGCGACGGCCCCGTCCGTGCTCGTGACCGACTCCGGGGGCAATGTCGTGTCCGGTGCTTCGGTGACCTTCGCCGTCGCCTCAGGCGGGGGCTCGCGCCTGCCGGCGACAACGGTGACAACGAACTCCTCCGGCATCGCGACCCTCACCTCATGGACCCTGGGGACCACTGCGGGAAGCAACACGCTCACGGCCACTACGGGAGCCCTGACGCCCGTCACCTTCACCGCTACTGGTGTTGCGGGCACGGTGACCAAGTTCTCCGTGACGATGTCGGGCTCGAACACATACCTGTGGACCTCGCCGCAGATCGCCGGCACGCCTTTCTCGGTACGCGTCAGCGCCCAGGACGCGAACTCGAACGTGAACTCGGCATGGACAGGCACGGTCGCGCTCACCTCGGATGGCTTCACCGGCACCGTCAACGCCACGATCTCCACGAACGGCTATGTCGACGGAATCTCGATCACCCCGACCGTGAGTGCGCAGCGCCAGGTCATCGCGGCCTCGTCCGGAGCGATCACCACGGCTCAGGCTTCTAGTTCTTACACCGTGCGAGCTGGACCGCTCGCGAGCTTCCAGGTTCAGCAGTCCAGCACTGGTGTCATGCACACCGAGACTGTCACTGATATCAGCAGCCATGCGGCGGGGGAGGGCTTCTACCTTCGCGTCGCGGCGGTCGACGCCTACGGCAACGTCCTGGAGAACATCGACGGAGCGACTGTCGATACCACTACCGCGTTCACGGGTTCGGTGACCCTGTCCTCGCCCGCGACGATTCTCGACGGCGTCACATCGTGCACGAGCTTCTCCTCCGGTGTCTGCCGAAAGCCAGTGGCTCTGGGCACGGCCGGGTCGACCACCATCACCGCGACCGTGGTCGGAGGTGGCACCCAGACGGGTACGTCGAACTCCTTCACGGTCACCCCGGGTGCTGCGGCCACGACAGTGATGACCTCGCAGCCTGTCGGTGGGGCATCCGGCGACGTTCTCGCCACCCAGGCTGCCGGCCGCGTCGAGGACGGGAATGGCAACACGGTGACCTCGGTCTCAGGATCCGCCGCGCAGGCGATTCCGGCGGGAGCGACGTGGTCGCCCGCCGCCATCGGAAGCTACGCGACCGGCAACATCGTGTACGGCACCACCACCGGTGGAGACCCGATGTGGGTGGCGAACACAGGCAACGGCATCCTGCGCAGCACCGACGGAACCAACTGGACCTTTGCCTGCGTGTACGACTGCTCTAGCCGTCCGACCTACGTCGCTTACGGCTTATCCGGCAGCACTCCGGTGTGGTACGCCTATGGGCCCTACCGCGCACTAGGGGTGCTACTGGCGAATGACTACTGCTTCAGGAGCTACGACGCGATTACCTGGTCGTACACCATCTGCAATTCCTATTCATCCACGGTCACTGATGTCGCGGTGGGCAATGGCACGTGGGTAGCAGCCTCGCCGAATGGTCTCTGGTCCGGCACCTGGGGCACGAGTCAGTCCGCGGGGGGCGGCTCACACAACGCGGTGGCGTTCGGAGAAGGCCTCTTTGTCGCCACTCAGCCCACTGGCGGCAGCGTCTCGATCAGTCGACTCGGGATCTCGGGCACCTGGACAACGATCTCCACGGGTGTCGTGAGCAATGCCACGGATATCGCCTATGGAAATGGTCTCTGGGTGATCACCGGCTCAGGCGGTGGCGTCTACACCAGCCCGGATGGTCGAAACTGGACCGCTCGCTCGACTGGATCTTCTTCGGCCCTGAGCACCATCACCTACGGAGGCGGAACCTGGATCGCAGCGGGTGCGAGTGGCCGAGTGGCAACGAGCTACGACGGCGTCACATGGACCTCGAGTACCGCACTTGCCTCCGCAGCCTTCACCACGTCTGCTACCAACGGCACGAAGGTCGTCCTCGGCCAGTCAGCGGCGTACCCGTCTGATTCCACCAAGACCTTCATGTCGACGACAACCGCATCGACCGGCATCTCAGGAACGAATTCGGCAACCGCTTCGTCCGGCGTCCTGAGCTTCTCCGGCACGCGGTTCTCCGGGTCGGTCGGCACCACGTACCGCCTCGCTGTCCTCGGTAGCGGCACGTCGCCCGGCGGCGTGACGTCCAATGGCTTCACGCTGACCGGCGCCGGAAGCGCGACCCAACTCGGCCTGACCACCCCGGCCGCCGGGTTCGCGGCGGGGTCAGCGTTCACCACCCAGCCGGTGGTGGCGATCCAAGACGCCTCCGGCAACACGATCACCTCCGACTCGACCACGATCGTGACCGCCACGGTGTCAGCCGGGGCGACGCTCGTCGGAACCGCCACGGCAACAGCGGTGAACGGAGTGGCGACGTTCACAGGCCTCGGCATCTCGGGAACCTCGGGCACCGCCTACACCGTCACCTTCGCCGCCGGATCGCTGACGAGTGCGACGCAGTCGATCACGCCCACTGCTGGAGCGGCGGCATCACTGTCGGTGACCCGTGCCGCGGTCGGCACGGCATCGGGCGCGGCATTCACCACCCAGCCGCAGGTGAGTGTGAAGGACGCGGCGGGCAACACGGTTTCGTCGTATGCCACGAGCACCGTGACCGCGACGGTCTCCACGGGCGGCACTCTTGTCGGGACCCGCACGGCGACAACATCGGCCGGGGTGGCGACGTTCAGCAATCTCGGCATCTCGGGAACGGCGGGAACGACCTACATGATCACCTACTCGCTGGGGGGGCTGACGGCGGCGACCGCCACCGTGACCGTGACCCCGGGCAGTGCCTCACGACTCGTGATCTCGGGATCGGCCACACAGGTGGCGGGCCAGTCGCAGAACCTCACCATCACAGCCCTCGATTCCGCCGGCAACACCGCCACTGGCTACACGGGCAACAAGACGCTCACGTTCTCGGGCCCCTCTTCTGCGCCGGGTGGACAGGCGCCCACGGTGAAGAACGGCTCGGGCACCAGCGTCAGCGTGGGCAGTGCGACGGTGATCAGTTTCGCCAGCGGTGTCGCGACGGTGACGGGCGGGAACAACGGTGCGATGACGCTCTACCGGGCGCAGTCGGTGTCGATCTCGGTCACTGACAGCTCGTCCATCACATCGTCGGGCGCCGGAGACCTCGCGGTGACGGTGTCACCCGCGGACCTCACCCGCTTGAGGGTGACTGCCGATGACTACGGGCCCATCCCCTCGGCGAGCGTGGCCGTCACGGCTCAGGCACAGGATGCCTACAGCAACAGCCGGACGGATGCGGATGTCGTCGTCACGTGGTCCAAGAGCGTCGCGGGCGGCACCCTCACCGCAATGTCCACCACGGACTCCTCCGGCATTGCCTCCGCAACCCTGACCGCTCCAGCGTCCGACGCCACGGCTCTCACCGTGAGCGGTTCGGCCCTCTCCGGTGCGGCAACGGGCACCTCGCCGACCATCACGACGCGCAGCGCGTGCGTTACGAGCGCCGGTGCCAGCGGTGTCTACACGAGGGCCACCTTTACCTCGACGGGTACGTGCTACTGGACGGTGCCGGCGGGCATCACGTCCATCGACATCATGGCCGTCGGCGGTGGCGGAGCTGGCGGCAACGGCGCCTCAGCGACGTGCTTGAGTTGTGTCGGCGGTGGCGGTGGTGGTGGCGGCGGCGGCGGCCAGCGCCGCGTAGTCAGCTCCCAGGCCGTGACACCGGGAGAGTCGTACCTGGTGACGGTGGGCGCAGGAGGCGCTAGTGGCAGCGGCAGCTCCTCATCCGTCGGAGCACTGGTGAGCGCATCGGGTGGCAGTGTCGGTGGTGGGTCGACCTTCTACGCCGGTGGGAGCGGCGGAACAGGCGGCAGCGGCGGCACGGCTGTCACGGGTGGCGCCGGTGGTGACGGCCGGCAGCACGGGGTCAATGGTGCGTCCCCTGGAAGCGGTGTCGCGAGCGCAACATTCGCCGGAACCACCTATTGCACGAGCGGTGGTGGTGGCGGTGGAACTACGAATGACTACAACAATTACGGCGGCACCGGGGGTGGCTGTGGTTCCACCGTCGTTGGTGGCACCGGGGGACAGAAGACGCCTAGCCGTGGCACGGAGTCGCCGACGTCTGGTGTTGCCAATACCGGCGGTGGCGGCGGTGGCGGTGGGTATTCGATTGGCGGCTCCCAGGGAGGCGGCTCGGGCGGCAGCGGCATCGTCGTCATCGCCTACAGCCTCGCTGGCCTGACACCGACCTTCGGCACGCCGACTCCCACCAGCTCGGGCTTCACGGTCGAGATCACGAATTACAGCGCGAGCTACTCCTGGAGCGTGTCGTCGAGCTCGGGATCGGCAAGCCTGAGCGGCTCGACGATCACGGTGACCGGGCTCTCGACCTCCGCGTCCGCCACCGTCACCGCGACCTCCTCGCGCACCGGGTACGCGGATACCTCCGCGAGTGTCAGCGGCAGCGCCAAGACGGCGCAGGCAGCCCTGAGCGTGACCTCCACGTCAGGTGCCTACGGATCCGGCGTCACGCTCACCACCTCGGGAGGCTCGAGCGGCAGCAGCGTCACCTATGCGGTCGCAAACGGTACTGCGACCGGGTGCGCGGTGAACAGCGGTGTGCTGTCGTCGGTATCGGCAGGAACCTGCCTCGTGACGGCGACCATGCCGGGCAACAGCACCTACGCAGAGGTCTCCTCCTCCGCCACCGCGGTGACCTTCGCCAAGGCGACTCTGACGGTGACGGCGTCATCGACGTCGGTGTTGTTCGGGGCGTCGGTGCCGACGATCACCCCCTCCTACGACGGCTTTGTCCTGACGGACGGCCCGGGATCGCTCACGACGGCACCAACCTGCTCGACGGCGTACACGACGT
>CAIZPS010000012.1 GCA_903934925.1 uncultured bacterium | reverse complement strand
ACCAGCAGCCAGAAGATCGGCAGCAGTGTGCCGACGATCTGTATCGAGCCGAAGGGGGTCTGCGAGGTCACGGAGTCGCCGAACCGCACGAAGAGGGCGAGCACGGTGGCCAGGAGGATGATGGCGGCGTCGGTCGCGAGGATGCGGTACTTCAGCGTCTCCGGATCGTCCACCCGGTCCACCCCCCGAGCCGCCACGTTGCACGATCCCCCACAACTGCGAGCCCCCCTGCTCGCCTCTGCACTCTAGTGCTCGCAGGCCTCCCATCGGTGCCTGTGTTGCGCTCGGGGGTTTTGCCGAGGCGTAGGGGAGGATGGGGGGATGGATGCCCTCTTCCTCGCGGCCTACGCGGGGCTCCTCCTCGCCACGCTGATCCGTGCGCGCAGCACCGCCTGGGTGGTCGTCACGCTCGCCGCTGCAGGTGCCGTGGGCGGTGTGGTGATGTCCTTCATGTCGGACCGGGGACACCTGTGGGACAGGGTCCAGCTGCAGTGGGCCCTGCTCATCGTCCTTCTCGTCGTCTTCGTGCTGGCGTGGGTCCCTGCGCTCGGCTTCGCGAGTGCGTCTCCTGGCACGCGCCTCGGGCAGGGAGGGGACCTGGGGTGGCGCAGGCAGGCCCTCGTCCTGGGGCTCCCGGTGGCGCTCATCGTCCTGTTCGTCGTCGTGATGTCCACGTTGTGGACCGAGGAACCGGCCTTCCTGCGGCCCGTGAGCTTCCTGATCGGCAACGGAGACGCCGAGGACAACGCCAAGTGGCTCGACTTCACCGCTCAGTTCGCATCAGGGCAGCCCATCGAGCAATGGGTGCCGATGGGTGGCCCGCTCGCCCTGCTCCTGACGGGCCTCGGCACGGTGATGGGAGTCGTCTCCCACCTGGCTCTGGGCGGCTACAACGAGGTCGCGGTCGCGGCCAACACCGTCGTCTACGCCGAGTTCCTGATGGTCGCCCTTGTGCTGCTGGCACTTGCCCCCCTCGTCGAGTGCCGGCTCCGGGGCGCGCGCATGGCTGCACCGCTGATGTGGGCGTCCATGCTGGCGCTTGCCGCGTCGACGATGGTGCTCATCGGTTTCGGCCATCTCACCCTGCAGTTCGTCATCCTCATCGCAGTGCTCTGGTCGACCACGTTCCTGTCCGGTCTGCCTATGCGCCGGGCGCGGCTGCTGACGTCCCTTGCGATGGCAGCGGCGGCGCTCGTATGGCTGCCGCTCAACGCGGTTGCGGTCGTCGTGCTGGTCGCCTGGCTCGTGCTCCTCGTCGGACGTGCCGTCCGCGGTTCTGTGGACTACGTGGCATTGGGCCTCGTCCTCATCGTGAGTGTCGGCCTGTGGGAGCCCGTGAAGTCGAGCTTCGTGTACTCGCTGGATCTCTATGCGTCCGGGCCGCCGGGCGACATGCTGGGCGGGGCCCTTCGAGGTGTCTCTGCTGCCGTGCGGGCCGGGCTGGAGAGCTCGCCCGTCTTCGCGGCCCAGGGGGGTACCGAGCAGGTTGGCCCCCTCCTGGGCATCTTTGCTGTCGTAGTCGTGATCGCCGCCGCCGTGCTCCTGGCTCCCGTAGCCGGCCCTCTGGCGACCTCGCTCGTGCGACGCTTCGCCCCGCTTGGCCTGCTCGTGGCCAGCGCGCTGGCGATCTACCTGCTCGACTACTGGACGACCGGCGGCCCGGCTCACTACGGCTCCCTGAAGTTCGCCTACTTCGTGACCGTCGTGGCGCTCGCCTCGTGCCTGCCCTTGGCCCTGCTCCTGCTCGACCCCGACTCCGGCGGGAGGATGCGACCCCTGCAGTGGATCGGAGTGGGAGCCGTCCTGGTGGTGCTGACGATCGACTCGCTGCTGCCCCGCGCGGTGGCGCTGGCGCGCCCCGCACAGTGGTCGCCACCCATTCCCTTCGAGAACACGTCCGGCTCGTACTGGTACCCGGCCGACGTCAACGGCACCGGCGAGCAGCCCATCGCCGACAACCCGGTCGCCTGCGTCTACCTGCCAGAGGGCTCACCTTTCCCGACCGCGATCGTGCCCTCGGGGCTGTCGGACGCCCAGCGCGTCTACAACTGCACCCGCCAGCTGTCAGGGCTGGCGGGCGCCGATAACGATGCGCAGCCCCTCGTCGACTGGATCCGGCGCGAGTGGCTGACGAACACGCCCGCGTGGACCGATGTCTATGACGGCCTGGCGGCCATGCCGCCCGAGGTGCTCGCGAAGCCCGTCATTCTGCTAGATGACGGCAGCAACGTGATCGGTCTGGAATCCGTCCAGTCGCTCCTGCAGCGCTTCCCGAAGCCGACGCCAGCAGGATGACACCCAATAGGCTGATTGCTTGGCGCAGGCCAATGGCTGCGGCCCAGAGACATCGTGGGGGTGGGTCATGATTGACGCAGTCCTCGTCGTTCTCTTCATCGCCTTACCTCTGGTGACCTTCCTGCTCACTCGAAGCCTCACCTGGACGGCAGTCGGGCTCGTCTTCGTCTTCGGCGTTGTGGGCAACGCGGTGCAGTCGCTGATCTCACTCGGAGTGGACTGGAACGTTCGTGGTATTCAGTTGCTCACTGTTGGCGCGATGGCAGTAGTCGCGATCGTCGGTGGAGTCTGGCGACGTCGCCGCTCGAGTATCCGGTCCCAGGTGCTCGGGGTGATGGTTCCGGCGGTGGCGATCGGCCTGGTTCTGATCCTCATGCGCCTGCTGGCCTCCGACTCGCCGGGTCCCCTGACTGCCGTCGCCTACCTTGTCAACCATCCGCAGGCCGAGGACAACGCCAAGTGGCTTCAACTTGCCGCGCAGTTGGCGGACGGCGGATCGATCGAGTTCAGCGGCTACGCAGGGGGCCCTCTCTTGCTCCTCATGGGAGTGATGGCCGCTCTCATCTCCGTTCTGTCGATGATCATGCTGGGCGGGGTCAACCAGGTCGCGGTGGTCGTCAACACCGTGGTGGGAACCCAGTTCCTCCTCATCGCCCTCGTCCCCTTCGCCTTCGCTCCCTTCTTGGAGCGGCGCGTCCACCTGCGAGATGAGGCGGCGCGACCCATACCGTGGCCTGCCGTCTGGGTGGCGATGGTCATCCTCGTCCTCGCGAGCGCCGTTGTGACGTCGTTCGGACACCTGTCGCTGCAGTTCGTGCTTCCCGTTCTCGTCCTGTGGTCAGCGGTCTTCATCATGCGCATACGGGGGCGAGCGCCGTTGCTCATGACTCTCGCCATCGTGTGCACGGCGTCGGTGTGGGTGCCGTTCAATGTGCTGGGCTTGGTGCTGCTCGTTGCGAGTCTGGTCTGGGTCATCCGTGGCCGTGACTGGCTGGGTCTAGGAGCGGTGATCCTGACCGTGGCGTCCGTCTGGGACGCGCTGATCTCAAGCACCCTCTATCTCCTGGGCATCCACGTGGGCGAGGACGGTCCGCAGGCAATTGGTGACGGGCCCGTCAGCGAATCGAGTTCTGTCCAGTCCGTCATTGACGCGCAGGCCGAGACTGCCCGGAGCCTGTTCACAGCTCCCGGTGGCGTCGAGCAGGTGCAGCCGCTCCTCGCGGGCTTGGCACTCGTCTCCGTGGTCTTCGCGGTGTGGCTCCTGACGAACGGAAGGGCTCAGGGCTGGCGTCGATCCGCGCGCTTCGCGCCGGTGATCATCTTGGGGGCGTACCTGCTGATCATCATGGCCGGTGATGCGATCGTGACCGGCGCTGCACCTCACTATGGGGGGCACAAGCTCGCCTTTGCCTTCACCATCATGGCTCTCGCCTCGACTCTCCCCCTAGCGGTGACGGGTATCGATCGAGCGGCTCGTGCGATGACGCCTGCTCGCTGGTTTGCCGTCGGTGGCGTCGTGATCGTGCTCCTGCTTGACACGATGCTTCCTCGCGCGATCTCCGCCCTGAGCCCGGTGTTGTGGACGGCCGTCGATCCTGCCGACCCTCCGCACTGGTCTGTGGCCGAGGTCAAGCCGACCGCTGATCAGCCCATCAGCAGCCTGCCGGTGGCCTGCGCCTTCGCCCCGCCGGAGTCTGACGTCCCCACCGCCCTGCCGCTGGGGCAGCAGTCCTACAACTGCACCCGCATGCTTCTGGGCATGACCGGCCTGGAAGGCGAAGCTCCGGTCCTTGTCGACTGGCTGCGCACGGACTGGCTCTCGAACGAGGCCCACTGGGACGACTTCTATCCGTGGCTTGCTCAGGCTGCACCGGAGTTGTCAGGCCGCACGATCGTCCTCATGGACGAGGAGGGTGGTGTCGCCGGGCTGACAACTCTGGGGGCCCTGCTGGAGCAGAATCCGCCGGAGGGGTCACCGACCAGCTGATTTCCGCTATCTGGTTATAGTGAAAATATGGCTGATGTAGTTGATCATTACGACGCGAGCGCACCCACCTACTCCGAGCAGTACGACGAATCGCGGATCCTGACATCCGAGGAGTACCCGGCGAACTACTTCCGCCTCAAGCGAGTGAAGGAGCGCGTGGCTGCCCTGGGCCTGCAGAGCGTCTACGAGCTCGGGATCGGTGATGGGTCGCCGCTCGCAGCCCTGGGCGAGATGGGCGTGACGGTGGCCGGCAGCGACCTCTCCGAGGGGATGCTCGACGTCGCTCGGGCGCAGTTCGAGGCCAAGGGCCTGGATCCCGCCGGGCTGACCTGGGGCGATATTCAGGATCGGGCGACTCTCGAGGCAGCCATCGCGACGGGACCGTACGACGGTGTCATGGCCCTCGGGGTCCTGCCGCATGTGCGAGATGAGGCCGCCGTCATCGACAACATGTCCGCCTT
>CAIZPS010000011.1 GCA_903934925.1 uncultured bacterium | reverse complement strand
GGCCTCAGCGGTGCCCAGCAGGGCCGGGGGCGTCAGATGCCCCATGTTGACCGTGACGTGCTGCAGGTGCCTCAGCGGTGCCCAGCAGGGCCGGGGGCGTCAGATGCCCCATGTTGACCGTGACGTGCTGCAGGTGCCTCCTGCGGGTCATCCGGCGCTGCAGGGGCCCGGGGAGGTGCTGGAGGGCCTGCTTGGCCCGGAATCGGGCCACGAGGGCCGCCTTGCGGGGCAGGCTGATGGGCTGGGGGGCTGGCGCTTCGGCCTCTCGACGGGAGGCCTCACGGCGCTGCCGGGCACCCTCGAGGACGGCCGACCTGGCCGCCTCGGTCGCCTCATCCGTCGCGTCGCCCTGCACCGTCCAAGGCTAGGGGCGCGCGGCCTGTCGCCAGAGATGCGCCTCGCGACACAGACTGGTTGTCAGACCTCTGGTGTTCTATTCTGGGATGGAGCAGCGGTGGAATGTGGTGATCACTCAAGGGGTGTCCGACTGGCTCATGAGCCTGCCGGATGAGACCTACCAACGTGTCATCGCGGCACTCGTCCTGCTGAAGCGTGAGGGTCCGGCACTGGGAAGGCCGCTGGTCGACTCGCTCAAGGGCAGTTCGCTGGCCAACATGAAGGAGCTACGGGTGGGGAGCCGCCGGATCATCTTCGCCTTCGACATGCAGCGCACGGCAGTGCTGCTCATGGCCGGTGACAAGCGCGGGCAGTGGTCGCACTGGTATCGAGAGGCGATTCCCGAGGCTGAGAAGCGATTCGTAGCGTGGATGGAGCAGGAGGAGGATCAGCGATGAGGCAAGACTTCACCACCCTCGAGGATGTGCTGTCGCAGCGCCCGATCGATCCAGCGGTGCTGGACAACGAGGTCTCGGCCGTCGAGGCGCAGGTGTCCGGATACCTGCTCCGCCAGCTCCGCAAGAGTCAGGGCCTCAGCCAGGAGCAGCTCGCGGAGCGCATGGGGGTATCGCAAAGGCGAGTCTCGGCGATCGAACGCGGGAAAGTCGATCGTTCCGAGGTGGCGACGATCCGCTCGTACGTGACGGCACTGGGCGGCGAACTCAAGCTCGTGGCTCAGATCGGCGAGACGAGCACGCTGATCGCCTGACTCAGGGGATCTGCCACAGGGCGTGCGGGTCGTCCAGCAGCGCCAGGTCGTGGCCGACCATGATCGCGGCCATGGAGTCGAAGTCGACGGTGTGACGCCAGCCGAGCTCGAGGTAGGCAGAGCGGCTGTCGCCGACGAGCAGGTTCGTGTCGACCGGGCGGTCGTTGGCAGCGGTGCTGACCACGTGGTCGTGCCAGTCATCGATCCCCGCGGCCGCGAAGGCCTTGCCGATGAAGAAGCTCAAGCGATGGGAGATCCCGGTCGCCAGCACGTAGTCGTGCGGAACATCGGCCCGCACCATGAGCTGCATGGCCCTCACGTAGTCCGGTGCCCAGCCCCAGTCGCGTGCGGTCTCGATGTCGCCGAGCTCGATGACGTCCTGCAGGCCCTTCGCGATGCGGGCCACGCCCAGCGTGACCTTGCGCGTCACGAAGTTCTCTCCGCGCAAGGGCGACTCGTGGTTGTAGAGGATGCCGGCAACGGAGTGGATGCCGCGATCACGGGCAGCGTCCACCAGG
>CAIZPS010000010.1 GCA_903934925.1 uncultured bacterium | reverse complement strand
CCGCGAGTCCGATGCGATCTGCCAGGTCCTGCGCGCCTTCCACGATGACGACGTCGTGCACGTGGAGGGTCGGGTCTCCCCCGAGGAGGACATGGAGACCATCAACACCGAGCTGATCCTCGCCGACATGCAGACCCTGGAGAAGGCGATCCCGCGTCTGCAGAAGGAGGCCCGCAACGACAAGTCGAAGCAGCCTCAGCTCGACGCTGCACTCTCCGCTCAGGAGCACCTGAATGCCGGCACGACGATCTTCGCCTCGGGCATGGACATGGCACCGCTCAAGGAGCTGTTCCTGCTCACGGCCAAGCCGTTCATCTACGTCATCAACGTCGACGAGTCCGAGCTCGCGGACGACGCGTTCAAGCAGCGGATGAGCGAGCTCGTCGCGCCGGCCGAGGCGGTATTCCTCGACGCGAAGCTCGAGGCCGAACTGGTGGAGCTCCCGGACGACGAGGCACTGGAGCTGCTGCAGTCGGTCGGCCAGGACGAGCCCGGCCTGCACGCCCTCGCCCGCGTCGGCTTCGCCACCCTCGGGCTGCAGACGTATCTCACCGCCGGGCCCAAGGAGTCGCGCGCGTGGGAGATCCGCAAGGGTGCGACGGCTCCCGAGGCCGCCGGCGTTATCCACACCGACTTTCAGAAGGGCTTCATCAAGGCCGAGGTCGTCTCCTTCGCTGACCTGGTCGATGCGGGTTCCATGGCCGAGGCCAAGTCCCGGGGCAAGGTACGCATCGAGGGCAAGGACTACGTGATGCACGACGGCGACGTCGTCGAGTTCAGGTTCAACGTCTGACGTTCCATACGCTGGTGTCACAAACGAGCGTGGATGTGACACCGGCGTATGGACTGGAGGAGTGACGTGAAGGTGACGGGGCCGAAGTCCTACTTCCCGTCCATCGAGAAGAAGTACGGGCACCCCATCTCGTACTGGATGACGCAGCTCGATGCGGTGCGTGACGCCAAGCACATGGAGCAGGTGGCCTTCCTGAAGGATCAGGGCATGGGCCACGGTCATGCGAACGCGGTCGTCGCGGTGTACCGGGCGGACAACGGATTCTGAGACACCGAGACCTGCCGGATTGGGGGTCACAGATGCGGATCTGGTCCCCAGGTCAGCAGGTCTCGGTGACCACAGGAATCCCCCAACTCCTTCAGTGATGTCGTGACTCCTACAGTGATGTCATGAGCGACTTCCTGTACTCCGTCGAGCGCGAGTTCGATCTTCCGGTCGAGATCCTGTGGGACGCCTGGACCGATGCCGCCGCCCTCGAGGCGTGGTATCACCCGACGGATCTCTCGGTCGTTCCCGGATCGGTCATGTCCGATGCCGTCGTCGGTGGAGCATGGGCCGTGGCCGTGGACGTGTCCGCGATGGGGTTCGTGGCCTACTTCTGGGGTCACTACACCGACGTCGTCGATCAGAAGAGGCTCGAGCACACCCTCAGCTATTCGCAGTCAGCCGAGGAGTTCGCATTGCGCGACCCCGAAGCAGCGCACCACCGCATCGTGATCGAGTTCGACAGCCGCGGTATGTACAGCTGGGTGAAGTTCAGCCAGTACGGAGAGCTGCCCGAGGGGCAGGCGGTCCAGGCTCAGGCCGGGATGGAGAGCTACTTCGACTCCCTGGAGTCCTTCCTCGCTGAGGGTTCGGCATCGGCGATCCTCGAGTGAGTTCATCGACGGCAGCTGACTTCGTCGTCGCCGCCGTCGTCATGCGTGACGACGATGGACGCATTCTTCTCGTGCGCAAGCGGGAGACGCACAGGTTCATGCTCCCCGGCGGGAAGATCGAGGAGGGGGAGAGCCCCGACCGCACGGCTGTGCGCGAGGCGCACGAGGAGCTCGGCGTGATGCTCGATGTCGATCGACTCGTGCTTCTCGGCGACTGGACGGCCCCTGCGGCCAATGAGGGTGGCCGGACGGTGCACGGGCACATCTACGAGCATCCATGGGTCGCGGGCGTCACAGCCTGCAACGAGATCGACGAGGTGCTGTGGCTGTCGCCCGCTGATGCCGAGGATCGCACCGACCTCGCCCCGCTGTTCCAGTGCTGCGTGCTGCCAGCGCTCAGGTGACGGTGGGTGCTCGTAGGCCCTCCGAGCGCAGTTCAAGTGCCGCCAGCTCGCTGATGATGCGCTGATCACCCCGACGCCACGCGCCGGCAGGGTCGTCACTGATCCGCGCCAGCACGTGCAGGGGCTGACGTGCCATTGCGCGCAGCGCGAACAGGTCGAGGTCCTCGTTGGCGTCGACGAGCTTGCGGGCAGCGGTGGCGCGGCGAATGAAGGCAATGCGGATCGGCACCCAGATGACGGCCCACGACATGATCGCCAGCACAGCCAGCGCAATGGAGAGGAATCGGGCGAGCAGTGCCACCGCGTCGGCGGTCGACTGCCCGGCATCAGCGATTCCGAGGGCAGCATCTGCCATCCCGTCGAAGGGTGCGCTGATCGCATCGCCGATCAAGGGGACGGAGGCGACGGTCTCGCCGGCGTCATCGATACTCGTCGCCAGGTCGGTGGCCCCCTCGGCGATGGCCAGCCCGGGAGCCGCCAGATTCATGATCAGGTCATGCAGGCGAAAGGCCACCCAGATCCACAGGGCGCTCCACAGCACGAGCCAGACGTCTCCCGCGATCTGACGGGTCCGTCGAGCCGGAATCTCCGAGTACCAGGTCACGATCGCCTCCCAGGATTTCAGCGAATGGCCCGGTGCCCCATAGGGTCACGACGTGACTCGCCGCGAGGACCTCCGCAATATCGCCATCATCGCCCATGTCGACCACGGGAAGACCACACTCGTCGACGCCATGCTGTGGCAGTCGGGTGCCTTCCGGGCCAATCAGGACGTTGACGACCGGGTCATGGACTCCATGGACCTTGAGCGCGAGAAGGGCATCACGATCCTCGCGAAGAACACGTCGGTCCGGTACACCGGTCCGGCGGCCCCCGAGGGAGGGGTCACGTTCAACATCATCGACACGCCCGGTCACGCCGACTTCGGCGGCGAGGTCGAACGCGGCCTGGAGATGGTCGACGGGGTCGTGCTGCTGGTCGACGCATCGGAAGGCCCGCTGCCGCAGACACGGTTCGTCCTGCGCAAGGCCCTCGCGAAGCGACTGCCCGTCGTCCTCGTCATCAACAAGGTCGATCGCCCGGACTCACGCATCGCTGAAGTCGTCGACGAGGCGTACGAGCTCTTCCTCGATCTCGACGCGACCGATGACCAGATCGAATTCCCGATCATCTACACGAGCGCCAAGGCCGGGCGCGCTTCCCTGGAGCGGCCCGCTGACGGAGGAATGCCGGCTGAAGAGAACCTCGAGCCGCTGTTCGCCACCCTCATGACGGCGATCCCCGCCCCCACCTACGACGAGGCCAAGCCACTGCAGGCCCACGTCACGAATCTCGACGCCTCGCCCTACCTGGGGCGCCTCGCCCTGTGCCGCGTGCATCAGGGCACGATCCGCAAGGGCCAGCAGGTCATGTGGATGAAGGCGGACGGCACTTCGGAGCGCGTCAAGGTCGTCGAGCTGCTCATGACGGAGGCGCTTGAGCGCGTCCCCGTGGCTGAGGCCGGTCCCGGCGACATCATCGCGGTTGCCGGCATCCCCGAGATCACTATCGGCGAGACGCTGGCCGATCTGGAGAATCCCGTCGCGCTGCCAGTCATCACGGTCGACGAACCGTCGATCTCGATGACCATCGGCATCAACACGTCGCCTCTCGCCGGTCGAAGCGGCGGCACGAAGCTCACGGCAAGCATGGTCAAGGCGCGACTGGAGACGGAGATCGTCGGCAACGTGTCGATCCGCGTTGTCCCGACCGAGCGTCCTGACACCTGGGAGGTGCAGGGACGAGGCGAGCTTCAGCTCGCCATCCTCGTCGAGATGATGAAGCGCGAGGGGTTCGAGCTCACCGTCGGCAAGCCGCAGGTGGTCACCCGCATCGTCGACGGCAAGCTCAATGAGCCGGTCGAGCGCCTGAGCGTCGACATTCCTGAGGACTACCTCGGCGTCGTGACGCAGCTCATGGCTCTGCGCAAGGGGCGCATGGAGCAGATGATCAACCATGGCACGGGCTGGATCCGCATGGAGTACATCGTCCCGGCACGGGGGCTCATCGGATTCCGCACGGAGTTCCTGACGGAAACGCGCGGCACGGGGCTCCTGCATCACGTCTTCGATCGCTACGAGCCCTGGCACGGCGAGCTGCGCACTCGCCCGACGGGGTCGCTCGTCGCCGATCGCAGCGGGCCCACGACCGGATTCGCGCTGGCCAACCTGCAGGAGCGCGGGACGATGTTCGTCGGACCGGGCACCGAGGT
>CAIZPS010000009.1 GCA_903934925.1 uncultured bacterium | reverse complement strand
TGCTCATCCAACTATATGGTGTCCAAGCATTCACGGGCGGCCCCCGTGCCCGCGAACCCGTCCGGCACGGGACGTCGATCACCCCCAGATCAGCGAGGAGAGTCTCATGAGCCGCGAGTACCAGACCCTGCGCTACGAGGTGTCCGACACCATCCTCACCCTCTGGCTGCACCGCCCCGACAGCCTGAACGCCTTCACCGTCACGATGGCGGACGAACTGGTCGACGCCTTCGATCACGCCAGTGCCGACGAGAAGGTCGCCGCCATCGTCGTGACGGGCAGCGGGCGCGCCTTCTGCGCAGGCATGGACCTGTCGTCCGACGGCAACGTCTTCGGCCTCGACGAGAGCCAGCAGCCCACCCTGCAGGACATGGTCGACCGACTGGAGGACCCTGCCATCATCACCGGTGTCCGCGACACGGGCGGGCGCGTTTCACTCGCCATCCATCGCTGCCTGAAGCCCGTGATCGCCGCCATCAACGGTGCGGCCGTCGGCATCGGGGCGACCATGACACTGCCCATGGACGTGCGCATCGCCTCGGACCGGGCCCGCATCGGATTCGTGTTCGGGCGTCTGGGCATCGTGCCCGAGGCGTGCTCGACATGGTTCCTGCCGCGCATCGTCGGACTGGGTCGCGCCCTCGAACTCGTCTACTCCGCCGACATCCTCGACGCCGAGCAGGCCCGCGAGGTCGGGCTCGTGCGCGAAGTCGTCGCGGAGGAGGACCTCCTCCCCACGGCCTACGCGATGGCCCGTCGCTTCACCGAGGGTCGCTCCGCCGTGGCCACAGCGCTCGCGCGGCAGATGCTCTACCGGAACGCCGCCGAGCCGCATCCCATCGACGCCCATCGCATCGAGTCCCTCGCAATGTTCTACACGAGCCAGGCCGACGGCAAGGAGGGCGTCTCGGCGTTCCTCGACAAGCGGACCGCGGAGTTCACCACGCGCGTGCCGCAGGACATGCCGCCGTTCTTCCCCTGGTGAGCACGGCTCTTCCCGAGGCGACGACGGCGCAGGTACAGTGATGGACCAGCCCCCATCGGGGGCGGACCCGAGGAGCCAAGCCCGTTGGACCTGCTGCTCACCCTGATCGTGGGCATCGCCGTCGTCGTCCTCATCACGGCTGCCACCGGCTACTTCGTCGCCCAGGAGTTCGCGTTCATGGCGGTCGATCGCGCCGCACTGCGGGCACGCGCCGACGCCGGCGATGCCCGAGCAGCCCGTGCACTGACGATCACCTCACGCACCTCGTTCATGCTGTCCGGTGCCCAGCTCGGCATCACCGTCACCGGCCTTCTCGTCGGCTATGTCGCCGAGCCGCTGATCGGCGTCTCGATCGGCACAGCACTCGGTGGCATCAGCATCCCGGCAGGAGTGTCCCTCGCCATCGGAGCCGTCATCGCCCTGTCCTTCTCCACGCTCGTGCAGATGCTCTTCGGCGAGCTGTTCCCGAAGAACCTGGCCATCGCACGAGCCGAGCCAACGGCGATCGCCCTCGCCGGCTCCACCCGCCTCTACCTCGGAATCTTCGGATGGCTGATCAAGATCTTCGATGCTTCGTCCAACGCGCTCCTGCGCCTGTTCCGCATCGAGCCCGTCCATGACGTCGAGCACTCGGCCTCGGCACGCGACCTCGAGCACATCGTCGAGGAGTCGCGTGAGTCCGGGCAGATCCCGGACGAGCTCTCAGCGCTGCTCGATCGCATCCTCGACTTCCCCGAGCAAACGGTCCAGCACGCGATGGTCCCGCGCACCAAGGCCGACACCATTTCCTCCAAGGAGACCATCGGCCAAGTACGGGAGCTGATGTCGACAGGTCACTCGCGCTATCCGGTGCTCGCATCCAACGGGGAGGACATCCTCGGCGTCGTGCATCTCGTCGACGTGCTGGCCACCGACGAGCCAGACTCCGCCTCCGTGCGCATGGTCATGCGACCGGCTCCACTCGTCTCGACCGTCATGAGCCTGCCCGAGGCACTGTCGGTGCTCGGCGAGTCCAGCAACCAGCTGGCCTGCGTCGTCGACGAGTACGGCGGGTTCTCCGGCGTGCTGTCCCTGGAGGACCTGGCGGAGGAGATCGTCGGCGAGATCACCGACGAGCACGACGTTCCTGAGATCCCGCACCACTTCGACGGCGAGGGCTGGGTCATGCCCGGCGACACTCACATCGACGAGGCCGAGCGGGCACTCGACATCTCCCTGCCCGAGGGAGAGTACGAGACCCTGGCCGGCATGGTCATCGCCACCAAGGGTGGCTTTCCCGGCGTCGGCGAAACGGTGCTGATCGAGCTTCCCATCGATCCTGACGACTTTCTCGACGACGAGAACGCGCGTCCTCGAATGGCTGCCGTGCAGACCCTGGAGATCGAGCGGCACGTGCCTGCCCTCGTGCGCATCACGGTCGATGATCCCGATCCCGAGGACATCGAGGCGGTGTCGTCGTGATCAGCGATCCCGCAACAGTCGTCCTCGTGACGATCGGCATCATCGCCCTGAGCGCCTTCTTCGTGGCGGTGGAATTCGCACTGCTCGCCGCACGACGTCATCGACTCGAGGATCGCGCTAGGGAGAGCCGCGCAGCCCGCGCTGCGCTGCGCAACGCCTCCGAACTCAGCGTGCTGCTCGCCGGGGCACAGCTGGGCATCACCGCCTGCACGCTGATTCTCGGTGCCGTGACGAAACCCGCGGTCCATGACTGGCTGATGCCGGCATTCCTGAACCTCGGACTGCCCGAGGTAACGGCCGACGTCATCGCGTTCGTGCTCGCCCTCCTCATCGTCACGTTCCTTCACCTCGTCATCGGCGAGATGGCACCAAAGTCGTGGGCCATCGCGCATCCGGAGACATCGGCGACGCTCCTGGCCATTCCCATGCGAGGGTTCCTCGTCATAACCAAGCCATTGCTCGTCGGTCTCAACAACGCGGCCAATCGCCTGCTGCAGCGCGTGGGCGTCACTCCGGTGAACGCGGTGTCGGCAGCACAGGACACCGATGCACTGAGGCACCTCGTCCAGCACTCCGAGGACACCGGCGCCCTCGACATCATGTACTCGACACGTGTCGCGGCCGCCCTGGCCATGCAGTCAACCCCAGTGAGCGCTCTCGTACCGGCCGACACGCACCTCACCATGGTGCCCGTTCATGCCACGGTCGCCGACGTGCGTGCCGCCACTGAGGCCACCGGGCACCACCGGATCATCGTGGGCACTCCCGACCGGATCGTCGGCACGGTCCATGTGCGCGACACCCTGACCCGACCGTCACACCTGCCCATCCAGCGGCTGATTCGCCCGATCCTGAGACTGTCGTCCACGGACAGCATCCACGAGGCGCTTGCCCGGATGCGCAGGACGAGCAGCCACCTCGCCGTCGTGAGCGACGGACCCAACGTCGTGGGACTCGTGACACTCAGCGACGTGCTCGGCGGCCTCGTGACCACGCGCACGCCGACGGACGACTGAACCCCGGGCTTGCGCCTCAGGCCGGAGTCGTGAAGACGATCGCCTCGCCCTGACCGCCGCCGCCGCACAGGCCCACGGCGCCGGTGCCGCCACCGCGCTTCTTCAACTCGTAGGCCGCAGACAGCAGGATGCGCGCACCGCTCATGCCGACCGGATGACCGATGGCGATCGCCCCGCCGTTGACGTTGACCTTCTCCTCGGGCAGTCCGAGATCGCGCATGGAGGCCAGGCCCACACTGGCGAACGCCTCATTGATCTCGACGACATCGAGATCCGCCACGGAGAGCGAACCGTCGCGCCGCAGGGCGTCGTTGATCGCAGCGGCCGGCTGGAGCAGCAAGGACGGGTCCGGCCCGGCGACCTCACCATGGCCGCGGATCTCGGCGATCCAGGGAAGTCCGTGCTTCTCCGCCCACTCGCGGCTCACCACCACCAGGGCCGCGGCACCGTCGGAAAGCTGGGAGGCATTGCCTGCGGTGATGGCACCCTCCTTGTCGAAGGCCGCCCGCAGCGCACCGAGGGAGTCCATCGTGGTCTCCGGACGCACGCCCTCGTCGTCGGTGACGGTGACGACGCCCTTACGGGTCTTCACCTCGACGGGAACGATCTCCTCAGCCGCACGACCGGAAGCCGTGGCCGCGGCCGCGAGACGATGCGAGCGCTCCGCGAAGGCGTCCATGTCGTGGCGGCTGATCGCGTGGGGCTTGCCGTACTTCTCGGTCGCCGCACCCATGGACATCGCATCGAATGCGCACACGAGAGCGTCCTGATCGAGAGCGTCGACCAGGTTCGCGCTGCCGTACTTGTACCCCTGTCGCGCCCCGAGCATCATGTGCGGCGCGTTGGTCATGGACTCCATGCCCCCGGCCACCACGACCTCGTGCTGGCCCGATCGGATCATCTGGTCCGCCATCGCAACGGCGACAAGCCCGGAGAGGCAGAGCTTGTTGACAGTGAGCGCGGGCACGCTCATGGGCAGTCCCGCAGCGGCCGCCGCCTGGCGGGCCGGGTTCGGGCCGGCGCCGGCCTGGTACACCTGGCCCATCACGACCGCGTCCACCTGATCCGCACCGACGCCACTGCGCTCCAGCGCCGCCCGAATGGCCACGGCCCCGAGGTCGACGGCCGACAGCGAGGCGAAGGCGCCGAGCAGTTTGCCCACCGGGGTGCGGGCTCCATCGATGATGACGGACGTGGTCATGGGAACTCCTGTTCGTGGGGGGACCTCGCGGTAACCGCCCTGCCGGATGCCTCCCGAGGGTAACGTGTCCCACGTCGCCGGGTACAAGGACGTCCAACCTTCTTGGGGAGCACCAGTGGAACGCGTCGCGGTCGTCACCGGTGCCGGCACTGGTATCGGTGCCGCGTGCGCTGCGGCCCTGGCCGCGTCCTGCACCCGACTCGTGCTCCTGGGTCGACGCCAGGATCGGCTCGACGCGACAGCCGAAGGCCTGCGCTCGTCTGCTGAGGGAGTCAGAGTCGACACCCGATCGGTGGACGTCGCCGATGTCGCGGCCGTTCAGGCCTTCGCCGAGTGGGCCGCCGCCGACCTCGACGCCATCGACGTCCTCGTCAACAACGCCGGCTCGCCGCAGCCGCGGATCAACGGCGGGCTCGACGACGTAGCGGCCGTCTGGGAGTCGACCTGGCGGGCGAACACCCTCAGCGTCGTGCTCATGACAGAGGCGCTGAAGCCCATGATGCGCCGGCCCGGCGGACGCATCGTGATCATCGGCTCCTTCGCAGCCGAGATGGGAACCGGCAGCCCCGCCTACGCCTCCGCCAAGGGTGCTCTCGAGACGTACGCCGTCACGCTCATGCGTGAACTCGGCCGCGAGGGCATCACGTCGAACGTGGTCTCCCCCGGATACACCGCCGGTACCGAGCTGCTCGAGGGACGCATGACGCCCGAGCGGCACGAACGCCTGGTGGCCGGGATAGCCGCCGGTCGCGCCGGCACGCCCGAGGAGATCGCCAGCGCAGTCGCGTACCTTGCCTCACCCGAGGCGGGATTCATAAACGGTCGCGTCCTGACCGCCAACGGGGGCACCTACCTGTCCGCCTAGTCACCCACCCTGACCGAGGAGCGAGATGAGCGAGTTCGACGAGACAGACCTGGCCCGCATCGAGGTCGTGAAGGCACTCTTCGCGGCATGGTCGAGCGGGGATGTCGATGCACCGCGCCAGTACCTCACCGACTCGCCCGTCCTCTGGGACAGCGTCGGCGGCCTGAAGGAGGGCTGGCCGGCCATCCGCGAGTACTTCGGCCACGGCCTCGAGCGCTATCCGGATCTCGTCCTTGAGCCGACCGGAGAGTTCTGGGCCAGGCCCGACGGACTCGCACTGCAGTGGCAGATGAGCGCGACCGTCATCGACGACTCGATGGGCCCGGGGCATCTGGGCCGCAAGTGGATCGTGCCCGGACTGTCGTACCTCGTGTTCGACGGCCTCAAGGTCGCCGCCGAGTACGACTACCACGACAAGGGCGCGCGGCAGAGGTCACTCGAGGAGCAGTAGGCGTCAGGCCCAGCGGGTGACGAGTTCGTCCGCCAGAGCCTGCACCTGCCCCGGTGCGATGCGCTGGCGCGTGACCAGCCTTCGGTAGAGGAACGGGGCAAGCAGGTCCTCGACGCACTGCGCGACCTCGCGTCCGGCATCGATCATGCCGGCCGCCCGAGCTCGACGCACGACCTCACTCGCCCGCGACCGACTCTGTGCGAACACCCGCTGGTGGATGTCGGCGAACGCACCATCACGCGCGGAACCCTCGATCAGAGCGGTGAGCACCGCCATGTAGACCGGATCGTTCAGCCGCCGGGCGTAGTCGGTGAGGTACTGACGCAGGGCCACCGCAGGGTCGCCACTGAGGTCGACGGGCTCACGGTGCATGAGCTCGTCGAACACCTCGCACGCGAGCGCGGCCATGTCGGGCCAGTTGCGGTAGATCGTGCTGCGCGAGACCCCGGACTCCTGAGCGAGCCGATCCGGGGTCAGGGCACTCAGCCCCTCAGCAACCAGCACCGAGCACACGGCGTCGTGCACCGCGGCCCGACTGCGCTCGTAACGTGCGTCGGTCATGAGCAGGTGATCTCCGCGAGCTGCGACAGGAAGCGCAGGTGCACTGCGACTCCGATGGCAAGCTGGTCCGCGGTGCGCCGTGGCCCGCGCTCGAAGACCGAGCGCGCCGACAGGTTGACGCAGGCTCCACGAAAGTGGTTGTAGGCCAGCCAGGTCCGCCACTGCTCGGACGAGTACTCGACTCCTGCAACGGCGGCGAGACGGGCCTTCCACGACTGCCCGTCCATGATCCGCCGGCCGCGGATGAGGGCGAGATAGGCCCAGTCCTCGGCGGCATCGCCGACGTGCGCGAACTCCCAGTCGATGGTCGTCAGGCCGCGTTCGGGATGGAACAGGGCGTTACCGGGACCTGCATCACCATGCACGATGACGGACGGCCCGGTCGGGAGGAGATGAGCATGCAGCCAGTCGGCCCCTTGCTCGACGAGGGGCAGTTCCGGCGAATGCGCCCGATACATGCGCCGCCATCCCTCGATGTTGTCCGATACCACCTGCCCCGGAGTGCGACCCGACGGATCCAGCACGGTCACGGGAACCTGATGGAGCTCAGAGACCGAACGGATGATGTCGTCGAGCCCGGCATCGTCAAGGCGCACGGCACCGGGCACCTCCTCCATGACGAAGAAGGGCTGACCCAGGACGACGCCGGTGGACTCGACGGCCTCCACTGCAGGGACGGCGTACCCGACAGCGTGCAGCGCACGCATGGACGCGACCTCCGTCTCAGTGTCGGTGCCGAACATTCCCCCCTGCTCGATGCGCACGATCACCCGCCGCTCAACCGCCGCCTCCCGCAGGGTGACCCGCCACATCCTGCGCGAGAAACCGCCGCCGATGACGGTGGCGCTCACGACATCCACGGCGTGCCCCGCGTGGGCACTGAGCCATCGGGCCAGGCGTTGCTGCTCGTCGTCGTCCACCAGGACGACCGCGTGCTCGATGCTGGTGTCATGACTGGTGAAGGCGCGCATGAGCGGAGCAGCCGTGACCACGTCGGCCTCGAGCCACTCGCGCAGCTCGGTCATCGGCACATCGCCTTCCGCAAGCCGGGCACGGCGGCCCGGCCATGGATCCTCGCCTCGACCGTCGACGTACTCGGTCACCGCCGCCCACTGGTCGGGCGAGCCCAGACTCGCGTCGGCCAGGCCCGCGCGAATCGCCTCGCGGATCACGCCATCGGGGACGAGCGCCTCCATCAGCGGCCCTGCAGCTCGCGCGCCACCTCGGCCTCGAGGGCGAAGTCGAAGCCCGCACCCCACATCGGATCGGAGAGCTGGTCGGGTGCGTCCACCAGATCGGTCGAGCAGAACCACTCGTAGGTCTCGCGATAGCCCCGCTCGATGCCACGCTCGGCGGTGAGACCGAGTGCGGCTGCCTTGGCGATCGACAGGATGCCGTGGTGCTTCATGCCGAACAGGTGGCCGTAGAGGGGCTTGCGCTCGGTGTACCCGGTCGGCACTTCGACGTAGTCCGCCTGCGTGCCCACGATCCCGGCAAGGAGCTCTGTCCAGGACCACGCGGATGCCCCCTGCCCGGTGATGTTGACCACCTCGCCGTGGGCGGCGGACAGCTCGGCCATCTCACGCAGGTTCAGGCAGAGATCGTCCACGTGTCCGTAGTTGGTGGTGACGAGGCCCTCATGCGGGAGGAGGATGGGCAGCCCACGGCGCAGACGCAGGAACATCGCCGTCTCCATGTCGTGGATGTTGTTGTCCGGTCCGTAGATGGCAGCCGGTCGTGCGATCGAACCCGGGAAGCCGGTCGAGGCGTGGCGCTCCAGGATGGCGCGCTCCGCATGTGCCTTGAACCCGCCGTAGGTGATCACCGGATCGCTGGTGGTCGGCGCATCCTCCGTCCACGGCATGATCCCGCTCGGCTCGTAGGCCATGATCGACGACACGAAGACATACGCGCCCACCCGGCCGTCGAGCATGGCGATGAGCTCCTCGAACTGGCCTCCACCGGCTGCCATGACGAAGCCGGAGACGTCGATCACGGCGTCCCACTGCGTGTCGGCGAGCGCCTCGCGCATCGACTCAGTGCTGGTGCGATCACCGACGATCCGCTCGACTCCCTCCGGGAGGGCCGTTGTCGTGCGGCCGCGGTTGAGCACCGCCACCCGGTGCCCCTCCCGGACGAGGAGGTCGACCATGCGCCGACCGACGAAGGTGCTGCCGCCGAGGATGAGGGTCTTCATGTCCCGGACTCTATAGGACATTTCGTCTCATAACTCGACGTCCGCCCGATAGGCTCCTGCCATGACCGACCCGGGACGCCTGACCCGCATGGACGAGTACCCCCGCCACCAGATCGGCGGCACCTTCGACTCCGTCGAGAGCGACTCCGTCCACTGGAACGACGGCTTCTACTTCACTCTCGGCGACGAGGCGACGGGCACCACCCTCTTCGCCGCGATCCGGCTGTATGCCAACACCGATGTGATGGACGGCTTCGCCTGCGCCACGATCGATGGCCAGCAGCACAACCTGCGGTGGTCACGGCGCCTGCGTCCCGACAACGACGACATCGCCGTGGGTCCACTGCGGCTGGACATCGTGCACCCCCTGGAGGAACTCCGGCTCACCTGCGCGGAGAACCCCTACGGCATTGCCTTCGAACTCACCTGGCATTCACTTCACGAGCCGCACCTGGAGGACCGCGTCGTTCGCTACTCGGGCGGGCGCAAGGTCTACGACCGCACGAACTACGACCAGGCATGCGCCGTGACCGGGACGCTGACGGTCGCCGGCCGAACGCTCGACGTGACGCCGAGCACGTGGCTGGGCGTGCGTGATCACTCCTGGGGCCTGGGCCGCACCGGCGGGGTGGAGGACGGCATCGCACCCGTCCTCGGCCGCGATCCGCGCCGCGGGTTCGCGATGCGTCAATGGACCATGGTGCGGATGCCTGATCGGGTGATGTTCTGGCAGTTCCACCAGCAGGCCGACGACTCCGTAGATGGCTTCGAGGCTGTGGTGATCCCCCTCGACCCGCACACGCCACGCTGGCGATACACATCAGGGCACGGCATCGCGACCCGCATCGACGGCCTCCCCCGTGCGGCTGACACGACGGTCACGCTCACCCGCGATGACGGCACCGTCGATCGATTCCTGCTGACTCCCGTCGGCTGGCCCGTGTACCTGCAAGGTGGTGGCTACCACGACGGCTTCGCCGACCGCCGGGGACGGGGCGTCTACCGTGGCAACGACCACCACGAAGGTGAGGTGTGGGACGTCACCCACCCGACCGACGTGCAGGATCCCGCCGGATGGTTCGTGCCACGAGCAGACGCCTGGGCCGAGAACTTCGCCACGTGCGTGAACCTCGACGACGCAGCCGACCGCGGATTCGGTCACCTCGAGTGCGTACTCGCACCATGAGCGGGTACTCGCTGCAGCAGCTCGCGGACGAAGCCGAGCTGCGCGCGCTGTCGGCAACCTACGCACGCGGACTCGACCGCCACGACCGCGAACTCGTGCGCTCGGTGTTCGCGGATGACGCCACCACGCACTACGGCTCCTTCCGCGGCGGACCGGATGAGATGGCCGGCATGGCCATGACAGCGCTCAAGGCCTACAGCGCCACCCAGCACGTCCTCGGGCAGATCAACCTGACGATCGACGGTGACGCAGCCACCGGGGAGGTCTACTTCCAGGCCTTCCACCAGCATGCGACCGAGGGATTCGACCGATTCATCTGCGGACGGTACGTGGATCGCTACGTCCGTCGCGACGGCCGGTGGTGGATGACGCACCGCACTGAGGTTGTCGACTGGACTCGTACGGAGCCCACCGCGGACGCGTACTTCGCCAAGCGCCCGGAGACCGTGCGCGGCACCAGAGACCGGACCGATCTGAGCTACCGCCCAGACGAGGCATGACCCACCGAGGAGAGGACGCACGGATG
Organism: uncultured bacterium; assembly: GCA_903934925.1. Lineage (GTDB taxonomy): Bacteria > Actinomycetota > Actinomycetes > S36-B12 > S36-B12 > UBA10649. The sequence continues at coordinate 8,212 of CAIZPS010000009.1, read as the reverse complement.
GACATCGAGCGCTTTCAGGCCTTCCTGGACGCCGTCGAACCCGATCGCGGCGCGACCGTGGTGTCTGCCGCGCCCGTGCCCGGCGGGTACAGCCGCGACACCGTCATGGCCGAAGTTCAATGGGCCGACGGCAGCACCGAGAGATTCGTTCTTCGCGGAGACCCGCCCGTCGAGGGAAGCGTCTTTCGCAGCGACCGATCCGCGGAGTGGGCCATGCTGCAGGCAGTCAAGGACCTCCCCGACTTCCGCATTCCGGTGCCGCGCTACTTCGACGCCACCGGGGAGTACATGGGCTGCCCCTGCATCGTCTCCGAGGCCATCGACTCGACGTCGATGCAGAAGTTCCTCGACACCGGCCCCGACCTCGCCAAGGCACGCGACGACTTTGTCGCCATCATGGCCTCAGCGCACAACACCCCCCTCGACAGCATTCACGAGAGCATCGAGCGCCCCGATGACTGGCGGGAGCACCTCGACGATGTCATCGCCAACTTCGAGCGAATGCTCGACGCAGCCGGCGAGGACGACCCGATCCTGCGCTACGCACTCAAGAAGATCCGGATGAACATCCCCCCGGAGGTGCCGATGACGTTGGTGCACGGCGACCTTCAGCCTGGCAACTTCCTACTGTCGGAGGGCACCGACCCTTACATCATCGACTGGGAGTTCTCCCGGATCGGCGACCCGCGCCTCGACCTCGGCTACTACCTGCAGATCCCGATGCCGCCCCACCTCTACCACCCGGATCCCGAAGCATTCCTGACCCGTTACCGCGAGCTCACGGGTCTGACCGAGGAGCAGATCAACCCGGCGATCGCCCGCTACTTCCTGCTCCTCGGGACGAGCCACCTCATGCTCGACATCATCCGCGGATGCGAGGACGTGGCCCAGGGCCATCACCGCGGGGTCATGGGCACCTTCCTGATGACTGCCTACGCCCACTTCCACCGGCTCTACCTCGACTACGCCCTCGAACTCCCCTACAACGCGGAGGCCTCCCGATGATCACTCGCCCATCCACCTCACGAGTCCTCGAGGACGTCGTCCAGGAGCTCACTCGCGACATCCTGCCCAGCCTCACCGACCCGGCCCAGCAGATTCGCCTGCACATGCTGATGATCGTCCTCAACGACTGCGCCAACGCGAGCGAGCGGGAGATCGCCGTCATGCGCGAGGAGACTTCGCTGTACCTGGAGTTCGCCTCCGATGTGGCTGCCGCGACCGGTGACACCGCGGTTGCTACGGCTATCGACAGTGCGCGCACGGGTGACTCGCTCGTCCTGTCGGACGTGATCGACGACTACCAGCGGGCCAGCCGGGCCTTCTCCACGGCGATGGACCTGGTGATGGACTCCATTAACTCGGACTTCATCACCCGAGGCGAGGACATCCTGCGCATGCGCATGGACAACGAGCGGGCCATCCTCAGCGGGGTTTCGGCCGTGGGGCGCTCGGCGAGCTAGCGAACGAGCGTCAGTCGACCGGGTAGAACTTCGCTGCCCGGTCGGACAGCACCTCCTTGCCGGCATCCATCACGATGACGGCACCGTTCATGAACTGACCCTCGTCGCTCCCCAGCCATACGGCTGCATTCGCCATGTCCTCCGGGCGCGGCGCTCGTCCCCCCGGGTACTTGGACGACAGGCGCACGTAGGCCGCATCCAGATCGTCCTTGCCACCAGCGACCAGTCCTGCCGTCAGGGAGGACAGGGTCGCACCCGGGCAGATCACATTCACGCGGATTCCGTGCGGAGCAGCCTCGACCGCGACGGACTTGCTCAGGCCGATGACCCCGTGCTTCGCGGCGGTATACACGTGCGGCCCGAGACCGCCCTGCACGCCGGCCGTGCTCGAGGTATTGATGATGACGCCATGGCCCTGTTGCTTCATGACGGCCATCGCGTGCTTGGTGCCGAGGAAGACGCTCGTGAGCAGGATGCTCATGGTGCGCTCGTAGTCCGCGAGCGGAGTGTCGGCGATCGGACCCATCGCCCCGACTACCCCAGCGTTGTTGATCATGATGTCGAGCGAGCCGAAGGCCGACCGGCACGCGGCGATGGCGGCGGCGATGTCATCCTCGGAGGTGACATCGGTACGCACGAAGACAGCAGAGTCACCGAGCTCCGCGGCCACCCGCTCGCCCGCCTCGACGTCGATATCCGCGATGACACACCTGGCACCCTCGGCGACGTACCGCCGCACGATGCCCTCACCTATGCCGCGAGCACCGCCGGTGACGACTGCCGCCTTGCCCTCCATGCGTCCCATCAGTGGCCGTCGCTGATGGCCAGGCGCTGCATCATCGTCAGCGTCGACTCATCTCTGCCGACGGCACCGGCCGCCACGATGACGCGGGTACTCATCTTCCAGCCCTCTACGCTCTTGTGCCAGGTGTCGATGTAGCGCCCGTGCAGCGTCCACTCCTTGCCATCGGCGCCGCGGTGCCACGCGGTGATGAGGCTCTCCGCGTCGGCATCGTCCGTTCCGGTGAACGTGATGGAGATGTTGGTGACGGCATGCGACGTCTGGGCATAGCGCGTGTAGGCGTTCTTCCACGCCTCACGAAGCCCATCGTGGCCCTCGATCCACTTCCCGCTGAAGTTCACCCGCGCATCGGGGTGGAAGCAGGTGAGCTGGGTCTGGATGTCCGCCATGTCGGCCGCCTTCGCGTAGCGGAACATCATCTGCTCGATGTCGTGGCGATCCGGCAGGCGGAGCCCGTCGACGCGGTAGCTGGTCATGGTGCCTCTCCTCGGAAGGGGTTCGCGGGGTCTTCGGGTGTGGGTCGCCGTCGTTCTAGGACTCGCGGCTGGCCGTCAGCACACCGGCAAGGCCATCGGCGATCTGCCGGGCACTGAGCATGGGGTCCTGATCCTTGAGCGTGGTGTTGATGACCTCGATGCTCCAGGTGGAGTCGGGGCGGTGACGGTTGCGCGCCTGCACCAGGCCGACGAGGTCGAACTCCCCCTCGCCCGGAACGCGGCGGTTGATCAGGCAGTCCTCACGGAGGTCGTCCGGGTACTGGCACTCGATGGTGCCGTCGTTGAACTGCACGGTGGAGATGTAGGGCCAGAGGTCGTCGAGGTGCGAGAGCGGCAGCTCGTTTCGGTAGAGGTGCCACACGTCCATGCACATCGACACGTTGGGTCGGTCGGCACGACGGATGATGTCGGCGGCATCGGCAGGGGTGCGCATGTTGGTGAACGGCAGCGGCTCGAGCACCACCTCGACCCCCCACGGAGCGAACCGGTCGGCCACCTGGGCGACCCTTGCCGCGGCTTCGTCGAGGCTGCCCTCGTAGGGCCCCACCGACTGCAGGCGAGCCGGGCGCAGGTGCTCGGCGAGCATGGCCGCGAGATCCTCGCGTGGATCGGGCTCGGGGCCCATCACCCGAACCGCCTCGAGTTCTGCCACCGTGACGCCATGCTGAGCCAGGGTGTCGTCGAGTTCGGCGATAGTGTGCCCCTCAGCCAGCCACCCCTCCATCCAGCGCAGGCTCAGGCCGATCTCGGTGAACCCTGCTTCACGCGCCGCCCGGCAACGGACGTCGAGGGGAACGTCCGCAATGCAGTTGAACGAGAACGTGAAGTCCGAGACGGCCGGCGCCGACTCACCCACCGGCGATGTCCCGTGCGATGCCCTCATCGATCAGGCGCTGCACCTGGTTGTGGAACTTCGGGATCTTGCACTCGCGGTCGTTGAAGAAGTTCTCCTTGTAGTACGACGAGCGCGAAGCCGCGGAGATGTCCTCCCACGTCCATACATCCTCACCGACGACGATCTTCAGGTGATCCCAGTGCCGCTGGGTGCGCGCAAGGTAGTCCGGGTCATCGGTCTTGTACCACAGCTCCCAGGTCTCGAACCGTGTCTTGTTGTGCGAGATCGGCACGGAGCGGAACAGCTGCAGGTGCTCGGGATTGTTGTTGAACACACTCGTCGGGAAGATCGTGTAGTGGCAGATCGCCACGGACTGGTGATCCGGGTTCTCCTTCAGCTTGGGCAGTGCACCCTTCAGCGGGACGACCATCATCGAGTGCCGGTCGAACTCGAAGATCCGCATCTCGCGGCCGTCCTTGACGTCCTGCGGAGGGATGTGGTGCAGCGCAGGCGCGTGGTAGAACTCATTGAACGCGTCGACGACAACCTTCCAGTTGACATCGACGTACCAGGTCATCTTCTCCTTGAGGAACATGTCCTCCATGCGATAGGCACCGAGATCGGCGCGGATGTCGTCGCCCAGCCATTCGTCCAGCGGCGGGGCGACACCCGGGCCGGCGAGCACGCCCCAGACCCAGCCACCCCACTCCGCCAGCTCGACCTGATGGGCCTGCAGCCCGGCGAGCTTGTCCTGATCGAAGTCCTCGCGGTCGGGTACGCCGACGACCTTGCCGTCGAAGTCGTAGACCCAGTCGTGCCAAGGGCACTTGAAGCGCCGCGCGCATTCGCCGGAGTCACGCACGATGCGTGCTCCACGGTGCAGGCACACGTTGTGGAAGCCGCCGAGGGTGCCGTCCTTCTTGCGGGTGATGACGACGGTCTCCCCGTGGCCCTCCCAGACGACGTGATCGCCCGTCTGCTGGAGCTGCTCGGAGCGGCACAGAATCTGCCAGCTGGGGTTGAGCACGTACTTGCGCTCGAGCTCGAAGCGCTCCGGATCGGTATACCAGGACGAGGGCACCGTCTCGGACTTGCCCGGGGTGTTGGGGATCTCCGGCGCGAAGCGCAGCGGTCCGTCGCCTCGGGTGGGCGGGACGAAGGGAGTCGTCATGGGAGTCCTCTCGAGCAGGTCCTGCGGAATCCCCCCACCGTACACTTGTCTAGACGACTTCTTCAAGACATCCGTGGGAGTCCCCCGGCCGCAGATCCCGCCTAGATGTCCAGGACCAGGCGATCCCCTCGACACCGGGACACGCAGGGCATCATGTAGACCCCCTCCTCCCGATCCTCCTCGGACAGCAACGAGTCGCGGTGCACGATCTCACCGGAGATCACCTTCGTCTCGCACGTGCCGCAGACGCCCTCCGCGCATGAGGTCATGATGGGCACCCCGTTCCCCTGCAGCACCTCGACGATGCTGGTGCCGACCGGAACCTGGAACTCCGCCCCCGTGCTGTTCACCACCACGGTGAACTCGTGGTCGCCGCCGTCGCCATCGGTCTCGATCACCTTCGCCGAGAAGCGCTCGACGTGAGGGGCGGGGCGCCCCAGCTTCGCGCACATGGCCTCGACGGCGTCGATCAGCGGACCTGGCCCGCAGCAGTACACGGCAGTGTCCGGCGCGGCTTCCGTGAGCATCTGCTCGAGCGGAAGGAGCCCCTTCTCGTCCTCAGGCCAGATGTGCGCGCCGAGGGCCTCGAGCTTGTCGCGGAAGGCCATCGACGCCCGCGTGCGACCGCCGTACCAGAAGGTCCACGGAACGCCCTTGTCGAAGATCACTTCACCGAGCATGGGCACCATCGGCGTCACCCCGATACCCCCTGCGATGAACAGGTAGGCAGGGGCATCGACCAGCGGGAAGTGATTGCGCGGGCCACGCGTCTTCACCGCGTCGCCCACCTTGATGTTGTCGTGGACGTAGGACGACCCACCGCGGCTGGCCGGCTCGCGCAGGATCGCGATGCGCCACGTGTCCGCCTGGTAGTGACTGCACAGCGAGTACTGCCGCTCGACTCCGTTCTCGAGCTGGAGGTCGATGTGGGCACCCGGATCCCAGGCGGGGAGCTTCTCCCCACTCGGGGCGGCGAGCCGGATGCTCACGACACCGTCCGCCTCATCGACCCGGTCGATGACGACAAGATCCCGATAGTCCTCGTACACGTACGCCATGACTAGACCGTAATGGCCCTGACCCGGGCCGCCCGCTAGAAGGGTGCCGAGCCGCCGTCGACGTTGTAGGTCGCGCCGGTCATGCCGCCACCCAGCGGCCCGGCGAGAAGCAGCGCCATGCCCGCCACCTGCTCCACCGTCTGCAGCTCCTTGGTCAGGCAGTCGTCCGCGAAGGCCTGAAGGAACGCCTCGTAGGTGATGCCGGACGCAGCTGCGACCTGCGCACCGGCGTCCTTCATGAGCTCAGTCTCGATCGGGCCGGGGCAGATCGCATTGCAGGTGACGCCCGTCGTGCCGTACTCGACCGCGGTGGCCTTGGAGAGCCCGATCATCGCGTGCTTGCCGGCGATGTAGTGCGAGACCGCAACCTTGGACGCGATCTTGCCCTCGATGGACGCGATGTTGATGATTCGCCCGTAGCTCTGGGGGAGCATGTACTTCAATGCCGCACGAGTGCCCCAGAACGCGGAGGATGCGTTCCAGATCAGGCCCTTCTCCCAGGCCTCGTCGCTGAGGTCACCAATGAGCGCCCAGCCATCCGAGCCACCAGCGCAGTTGACCATGATGTCGACGGTGCCGTACTTCGCTGCCGCAGAGTCGACGAGGTTGTCGATGCTGGTGCGGACCAGGGCATCGGTCTCGATGAACGTGGCGCGATCTCCGACGTTGAGACGATCGAGGGCATGCTTGCCCTTCTCTGCGGAGCGGTTGCCGAGGACAACGGACGCCCCCTCAGCGACGAAAGCCTGGGCGATGCCGAAGCCGATCCCGGTGCTGCCGGCGGTGATGACTGCGACCTTGCCGTCCAGTGAACCCATGTGCTCTCCCACGTCTCGATGGCGGTCGGATGACCGCCGTGCCGGTATTCCACCCAAGTTCGTGCGGCTCGTCAATGGAAACCGGAAAATAGGTCGTCCACGCGTTTTCCCAGGCGGCCCTGCTCCGCCGGCGTCACGCCTCTTTCGGCAGCGCGTAGCCGGGCTGGTGGTTCTCCTTCATCAGCCGGTTGATCGTCTGGTGCAGGTACTGCACACCCGGCTCGTTGCGGCCGTACAGCTGCGTCGTGCCCCCGACATTCAGGACGCCCTTCTGGACGCCGTACCCGGTGATGTAGTCCTCCTCGTACGTCACGTCGTAGAAGAAGTCCGCGAACGTCTCGAGGTCGGGCCGGTTCTCGTCGGTGATCGGCTTGCGGGTCAGCACTCGCTGCTCGGACATCGACTCGTTCACCTTCGTGGTCGGCAGCACGAGTGAGCAGGTCATGCGCTCGCGGAAGCCACCCGCGAAGGACATGCCCGGGAAGATCCAGATGATGGCGCCGACATTGGCCGACGGGTCGAGTTCCTCGACATCCTTGCCCTCCTTGAGGCTGTTCTCAAGATTGCGCAGGGCGAAGCCGACCCGCTCGTGCGGTCCGAAACCGTCAAAGATCGCCGTGTTCGAGAGATTGGTCTTGAACACCGTGTTGGGATGCAGCGACGCGAAGTGGTAACCCTCGAGATATCCCTCGATCGTCACCTTCCAGTTCGGGCCGGGCATCTGGCGCGAGGAGTACAGGTGCAACTCATCCAGCTTCAGGCCCTCGAGAATCGGCTTGAAGTCACCGAGCCAGGAGTCGATGTCGATCTCCAGTCCCGGCGTGAGGCACACGAAGATCAGGCCGGCTGTCTCGACGACAGGCAGCTGGATCAAGTTGCGCTCGGCTTTGTCGAAGTCCCCGAACGTCGACTCGCCGTAGATGCCGCGGAGCTGGCCGTCCATGCCATAGGACCACGCGTGATACGAGCACGTGAGGGCACGGGACTCGCCGTGGCCCTGGGCGCAGATGAGGGCGCCGCGGTGGCGGCACACATTGAGCATCGCGTGCACTTCACCCTTGGCGTCACGCGTGATGACGACCGGCACGCCCACGGCCTCGAGCGACTTGTAGGTGTTCTTGCCCGGGAGTTCGCACGACAGGGCAAGAGGCAGCGGGATGCGCTTGAACAGCGTCTCGACCTCGGCCCGGAACAACTCCTCGTCGGCGTAGTTCTCGACCGGCTCCTGCCAGTTGCCCTCGAACTGGTCCGTCGTCTGGTTGCGCACGTGCACGGCGAGCCGACGCATCATGTCCATGGCGGCCTCGCGCGCGGCACCGTTGAGCACCGAACTGGCGATGTACTCGGGCACAACCTCCGGCTTGAGCTGTTCGGCGACGTCGGCCACGGCAGCACTCCTCTATGCGGGATGGGCGGGCACCCGCACCCGCCCGCAGTTGTCTAGACAACTATGGACGTCTGCCCGCCCGATGTCAACGCTCCCCCCTCCCTCCAGCGAGTGGCCACTGGGCACCGCGAGTGGCCACTGGGCACCACGAGTGGCCACTGGGCACCGCGAGTGGCCACTG
>CAIZPS010000008.1 GCA_903934925.1 uncultured bacterium | reverse complement strand
GGCACCTGGATCGCGCTGATGTAGGCCATGGACGGCAGGTGGGTCTGCAGGAAGTCCTGATGCAGGGGACTGGCCAGGTAGGCCTCGAACTCGGCCATGGACGCGAAGTCCATGCTCACCATCCACGTCGCCGACACCGAGGCCTCGGGTCGGCGACCGAGGTCGCGATGCAGGCTCGCCGTCAGCGAATGGGGGTGTGCATCGACCAGCTCGCGGAGGTCGTCCTCCAGAGCGCGTCGCAGGGTCTCGTCGAGCGAGGGGTCCAGTCTGATGTGCACCACGTGCCGGACGGTCGCGACGGAGGGCTCAGGTGCAGGCTCAGGGGCAGGCATGGCGGCATCCTCTCGCGTGCTGCTCCACGGGGGGTGACCGGGCGTTCGCAGCCGTCGATGGACCCCGAAGGGTGCGACTGGGGAATACTCGCCTCATGACCACCAGTCCCCGGCGCCACTTCGCCAGCGACAACTACGCCGGCATCCACCCGGAAGTGCTCGCGGCCATTGCTCGCGTCAACGAGGGTCATCAGGTGGCCTACGGCGATGACGACACCACCGCGGAGCTGACCTCGGTGATGCGCGAGCACTTCGGCCCGGCGGCCGAGGTCTTCCCCGTCTTCAACGGCACTGGAGCCAATGTCGTGGCGCTGCAGGCAATGCTGAGGCGCTGGGAGGCCGTGGTGTGCGCGACGTCGGCGCACGTCAATGCCGACGAGGGCGGAGCGCCCGAGCATGGCGCCGGGATCAAGCTCTGGACGGTGCCCACCTCTGACGGCAAGCTCACCCCCGACCTCATCGACCGCCAGGCCTGGGGCTTCGGCGACGTGCATCGGGCTCAGCCGGGAGTCGTGACGATCACGCAGTCCACGGAGTTGGGCACCCTGTACTCGGTGGAAGAGGTGCGCGCCATAGCTGACCATGCGCACTCCTTGGGCATGCGCGTTCATCTGGACGGAGCTCGCATCGCCAACGCCGCAGCCTCCCTCGGAGTCGCCTTCCGTGACTTCACGACGGATGCCGGGGTTGACGTCGTGTCGTTCGGCGGCACCAAGAACGGGGCGATGCTCAGTGAGGCCGTGGTGGTGCTCAACCCTGATGCCGCACCGGGAGTGGACTTCCTGCGCAAGTCGTCCATGCAGCTTGCGAGCAAGATGCGATTCGTCAGCGCCCAACTTCTAGCGCTGCTCACGGATGAGCTGTGGTTGCGCAACGCATCTCACTCGAATGCCATGGCACGCGAACTGCAGGCGCGGGTCTCGGGTATCGAGGGGGTCACGGTCGCACGGCCGGTGCAGGCGAATGCCGTGTTCGCGATCCTGCCTGCCGACGTGACGGCCCGCCTGCAGGAGCGCTTTCCCTTCTACACGTGGGACCACGTGACCGGCGAGGTGCGGTGGATGTGCTCCTGGGACACCACGCTTGCGGACGTCGAGGCTTTCGCATCCGCTATTGCGGAGGAGATGACGGGCCGGATCTGGACTACGGTGCCGGGATGACCTCCGCCGCCCGCACCACCCGCCTCAGCGTCGACGAGCGTGTCGAGAGGGGTCGGGCCGCGCGCAAGGAGCGACCCCGCCAGGCCCTCGGCGACTACCAGCCGGCAGCCGGCCGTCAGGATCCGGTGGCCCTGCTCGCGGCGCAGGAGACCGATCGGGTTCAAGAACTGCTCCCTATCAGGCACCAGCGCATGGCCGAGACGCCCTTCACCTTCCTGCGGGGCGCGGCGGCCGTCATGGCGGCCGACCAGGGTGCCGCGCCGTCCACCGGCCTCACGGTGCAGCTGTGCGGGGATGCGCACTTGGCGAACCTGGGGCTGTTCGCCGCCCCCGACCGGGGCCTGGTCTTCGATGTCAACGACTTCGACGAGACCAATCCGGGGCCCTTCGAGTGGGACGTCCAGCGGCTGGCGGCCAGCTTCGTCGTTGCCGCGGAGGCAGCTGGTCACAGCCGACGCACGGTGGAGGCCCTGCCGCGCACGGTCGGGCGCGCCTACCGGGAGATGATGGCGTCACTCACGCGCCTGTCCGAGCTCGACGAGTGGTATTACCGCATCGACATCTCGACACTGCGCCGCTGGGCTGCGGCGTTGGATCTGCGAAACGGTGTCGACGCCATTGTCCGCACCGAGCAGGAGGCGCAATCCCGCGACCGGTGGTCCGCCGTGAAGAAGCTGACCACCGTCGTCGATGGGCAGCGGCGCTTCAAGGACCAGCCACCGCTGCTGGTGTCGCTGCGCGGCAGTCGAGTCACCAGTGACGTCGTCGACCAGATGTTCGACTCCTACCTGTCGACCCTTCTCGTCGATCGCGCGACACTGCTCGCGCGCTACAAGCCCGTCGACGTCGGCCACAAGGTCGTCGGAGTCGGCAGTGTCGGGCTGCTTGCCTTCGTCATGCTGCTTCAGGGCCGTGGAGAGGACGACCTGCTCGTCCTGCAGATCAAGCAGGCGGTCACGAGTGTCCTGGAGCCCTACACGGCACCATCGACGTGGTCCACGCACAGCCGTCGCGTCGTGGCCGGCCAGCGCCTCATGCAGGCTGCCACGGATGCGTTCCTCGGCTGGACATCCGGGCCGATGGGTCGCACCTACTACGTGCGCCAACTGCGTGACATGAAGTGGGCTCCCGACGTCACCACTTTGCGGGCGAGGGGACTGCTTGCCTACGCGACGATGTGCGGCGCAACCCTCGCTCGGGCCCACGCACGCTCGGGCGACAGCATTGCGCTCTCGGCCTACATGGGCGATTCCGAGCGCTTTGACGCGGCCATGCAGTCCTTCGCGCTCACCTACGCCGAGCAGAACGCCCGCGACTTCGCCGACTACACGGCGGCCATCAAGGCCGGCACCGTCGAGATCTCCAAGGACGAGAGCCAGGCCGCAAGGCTAGTCTGGCAACCGTTTGCGCAGGAGGGGCCCCTCGCCGTCAGCGTCGAGCCCGCGCCCTCCCCCGAAGACTGAGCCCGCGCCCTCCGCCGAAGACTGAGTTCGGCATGTTTGAATCACGTGTGTACGGGTATGACACACCAGATCCCACACGTGTGGGCACGAGAGGAAGCAGTCATGAAGCGCACGTCAGCACTCGTTCTTGCCGCCGCCCTGGCCCTGACCGGCGCGGGGCTTGCGGCCTGCAGTTCGTCGGAGTCCACGGATTCCGCCTCGGAGGGCGCCATGGTCGGCGACAACCCGGGCACCTGGGCCCCCGTCGAGATCGGCGAGGACGCCAATGGCACCACCATCGACCTCGTGGTCGGCCAGGCTGCCCGCTTCACCTACTGGCCTGAGGGCGGCGCAGCCGTCGAGAGCAGCGATCCGGCCGTCGTCGAGGCGTCACAGCCGGGCACCGAGGGTGGCGCGGAGATGGTGGCCGGCTTGGTCGCGAAGGCGCCCGGCACGGCGACGATCACCGTTCTCTACCCCGACCAGCCGGCCGACGAGGGCGGCGCGTCGAACGTCGTCATGGAGTTCACGGTCAACGTCGCCGCGGAGTAGACACCGCGCAAGATCGGCGCGGGACGGCTCAGTCCGGAATGAGTGGGCAGGGGTTGCTCGGATACATCGTCCGCAGCCCCTCGAGGTCACCGGCACTGAGCTGTCCCGCGCCGTTTCCGATGCTCTGCGGATACATGATCGAGGTGAAGTCCTCGACATGCCCGAATCCCATGGCATGCATCACCTCGTGCACGACGAGCGTCTGCCGACCGTTGATCGTGAGCGTGTAGACGTAGCGGTCGTCCTCCCAGCGCTTCGTCTTCGGCTGGTTGCCGGCCCAGTAGTCGTTCGTCCACTCGTTCGTCGGGCTGAACGCGACCCAGCCCTTGTTCGGTCCGGTGAAGCCGCCGACTCCCGATGCGTCGGAGTAGCCGAGCTCGGCGAGATTGCGCCATGAGAAGGCCAGCTCGGCTGCTCGCGGATCAGCGGTCTCGGCGAACGTGAGACCTGTGATGCCGGAGAGGGTTGCCAGGCCCGCGACGATGTCGTCGCGCATGGTCGCGCGATCGGCCGGCTGGCCCGTGGTGTCGAAGTACCACTCGATGGTCTGGCAGGGGGTGTAGGTGGCGCGGGTGCCGAGGGGCTCCCATGACGTGAACACCTGGCCGGGAGCAGCACGCCACGGCTCGGGCTTGGGCGCCACGGTGAGCTGCGTGCTCGATCGTGCCTTCGCCGCTGCGGCCGAGATGGTGAACGTGCCGGCCGACGTGTACGTGTGATCGAAGATGATGCTGCATGCCTGGGGCGTCCGGCGTGCCTTGGCCACGGTGCAGGTGCCCCTCGTGCGGGCGGTGGCCGAGCCGTCGCCCCAGTTCACTCGCGCCGTCGTGCGGTTGTCGACGCCGTTCACGATGACCGCAGCCTCGGGTGAGCGATCGATGCGTACGAGGGGCTCCGCTGAGATGGCGATGGCGGCCTGCGTGCCCGGTGTGGGCTTCGGCGCGGCGCTGGCGGGAGCGACGGGCATGACGGCCACCACGGTGGCGACGGCACTTGTGGTCACCGTCGTCAGAAGCAGCCGCCGTCGCACCCGCCCACTATGACACGCGCGTGCGACACCGCGCCGAATGGCCACTGGGCACCGCGAGTGGTCACTGGGC
>CAIZPS010000007.1 GCA_903934925.1 uncultured bacterium | reverse complement strand
TGGCTACCTCGCGATCGAGCGCGCCCCAGGAGTAACGACCGCGCTCGCGCTCGATCAGGTTCCACGACGTGCTGACATCCCACAAGCGGACCGTTCCCGCGAACTCCGGAGTTCCGACGATCGGATGATTGCCGAACAGGGTGCCCGTCACGGGCACCCCGCTTTCGGGAATCTGGGCGTTGTCCGGCTCAGAGGGCCGATAGGGGTTGGTCACGCTCACCGTGACCGTCTTCTGCTGAGTCACGTTCCGGCCGGCGCGGACCTCGGTGCGCAACCAGATGCGCCCGATGGCATCCCCCGGCTGCACGGTGAACGGCTTCGTCGAGCCTGCGGCGGGCACGCGCCAGCGGGACAGCTGGGTGAAGGTGGTGCCATCACGCGACGAGGACAGGGTCGCCCAGCGCACGGCTGCTGCGGCCGGCACTTTGACGGTCACCTCGAAGTCCGTGCTGGCGGGAGCCGCCTTCGGGGCGGTCACGAGGATCGGAGCACGAACCGCCGGGGCAGCCGCGGCCGAGGTGCCCATCGACACCGTCGTCACCACCAGAGCGGGAGCGACGAGCGCGATCGCTGCGGAACGAACACGCCAGATGATCGCCCGCTCGGGGGTCACCTGGTGCGCCTGAGCGCGGGAGAGGCAGCCATGCACCCACGGTAACGCGCGCCGCTCGGGGATGCGGGACCACGCCTAGACTCGGCGGGTGAGCATGAGGATCTACACCGGACCCCGCTCGGATCGCGGACGCGGTCCCTCGGGCTGGCTCACCTACCTGCCCTGGGCGTTCGTGGTGCTCACGATTCTCGGCCAGATCGTCTGGGTCCTCGTCGGCGACGGTGCACGCACGACCCTGACCATCGCGACCGTCGTGACCTTCTTCCTCGCCAGCGCCACCCATGCCTTCGCATCACGGGGCGTGGCCTGGGCCACCGCCTACCTCGCCATCACACTGGCCTTCGGATGGCTGATCGAGCGCGTCGGTCTCACGACATCGTTCCCGTTCGGTCACTACGAGTACACCGGCACGCTGGGCCCGACCATCTTCGGCGTGCCCGTCGTCATCCCGCTGGCGTGGTCCATGATGGCCTACCCCTGCCTGCTGGCCGCCCAGCGACTGTCGACCACGCGGATCGGGGTCGCCCTCGTCGGCGGACTCGTACTGGCAGCGTGGGACCTGTTCCTCGACCCCCAGATGGTGGGCGAGGGCCACTGGGTCTGGACCCAGATCGGCTGGGAACTGCCCGGGATCCCGGGGATCCCCCTGCAGAACTTCCTCGGCTGGCTGCTGTCGGCCATCGCCTTGATGTGGGTGCTCGACTTCCTCCCTCGCAAGGTCGCAGGCGATGCCGTGCCGACCACCATGCTCATATGGGTGTACGCGTCAAACGTGCTCGCCAACTTCGTCTTCTGGGATCGACCCGGTGTCGCACTGTGGGGCATGGTCGCCATGGGACTCGTGGTCTTCCCCTTCCTATGGCGCCTGTGGAGTCAGCCGAAGTGGTGACGGCATGGAAGTGGTGACGGCATGGAAGTGGTGACGACATGAAGGCGGCACCGACACTCGGGCGCGGGCTGGTGCTCGCCGGCTCCCTCGCCGCATTCGGCATCGCAGTGCACACCGCTGTGAACCTTCGCCACCTGCGTCGACCCGTGGCGCGACCAACGACGCCTAAACCGTCGGACATGCAACCCCGCGAGCGCGTGAGCATCCTGATTCCCGCGCGCAACGAGGTGGCGACGATTGCGACCACCCTGCAGTCCGCTGTGATGCAGGAGTGCAGCGCTGGCAAGCACACGATCGACCTGGAGGTCATCGTCCTCGACGACGGTTCGAGTGATGGAACGAATGCGGTCGCGCAGGATGCCGCCCGAGGTGACGCACGCATCACGATCCTCACGGAGCCGGATGCCGACCCTCCCCGGGGTTGGCTCGGCAAGACGTGGGCGTGCCAGCGACTGTCCGATGCCGCGACCGGCTCCATTCTCGCGTTCGTCGACGCGGACGTCGAGTTGTCGACGCACGCCGTCACCGCCCTCGTCGACACTCTCCGTGAAGACGGCTTCACCATGGTCGCGCCCTACCCTCGACAAGAGGCAGTCACCTGGCTCGAGCGACTCGTCCAGCCCCTGGTGACTTGGTCGTGGGCTGCCACCATGCCGCTGCGATGGGCGGAGAATTCCACCCGACCGTCACTGTCCGCGGCGAACGGCCAACTTCTCGTGGTCGATGCCGACGCATACAGGTCCGTCGGCGGCCACACAGCCGTCGCCTCCGAGGTTCTCGAGGACATCGCCCTCATGCGCGCGTTCAAGCGCGCCGGACTCCGCACCGCAACCGTCGACGGGTCGGGACTGGCTCGGTGCCGCATGTACGTCGGCACAGGTCAGGTGATCGACGGATACACCAAGTCGCTGTGGGACGCGTTCAATGGTCCTGCGGGCAGCCTCGGCGTCAACGCGCTGCTGACGCTCGCGTACGTGGTGCCCGCGGTGGCTGCCACGACCTCACGGTCTTCCCGCACGCGCAGCATCGCGCTGCTGGGCTACGCCTCCGGCGTGGCCAGCCGCGCCATGGTGGCGCGTCGCACCGGTGGTCGCGTTCTTCCCGACATCCTGGCCCACCCCGCGTCCATCACGGCATTCGTCGCCCTGAACGCGATGTCATGGCAGCGTCATCTGCGCGGGGCGAACACCTGGAAGGGCCGCGCCGTCGTGCCTGCGGCAGCGGACCCCGCGCGATGAGCCGCATCCTGGTGATCGGCGCCGGGGTCGGCGGACTCGCCGTCGGCGCACGACTCGCGGTGCGCCGCCACGACGTCACGATCATGGAGCAGGGCGCCCGCGTGGGCGGCAAGCTGCACACCTACCGTCGCGATGGATTCGCCTTCGATACCGGGCCCAGCCTCTTCACCCTGCCCGCGGTGTACCGCGACCTGTTCCTGAAGACGGGCGCACCACTGGAGGAGGCGGTCGACCTCCAGCCCGTCGAACCGGGCTTCGGGTATCACTTCGCCGATGGCAGCAACGTCGTCGTGCCCGGAGTCGACCCGGCCCGGGCCGCACGGGCCTTCGGCGAGGCGTTCGGGGGATCCGCGGCCGACGACTGGCGGCGTCTCATCGAGCGCGGTGGCCAGATGTGGCGACTCACCCGAGAACCCTTCCTCCAGTCCCCGCTCGACGGCTGGCGCACACTGCTGAAGGTCGCCTCGCCCTCGGCCGTGCGCACGGTCGCCCCGCGCACGACCCTGCGGGAGCTCGGCCGCGAGTACCTGGCCGACCCTCGCCTACGCCAGGTGCTGGACCGCTACGCGACGTATTCCGGCTCCGACCCTCGCCGTGCACCCGCCGTCTTCGCCACCATCCCCTACATGGAGCAGACATTCGGGGCATGGCACCTCGGTGGCGGTGTCGGCACGCTCGCCGACGCCCTGGCGAAACGCTGCGACGAGCGCGGCGTCGACATCAGGCTGGGCCAGGACGTCGTCGAGGTCGTCATGCGCGACGGGCGCGCTGCTGGCGTGCGGCTGGCCAGCGGTGACGTATGCGAAGCGGACGTGGTCATTGCGAATGTAGACGCCCATCACCTCTATCAGGACCTCGTCAAGGACCCTGCTGCCCGCAAGCCCGCCCGCGCCCTGGAGAAGGCAACGCCAGCACTGGCGGGCTTCGTCATGCTCCTTGCCGTCCGCGGACGCACCCCGGGCATCCACCATCACAACGTGTGGTTCCCTGCCGACTACGACGGCGAGTTCGATGCCATCTTCGGCCGCGCTCCACACGCAGCGCAGGACCCAGCGATCTACGCGTGCGTCCCCGACGATCCACTGATGCGGCCCAACGAGGACTCCGAGGCCTGGTTCATCCTGGTGAACACCCCCCGCAACGGAGACGGACGAGAAGGCACAGTCGACTGGTCAGCTCCCGAAGCAGCCGAGGCCTACGCCGACCACCTGCTCGCACTGCTCGCCGCACGCGGCACCGACATTCGCGATCGTATCCTGTGGCGCGAACTGCGCACGCCCGCTGATCTCGAGCGCACGACGAGGGCCCCCGGCGGGTCGATCTACGGCTCTTCCAGCAACGGCCCCCGCGCAGCGTTCCAACGCCCGGCCAACAGATCTCCGGTGCCGGGGCTGTTCCTGGTCGGAGGCTCCGCGCACCCAGGCGGCGGGCTTCCGCTGGTGGGCATGGGCGCGGAGATCGTCGCCGACCTCATTCCGCGCGCCTGACCGCTTCTGGTCCCACCGACGCGAGCCAGCCGGCGAGACGACCCCTCCGGGCGACGGCGCGCATACGTCGTTCCGCACCGGCGCGCGCCTCCTCCGTTGTCACCATGAGGATGCGATCACCCGCTCGGAAGCGGCTGTTCGCATCCGGGACGATCGGCGCGTCGCCACGGACGATGAGCGAGATGACCGCGCCGTCGGGAAGTCCGATCTCTGTCACGAACGTGCCCACGAGTCCGGATTCCGCAGGCACCTCGATGCCCAGCACCTGTGCGCGCATGCCGTCCAGCGGCGCGCTCTCCAACTCCAGTTCGACAGCCTCGTGTCGCGCCACTATGCCGAGGCGTTCACCGGCGATACGGATCACGGGGACCTGTACAAGCATCAGGATGAGCGTGACGATGAGGGTCACGTCGAACATGAGCTGTGCACCCGGTACGCCGAGGCCGAGCGGTATGGCCGCGAAGACGATCGGCACAGCACCACGCAGTCCGGCAATCGACGTGAAGGCGATGACGGCGCGACTCTCCCGGAACGGTGCGAGCGAGACCACCGAGGCCAGCGGCCTGGCCACGAGCAGGATGAGGGCGGTGACGACGAGGGCGAGGGGAATCGCCGCAGGCAGGCTGCTGACCTCGGCCAGGGCACCGAGCATGAAGAACAGGCCAATCTCGGCGATCCACGCGAGGCCGTCGGCGAATCCGACGATCGAGCGCCGGTGGGGCAGCCGCGCAGCAGATCCGATGATCACCGCGGAGACGTAGACCGCGAGGAAGCCGGACGTGTGCGCGACGCTCGCGAGCCCGTAGGCGCCCACGAGCAGCGCCAGAGCCGCGATCGGATAGAGACCGACTGCGGGCAGGGCGAGGCGCGGAAGGAGCCAGCGGCCGAGGAAGCCCACGGCGACGCCGACGACCGCTCCGCCGATCAGCTCGGCGAGGACGAGCAGCGGAACCTGCCACCACGGCATCTCGCCGAAGGATCCACTCGAGACGACGATGACGAGAACGACCACCGGCGCATCGTTGAATCCGGCCTCCGCCTCGAGGAGAGTCCGCACGCGGCTGGACAGACGCATGCGCCGCATGACCGAGAAGACCGCAGCGGCGTCGGTAGCGGCAAGGACGGCCCCGATGATGATGGCCGTCTGGGTGGAGACTCCGAACCACCACACGAGCGGTAGAGCGACGACGGCGATGCTCACCGCTACCCCGACGGACGCCAGCGCGATGGCGGGCCACATCACCGGCCGCAGCTCCTCCACCCGCGTCGTCAGACCACCCTGCGCGAGGATCAGAATGAGGGCGGCGTAGCCCAGCACGGTGGCCATTTCGGCGTTGTCCATATGCAGGCCGGGGAAGATCGCTCCCAGGACGAGGCCGAGGAGCAGGTACAGCAGCAGACCCGGCACACCGAGCCGACCAGCCAGCCGAACCCCGACCACAGAGACGAGGACGATCAGCGCGCCGACCAGCGAAGCGCTCGCCAGCCCCTCGAGTGACATCGCCGGCCCCGCCTTCCGTCTGTGCCGCGCCTGCTGACGTGCTCGCTAACCGGTCAGAGCATCGAGGCCCAGGGCCTCGTAGACCTCGATTGTCGATCGGGACCGATTGAGGGTGTAGAAGTGCAGTCCGGGAGCACCGACGTCGAGGAGCCGCTGGCACATGTCGGCAGCGACTTCGACACCGAGTTCGAGGACGGCCTCCGCATCGTCGGCGACGGCATGGAAGCGCTCGGCGAGGTGGGCAGGGAACGCTGCTCCGGACAGAGCGGCGAAGCGCTCGATCTGCGCCACGTTCGTGACGGGCATGATTCCCGGGATGATCGGCATCGTGCAGCCTGCAGCGGACGCCATGTCGCGCATGCGCACGTAGTCCTCCACGCGGAAGAACAGCTGCGTGATCGCGAAGTCGGCCCCCGCCTGCTGCTTCATGGCCAGCACGCGGGCGTCGTGCTCGAGGCTTGACGACTCCGGATGCCCCTCCGGGAAGGCCGCGACACCAACGCTGAACGATCCGAGGCTGCGCACGAGTTCGACGAGTTCGACCGCGTGATCCAGGCCGCCGGGATGCGGCTGCCAGGAGGTACCCAGCCCGGTCGGCGGATCCCCGCGGAGCGCCAGGACAGTGCGCACGCCCTCGGCGGCGTACTGCCCGATGACGGAGCGGAGGTCGTCTCGGGAGGCGCCCACGCACGTGAGGTGCGCCACAGCAGTGAGCGTGGTGTCGCGCGCGATCTCGCCGGTGAGCCGGACCGTGCGATCCTGCGTCGAACCCCCGGCGCCGTACGTGACGGATACGAACGTGGGTCGCAGCGCCTCGATCTCCCGCACGGTCTGCCAGAGCACCCGTTCGCCGTCCTCCGACTTCGGCGGGAACAGCTCGAACGAGAAGGACCGGCGACCCGACGACAACACCTCACCGAGATCCAGGGCGGCCGACATGCGCCCAGACTACGGGGCGGCGCATCCGGGGTCCTGCCCGTAGGCTCGCGGTGTGACCGCCGACCTCGACGCCGCCGACCTGCGCGCCCGGGTCCAGGGGGTCGTCGACCGGACCATCGCCCGCCAGTCGGACGTCCTCACCGCGGTCAGCCCGGACCTCGCACCGCTCGTCGATGCCCTGAGCGCCCTGCTCGCCGGGGGCAAGAGGCTGCGCCCGGCCTTCGCCTACTGGGGCTGGCGTGGCGCCGGCGGGGATCCCGATCAGGACGAGCAGGCGATGACCGCAGCCGCAGGTCTGGAGTTCCTGCAGGCCTGTGCCCTCATTCACGACGACGTGATGGACGGCTCGGACACCCGCCGCGGCCTGCCTGCCGCCCACCGACGATTCGCCGGCGTGCACCGCGACGAGCAGTGGCTGGGCTCACCCGAGGACTTCGGGGTCGGGGCCGCGATCCTGCTCGGCGACCTGTGCCTGTCGTGGGCCGATGAGGTGATCTTCGGCTGCTCCTTCGCCCCCGCGACGATGGCGCGGGCCAAGGCCGTGTACGACGAGATGCGCACCGAGCTCATGGCTGGCCAGTACCTCGACCTCCTCGAGCAGGCTCGGGGTGGCGGTTCCGTCGAGCGGGCCCTGCAGGTCGTGCGCTACAAGTCGGCCAAGTACACGATCGAGCGCCCCCTGCATCTTGGTGCCGCACTCGCCGACGCACCCGACACCGTCCTGGCCGCCTACTCCGGCTACGGACTGCCGCTCGGCGAGGCCTTCCAGCTGCGCGACGACATCCTCGGCGTGTTCGGCGATCCGGAGCAGACGGGCAAGCCGGCAGGTGACGACCTGCGCGAGGGCAAGCGCACGGTCCTGATCGCCACCGCCGTCGAGCGCAGCTCCCCCGAGCAGGCGTCCGCCATCCGTCGTCACCTCGGCGATCCGGGGCTCGATGCGTCCGGTGTAGCCGAGCTACGGGCGATCATCACTGAGACCGGTGCCCTCGACCACACCGAGCAGATGATCGACGCGCTTCTCACTCAATCCCTCGCCTCCTTGGACACCGCACCGCTCGACCCAACAGCCCATGAGGTCCTGACCGGCCTGGCACACGCAGCGACACGGAGGACCTTCTGATGCGGACCGTCCAAGGACCCACCGATGAGGTCGTGGTCGTCGGAGCCGGGCTCGCCGGTCTGTCCGCGGCCATGCGCCTGGCGGGTGCGGGACGCTCCGTCACCGTGGTCGAACGCGACGCCATCCCCGGTGGTCGCGCCGGCCGACTCGACGTGGAAGTGGCCGACGGCACCTACCGCTTCGACACTGGGCCGACCGTGCTCACCATGCCCGATCTCATCGCCGACGCATTCGACTGCCTCGGTGAGGAGATGTCCGACTGGCTCACGCTCGAGCCGGTCGATCCGCTCTACCGGTCCTTCTTCCCCGACGGATCCGTCCTGGACGTGCACTCGGACGTCGATCGCATGGCCGCGGAGATCGAACAGGTCATCGGGCCGGACGAGGCAGCCGGCTACCGGCGCTACGTCGACTTCGTGTCGAAGCTCTACCGCTACGAGATGAACGACTTCATCGACCGCAACATCGACTCCCCGTTCGACCTGATCACGCCCGACCTCGCCCGCCTCGTCGCCATCGGCGGATTCCGGCGACTCACGCCGAAGGTCCGGCAGTACCTCAAGGATCCGCGCACGGAGCGGATCTACTCCTTCCAGGCGATGTACGCCGGGGTCTCACCGCAGGACGCCCTGGCGATCTACGCCGTCATCGCCTACATGGACTCGGTAGCAGGTGTGTTCTTTCCCAAGGGCGGCATGCATGCCGTGCCGTCGGCCATGGCAGCCGCTGCCGAGAAGCACGGGGTGCGATTCCGTTACAACACCGAAGTCGCACGCGTGGAGACCGCGGGCGACCGAGCAACCGCCGTCATCACGGTCGACGGAGAGCGCATTCCCGCGGACGTGGTGGTGCTCAATCCCGACCTGCCCGTGGCCCACCGCGATCTCCTCGGCCGCGAGCCGTGGGGTGTTCGACGCCTGACCTACTCCCCCTCGTGCTACCTGCTCCTCGCGGGATCGTCCGCGAAGTACAGCAAGATCGCGCACCACAACATCCACTTCGGGCGATCGTGGTCGGGTGTCTTCGACGAGCTGATCGACAAGCAGCAGCTCATGAGCGACCCGAGCCTCCTCGTCACCAACCCGTCCCGCTCCGATCCGGATCTCGCACCTCCCGGCAAGGAGATCTACTACGTGCTCTTCCCCACCCCGAACCTCGACGCCGACATCGACTGGAAGACGATGGGGCCGCGGTACACCGAGGAGGTCATCCGCACGCTGGAGAGCCGCGGCTATATCGGCTTCGGCGATGCCATGGAGGTCGCTGACGTCACCACGCCACTCGACTGGCAGGCACGTGGAATGGAGCGCGGGGCCCCGTTCGCATCGGCCCACTCCTTCTTCCAGACCGGCCCGTTCCGACCCGGCAACATGTGGGGCGAGAACGTCGTCTTCACCGGATCCGGCACCCAGCCGGGCGTGGGCGTGCCGATGGTCCTGATCTCCGGACGCCTGGCTGCAGAGCGCGTGACCGGCAAGGACGTCGCCTACCGATCCCGGGCGGCGCGCTGGTGAGCCTGCACTCGCGGGAGCTCGACGCCGCCGGAATCACCGACCCGCACCTCCGCGAGTCCTACGACAGGTGCCGGAGGCTGAACGCCGAGCACGGCAAGACGTACTACCTCGCGACGCTGCTGCTGCCTCCCGCGAAGCGGCCGTACGTCCACGCGCTCTACGGCTTCGCGCGCTATGCCGACGAGATTGTCGACGACCTGCAGTCCACGCTCACCGACGAGCAGAAGGCCCAGTGGCTGGGCGAGTGGGGTCAGGCATTCCTCGCCGACATCGATCGCGGCTGGTCGGATGATCCGGTGTGCCGCGCCACCGTCGACACCGTGCTCCGGTGGCAGATCCCCAAGGAGCACTTCACGGCCTTCCTGCACTCCATGACGATGGATCTCACCGTGCGGGACTACCGGACGTTCGACGACCTCTACGAGTACGTCTATGGATCGGCAGCGGTGATCGGGCTGCAGATGGTGCCCATTCTGGAGCCCACCTCACCCGAGGCGTACGCGCGTGCCACCGATCTTGGCGTTGCCTTCCAGCTCGCCAACTTCATCCGCGACGTCGGAGAGGATCTCGATCGCGGCCGCGTCTACCTGCCGCTGGACGAGCTCGCGGAGTTCGGCGTAACGCGCGAGGTGCTCGAGCAGCGTGTCGCGACGTCGCAGGTGAAGGCCGCGCTCGCCGGCCAGATCGCCCGCGTCCGCATGCTCGAGGAGCGCGCCCGTCCGGGCATCGCGATGCTGAGTCCGGACTCGCGCGACTGCATCGACGCTGCTCGCGTCCTCTACTGCGGGATCGTTGACGAGGTCGAGCGACAGGACTACGAGGTGTTCACCCGACGCGCGAAGGTGCCCATGCGTCGGCGGCTCGCCGTGGCCGGCCCCGCGTGGGTGCGCGCCCGACGCGCACGGCGTGTTCCAGCGCCCGTCGGCTAGCGCGTACAAGCGCCCATCGGCTAGCGCGACTTGCGCCAGATCGGCGGTCCGGCCCACGGCGTGCGCTGGACGCCGCGACGGCCCCACAGGACCCACAGTGCGACGGTGAGCAGGATGAGCGCGAACCCGAACAGCAGATCCTCGACCGGGGCGAACGCGATGCGTCCCTCACCCAGGAACGGGGGCGGCCCCACGTCCGGTGAGGTCTCGCCGATGATCGCCTCGCCGTCGTAGCGCACCACGCCGAAGCCGGTGAACATCCCGTTCGTGATGAGCTGGAAGAACACCATGATCGCGTAGGCCGTCCAGAAGACCCGGCGCGTGACCATGCGCGTGCGCAGGACCCACAGGTCTGCAAGGACGACGAGCACGACCGACCCGATCGCGAGCTGGGTGTACGTCACCGAGGATCCTCCCCGGGCGGCTCATCGCCCACGATCCAGTGCGACTTCACGCTGCGCACGGCCTCGAGCGTGAGAAGTGATGCCACCGGGATCGCGAGGAAGAACAGCACCTCGTCCAGGGGCAGGTCACCGGGGAGGTGGATGCCGAGGATTAGGTCCGGATCGAACCACCAGTGGCCCTGCGCGATCGCGTAGACGTCCCAGATGACGAACAGGATGAGGGCCGGGGCGATGGACAGCAGCATCCGGCGCCAGCGCCGGAACACCCGCGTGCGCAAGGCAACCTCGAGCCACAGGCAGCCGAGCATGACGAATCCCAGGATCGCCACGTAGGAGTACTGCCCGAGGCTGAACGAGGTCACAACCGCCATCATGGACTCGTGACTACCCCTGGGCCACTCCACCACGCAGGTGCGGCACCGATGGGTCATTCGTCAGCGGTCGCGCGCATCGGACTGGTCGGCGCTGAGTCGTGCGGCAAGTCGACCCTCGCTGCTGCCCTCGCAGCAGCACTGCCCGCATGCATCGTGTCCGAGGAGTTGCGCTCGTTCGTCGAGGAGACGGGCCGGCCGCCGCGGCAGGACGAGCAGCCGATGCTCCTGATCACGCAGGCTGAGGCTGAGGAGCGGATGGCAGCGTCCTGCCAAGGCCCATGGCTGGTGGCGGACCCGGCACCGCTCATGACGGCGGTCTACAGCGTCGCGTACTTCGGCGATGACTCGCTGCTCGAGCCGGCTCTTCAGCATGCGCGTGCCTATCGCCTGCTCGTGTGGTGCGCTGCGGACATCCCGTGGCAGGCCGACGACGGCCAGCGCGACGGACCAGCACGTCGCGCCGCCACCGACGCGATCATCGATGACCTCGTCCACGGGCCGATCGCCGCGATGTCGATCGATGTGCTGAAGGTCACGGGCACCGTGGAGCAGAGGGTTGCCGCCGTCCTAGGCCGGTTGGCGTGGCAACCCGGACCCCCCCGAGTGCCTACTTAGACTCGCAAGGGTGGAGGACTCTGACCCCGCGGGCGCCCAGCACCCGCTGATCGGGCGTGTCCTCGACGGCAGGTACCGCATCGAGCGCATGATCGCCCGCGGCGGGATGGCCACCGTCTACGTCGCCACAGACCTCCGCCTCGACCGCGTCGTCGCACTGAAGGTCATGCACCCCCACCTGGCCCACGATCAGGCCTTCGTCACCCGCTTCGAGCGCGAGGCCAAGGCGGCGGCGCGGCTCACCCACGGCCATGTGGTCGCGGTCTACGACCAGGGCACCGACGGCGAGCACGTGTACCTCGCGATGGAATACGTCCCGGGCCGCACCCTCCGTGACATCCTGCGCGACTTCGGGCCACTCACCCCCGAGCAGGCACTGGTGCTCCTCGACCCGATGCTGGAGGCACTCGCCGCCGCCCACGCTGCGGGGTTCGTCCATCGCGACATCAAGCCAGAGAACGTGCTCATCTCCGACGACGGACGCGTCAAGGTCGCCGACTTCGGTCTGGCAAGGGCGATGCAGTCGAGCGAGCAGAGCATCACCCATGGGGTGATCATCGGAACCGTCGCGTACCTCTCGCCCGAGCAGGTGGAGCGCGGCGAGGCCGACGGGCGCTCGGACCTCTATGCCGCGGGCATCTGCCTGTTCGAGATGATCACTGGGCAGTTGCCCTACGCCGGGGAGAGCCCGCTGAGCGTGGCCTACCAGCACGTGCACACCGACGTGCCCACCCCATCGACGATCACTCCCGGCATACCGCCGGAGGTCGACGCCCTCGTCGTCACGGCTACCCGCCGCGAGGCGAGCCTGCGCTATCAGAATGCCGCTGACTTCCTCGCGGACGTCCGGCGCGTTCGCGCCCTGCTGCCTCCGCCCCGCCCGTTCGTCGACATGCGCGACACCCTCGTCGTGGAACTCGGCAGCGTGCCACCGCGAGCGCAGGCAGCCCCATCCCCTACTCCGGCCGGACCACCTGCCGCCCCAACCCCGCCTCCGGCGACCCCGTCCGGCACGCCCGACAGCCGTCCGCGACGGCGACGCAGCCGCGGCCCGCTCATCGCCGTCCTCGTCATCGTGGCGGTCCTCGCCAGCGCGGTTTCCGCGTGGTGGCTGGCCGCCGGGCCAGGGCGGACCATCCCGGTGCCCGACGTTGCGGGCCTGTCGGTACCCGACGCCACCGCGCTTCTGGCGGAGCAGGGACTGACGCTCGAGGTGTCCGGGGAGGCCTTCAGCGAAACCGCTCTGGTCGGCACTGTCGCAACCACGGATCCTGCGGCCGGCGGATCCGTTCGGGTCGACGGCACCGTGGCGGCTGCCATCTCGCTCGGTCCCGAGCGGTACGAGGTACCCGACGTGCAGGGCCAGGACCCGACGCAGGCCGCGGCCGACATCACGGCGACGAAACTCACGGTCGGCTCGACCCGCGAGGAGTTCGACGATCGGGCCCCCGTTGGCACCGTCGCCGCCACGTCGCCCAAGATCGGCAGCGTCGTCAAGCCCGGCACATCGGTCGACATCATCGTGTCAAAGGGACCGGAGCCCGTGCCGGTTCCCGATGTGGAGGGCCGCAGGCTGGTGCAGGCCAAGGCCACCCTCGCCGAGGCCGGGCTCAAGGCCGACATCACGCAGAAGTTCTCCGAGAAGGTCAAGGACGGGTTCGTGATCTCGGTGCGCCCGGCGGCCGGCACGATCGTGGACTCCGGCAGCCGCGTCGCCCTCATCGTCTCCAAGGGCCCCCCGCCGGTGACCGTTCCGAACCTCGTCGACGTACCCCGCGATCGGGCCATCGCGACACTGCGGGGGCTGGGGCTGCGCCCCAAGGTCGTGGAGGGGGACTTCAGCCCGCTGAATCGGGTGATCAGCCAGACCCCGTCGGCCGGCTCGTCCGTCCCCAAGGGCAGCACGGTGACGATCCGCATCATCTAGGCCAGATCAGATCAGCTGATCCGCTTCGCGTGCCCACGCCGCTGAACGGCAGACTGTCGCCATGACCGCCACGGATGATCGAGCCACTGATCTGGCCATGCGCGCGCGACGCGCCCTGTCGAACTGCGGAACCGATGTCGAGTCCACGTCCTCCGGCTCGGCGCACGTCCCGATGCTGGTCTCCCACTCCCCCATCGACGGCAGCATCCTGATGAACGTCCCAGCCGTGACGGCAGCGCAGGTCGACGACCTCGTGTCGCGCGCCCATGAGGCCTTCCTGTCCTGGCGCCAGGTGCCTGCCCCCCTGCGCGGGCAGATCATCAAGGCCTTCGGCCGCAGGCTCGAGGAGCACAAGGAGGACCTCGCCGACCTCGTCCAACTCGAGGTCGGCAAGATCCGCAGCGAGGCGCTCGGCGAGGTGCAGGAGATGATCGACATCTGCGACTTCGCCGTCGGTCTCTCCCGACAGCTCGAGGGCCGCACGATGCCATCGGAGCGCCCGGGCCATCGACTGATGGAGACGTGGCATCCGCGGGGCGTCGTGGGCGTCATCTCCGCCTTCAACTTCCCCGTCGCCGTGTGGGCATGGAACACCGCGATCGCGCTCGTGTGCGGTGACACCGTCGTGTGGAAGCCGTCTGAGCGAACCCCCCTCACGGCCCTGGCCTGCTCCACGCTGCTGGAGGCCGTCCTCGCCGAGCACTCGGCACCAGTGGGCACCCACGTGCTCGCCCTCGCCGATCGCGACGCAGGACCGGCCCTCGTCGACCATCCGCTGGCCGCCGTCATCAGCGCGACCGGGTCCGAGCGGATGGGTGCCGAGGTCGCCCCGAGGGTCGCCGCCCGGTTCGGGCACTGCATCCTCGAGCTCGGCGGCAACAACGCCGCGATCGTGGCGCCGTCCGCCGACCTCGACCTTGCCGTGCGCGGCATCGTCTTCGCGGCTGCCGGCACCGCCGGTCAACGCTGCACGAGCCTGCGCCGCGTCATCGCGCACTCCTCGATCATCGACGACCTCTTACGACGCCTGGCCGACGTGTATGCCCGCCTGCGCGTCGGCAACCCGCTTGACGACGGTGTGCTCGTCGGCCCGCTGATCGACCAGGGCTCGTTCGACCGGATGCAGGCGGCTATCGCCGAGGCGGTCACGGCCGGCGGAACGGTCATCGTCGGCGGCGAGCGCGTCGACGTCGAGGGCTGCCCAGATGCGGCGTACGTGCGCCCGGCACTCGTGCGCATGCCGGTCCAGGCCGACATCGTCCGTCGGGAGACGTTCGCACCGATCCTGTACGTGATGGCCTACGAGACTCTCGACGAGGCCGTCGCCCTGCAGAACGGGGTTCCGCAGGGCCTGTCGTCGAGCATCTTCACCCTCGACCAGCGAGAGGCCGAGGTGTTCATGTCCTCCGCGGGCTCGGACTGCGGGATCGTCAACGTCAACATCGGCACGTCGGGCGCCGAGATCGGCGGTGCCTTCGGAGGCGAGAAGACGACGGGTGGCGGTCGCGAGTCCGGGTCGGATTCGTGGCGCGGCTACATGCGACGGGCAACCAACACCATCAACTACTCACACGACCTTCCCCTGGCCCAGGGCGTGAGCTTCGAGTGAGCCTCCTCGACGACCACCTCGACGAGTTCGAGGGCGCCCAGCGAGAGGCGCTCGCCCGCACCGTCGCTGCAGCACGGCGGGCACTGCCGGGTGCCGTCGAGGTCATCGCCTGGGGCATGCCGACCCTGCGCGCGGGCGATGAGAGCGGTCCCAACCTGCTGAGCGTCATGGGATTCACCCGGCACAACAGCCTGTTCCCGCACAGCGGCTCGGTGGCGCAGGCGCTCGGCGCTGCACTCGCCGACTATCCGATCACCAAGGGCACGATCCACTTCGACCGTGACCGCGCCTTCCCCGCAGCCCTGCTGAAGCACATCCTGCGAGTTCGCCTGACAGAGATCAATGCGTCGTACCCGAAGGCGAGCGGTGAGTTCCGCGAGTACTACGACAACGGATTCGCCAAGGCCATCGGTCGGATGAAGGGCGGCACGATGACCGGTGCCTGGCGCTGGTTCCGCAAGGACGGCTCCTTGATGAGAGCCGGGTGCTTCGGTGCCGGAAAGGCCGCCGGGGTGCAGATCGGAGAGTGGACGACCTACGACCGCAGCGGTTCTCCGCATCGGGTCACCGACTTCGGCCGGGGCCGGTGACGTGAGCGCCACGTTCGCAGCCATGTCCACTGGAAGCCTGCCCAGTGAAGCGAGCGTTGTCATCATCGGCGGCGGTGCGATGGGCACGAGCATCGCCTTCCACCTCGCCGAGGCGGGGCTGCGTGACGTCCTGCTGCTCGAGCGCAGCGACCTCGGCAGCGGATCCACCTGCAAGGCCGCTGGAGGCGTGCGGGCCCAGTTCTCCGATCCGATCAACATCGCGCTGGGTCAGCGCGGTCTTGACGCGTTCGAGGACTTCCCGATCCGGCCAGGACAGCAGATCGATCTGCGACAGCCCGGCTATCTGTTCCTGCTCACAACCGATGCCCAGGTCGAGGCCTACGAGGAGTCCGCCCGGGTGCAGAACGCGATGGGCGTCGCGACGCGCATGCTCACACCGGCCGAGGCCGCAACGCTGAATCCCGCCATCGACGTCAGCGACGTGCTCGCCGCCAGTTTTCATGCCCGGGACGGCTACTGCACACCGGAGTCGGTCGTGCTCGGCTACAGCACCGGCGCACGCCGCCTCGGAGCAGCCATCCACGCGCACGTCACCGTCACCGGCATCGACCAGCAGGGCGGGGAGATCACTTCAGTCGTGACCGACCACGGCACGGTGCGCACCGACACCGTCATCTGCGCTGCCGGGGCTTGGTCCCGAGAGGTCGGTGCCATGGCCGGCGTCGACCTGCCGGTCGAACCTCTGCGTCGACAGATCCTGATCACCGAGCCTGTGCGCGAACCACTCGCCCATCTGGTCACCCACGACACGCCCATGACTATCGATGCCGCGACCACCTTCTACTTCCATCGCGAGGGTCCAGGGATCCTGTTCGGGATGTCGTTCCAGGACGAGACGCCCGGATTCGCGTGGGACTACAGCGAGGCCTGGCTGCCCGATCTGATGAGCGCCATGGAGCGACGAGCCCCCACCCTCCTCGACGTCGGGATCGCGCACCGGTGGGTCGGCATGTACGAGGTGACCCCAGATCACAACGCACTCGTCGGCGAGGCAGCCGGAGTGTCCCGCCTTCTGTATGCGTGCGGCTTCTCCGGTCACGGATTCCTGCAGAGCCCGGCGATCGGCGAGGTGGTCCGCGACCTGGTTCTCGGGCGGGATCCCGTCGTCGACGTGAGTGCGTTCGATGCCGGTCGATTCGCCGCAGGCCTGCGGCGCGACGAGGTGAACATCGTCTAGCGCTGGTGCAGCGCGGCGTAGTGAACATCGTCTAGCGCTGGTGCAGCGCGACGTGGGTCGTGCGTCTAGCGCTGGTGCAGCGCGACGTGGGTCGTGCGTCTAGAGCAGAACGCCCTCATGCTCCAGCAACGCAACCTTGACGGGGAGTCCGTAGCCGTAGCCGCCGATGCCGTTCGATGCCACGACCCGGTGGCACGGCACGAAGGGTGCCACAAGGTTGGCTGAGCACACGGTTCCGGCTGCTCGGGCGGCGCGGACGTTGCCGGCGCGGCGAGCGAGCCCCGCATAGGTGTCGACGCTGCCGGCACGAATCTTCCGCATCGCCTGCCAGGCGCGCTGCTGGAACGCACCGCCCGGCTGCAGCACGGAGACCTCCTCGAGCGCGTCGACGTCACCATCCGCGTAGCGCGCAAGGACGTCGGTGATCTGCGCCACCGCACTGCGAGGACGGATCTCCGTGGCCATAGGAACTCGATCGCGGGCGTCGTCGAGGTCGCGGAACGTGGAGCAGACCACGGCGCCGTAGTCGGTGGGCCCGAGGTCTCCGCAGGCGTGCGGGTCGACGACCACGATCAGGCGGCCGGCGGGCGTGCGGTAGGACGCAGCGAGCAGCCTGTCCACCGGACGCGTCATCGGTGCTACCGGAGCATCAGCATGTCCGCGACGAGGAAGGCGAGCTCCAGGCTCTGCTCCCTGTTCAGTCGCGGATCGCAGGCGGTCTCGTAGCGATCACCGAGGTTGTCCTCGAGCACGCCACCGGTGCCGCCGACGCACTCGGTGACGTCGTCACCGGTGAGCTCGACGTGCAGTCCGCCCGGGATGGTGCCGAGGTTGCGGTGCACCTCGAAGAAGCCCTGCACCTCGGAGACGACATCGTCGAACAGGCGTGTCTTGTGCCCGGTGGCCGCCTCACGCGTGTTGCCGTGCATGGGGTCGCACACCCACACGACGGGGATCCCACTGGAATCGACCTTCTGGACGATGCTGGGCAGCGCGTCGCGCACCTTGCCGGCACCCATCCGCGAGATCAGGGTCAGGCGGCCCGGGACGCGATCGGGATTGAGCACCTCGCACATCTGCGCGACATCGTCCGGCGAGGCGGTTGGACCGATCTTGACGCCGATGGGATTGCGGATCGTCGAGGCGAAGTGGATATGCGCGCCGTCGAGCTGACGCGTCCGCTCGCCGATCCACAGGAAGTGCCCCGAGACGTCGTAGGGCAGCCCCGTACGCGAGTCGATGCGGGTCAGTGCTCGCTCGTAGTGGATGGACAGGGCTTCGTGGGCGGCGTAGAACTCCACACGCTCGAGGGAGTCGGCGTCTGCGCCGATGGCCCGCATGAATGCCAGGGCGCGATCGATGTCACCGGCGACCGCCTCGTAGCGCTGCCCCGCGACGGAGTCGCGGACGAAGTCCTGATTCCAGGCATGAACCTGACGAAGGTCGGCGTAGCCGCCCTGGGTGAAGGCGCGCACGAGGTTCAGCGCAGCCGTCGACGCGTGGTACGTGCGCAGCAGTCGCGTCGGATCCGGAACGCGACTGGCCTCGTCGAACGGCAGTGCGTTGACGGCATCACCGAAGTACGACGTGAGCTCAACGCCGTCGCGGACCTCGGTGAGCTTCGAGCGCGGCTTGAAGTACTGACCGGCCACCCGGCCAACCTTGATCACCGGCAGCGAGGCCGCGTAGGTGAGGATCACCGACATCTGCAGCACGGTCTTCAGCCGGGCCCGGATGGAGTCGGCGTTGTTCGCCTCGAACGTCTCCGCGCAGTCGCCACCCATCAGGACGAAGGCGTTGCCCAGGGCGGCGTCGGCTAGCCGCTCCCGCAATTGATCGCACTCACCGGCGAAGACCAGCGGCGGAAGGGTCGCCAGCTCGGCCATCACGGAGTCCAGGGCAACCGGATCCGGCCACGGCGGCTGCTGGGCCGCGGGCAGGTCGGGCCAGGTGATCTGCATGTGCACAGGTTAGGCCCTGCTCACCCGAAGAAGGACTTCGCCTCCTCGTAGCGGGCCAGCGGAACCGTCTTCAGCGTGCCGGTCGCCGCCTGCAGCGGGACGCGCACGATGTCGGTGCCCTGCAGGGCCACCATCGTGCCCCATGCGCCGTCCTTCACCGCGGTGATGGCATTGAGCCCGAATCGCGTGGCGAGCACCCGGTCGAAGGATGTCGGAGTACCGCCGCGCTGGATGTGTCCGAGCACCGTCGTGCGGGCCTCATGCCCGGTTCGCTCCTCCACCTGCTGAGCGAGCCATTCGCCGATGCCCGAGAGCTTCACGTGGCCGAACGCGTCGAGGGTGGCGTCCTTGGTGATCAGCTGACCACCCTTCGGCAGGGCACCCTCCGCAACGACGATGATCGGCGAGTAGGAGGCCTTGAAACGCGACTCGACCCAGCCGACGACCTCGTCGAGGTCGAACTCGACCTCGGGGATCAGGATCGCGTTGGCCCCGCCGGCCATGCCGGAGTGCAGGGCGATCCAGCCTGCGTGCCGGCCCATGACCTCGCAGATCAGGATGCGGTGATGCGACTCCGCGGTGGTGTGCAGGCGGTCGATCGCCTCGGTGGCGATCTGCACGGCCGTGTCGAAGCCGAAGGTGTAGTCAGTCGCACTGAGGTCGTTGTCGATCGTCTTCGGCACCCCGACGACGTGGAATCCGTGCTCGGTAAGCGTCGTGGCCACACCGAGGGTGTCCTCACCGCCGATGGCGACCAAGGCGTCGATCCCGAGGGCGTTGAGGTTCTCCTCGATGCGCTCGATCCCACCATCGATCTTCACTGGGTTGGTGCGCGAGGAGCCGAGGATCGTGCCACCTCGCGGCAGGATGCCGCGAACCTGCGGGATGCCGAGGTCCATTGTCAGGCCCTCCATCGGGCCCTTCCACCCGTCACGGAAGCCGACGAAGTCGAAGCCGTACTCCTGGACCCCTCGACGGACGACACCGCGGATCACCGCATTGAGGCCGGGGCAGTCCCCGCCTCCCGTGAGAACACCGACGCGCATGTGCGATCCACTCCTCTCGATCGGGGCGTGACCCCGGCCGAACGACCCAGCCGGACGATCCCAGACTAGGCCATTCCTGCAAGCGCTGTCATGCCCGGCGGGGCCGCTAGGGTCGTCGAATCGGCGAGAACGACCGGGAAGGGATCTGCCGCATGCCCAGCATCCTGGCCATCGACGCCGGAACCACCGGAGTCACGGCCCTGGTGATCGACGAGCAGGCGACGGTCCGCGCACGCGGCTACCGGGAGTTTCCGCAGCACTTTCCCGAGGCGGGCTGGGTCGAGCATGACCTCGGGGACATCTGGAGCGCGACCCTGGCCGCCACCCGGGAGGCACTCGCCGGGCTCGACGACCCAGGGGATCTCGTCGCCGTCGGCCTGACCAACCAGCGCGAGACGGTGTGCCTGTGGGACCGCGAGACCCTGGGCGCCGCGCGCCGGGCCATCGTCTGGCAGGACCGACGCACCGCCCAACTCTGCGTCTCGCTGACGGAGGCCGGGCACGGCGGTCTCATCCACCAACGCACCGGCCTGCGCCTGGACCCGTACTTCTCCGGATCCAAACTGGCCTGGCTGGCCGAGCACGAGCCGCACGTCTGGCAGGGGGTGACATCCGGTCGAACGGCGATCGGCACGGTCGACTCCTACCTCGTGGCGCGCATGACCCGCGGCCTCGCACACCTCACCGACGCCACCAACGCCTCGCGCACCCTGCTCTACGACCTGTCCACCGGTGCCTGGGATCCCGACCTCTGCGCGCTGTTCGGAGTGCCCCTGCACGCCCTGCCCGAGGTGACGGCGTCCTACGGGCTACTCGCCCGCACTGAGCCCTCCGGGTTCCTCGGACTCGACCTGCCGATCGCCGGCATAGCCGGGGACCAGCAGGCCGCACTCGTCGGGCAGGCCGGCTTCCATGCCGGCGACGCGAAGTGCACGTACGGAACGGGCTCCTTCCTGCTGGCCCACACAGGCGACACCCCGAAGTGGTCCGACCAAGGTCTGCTCACCACGGTCGCGCTGCAGCACCCCGATGGCCGTCGCGACTACGCCCTGGAGGGGGCCGTCTTCGTGACCGGTGCGGCCGTGCAATGGCTCCGCGACGGGCTGGGCATCATCGACTCGGCTGGCGACGTCGAGGCGCTCGCCGCGAGCGTTCCTGACGCAGACGGCGTGGTGTTCGTCCCCGCGCTCACCGGCCTGGGTGCGCCGGACTGGGACCCCACCGCTCGAGGCGTCATCATCGGCATCACCCGTGGAACCACGCGGGCGCATATCGCGCGCGCAACCCTCGAGGCGATCGCCTTCGAGGTCCGCGACATCGCCGATCTCATGTGCGCCGACGGTGGCGTCCCCCTCACCATGCTCGCCATCGACGGCGGCGCGGCGGCCAATGACCTGCTCTGCCAGATGCAGGCGGACGCGGTGCAGCTGACCGTGGACCGTTCGGCCGAGCTCCAGACCACGGGGCTGGGGGCCGCGTTCCTCGCCGGCCTCGGCGTCGGCGTGTGGTCCTCCCCCGACGAACTCGTCGGCACGCGGCGCACCTCGGGGGTCTTCGAGCCCGGCACCGCGGATCCGATCGCCTTCGCCCGCTGGCGCGCCGCCGTCGCGCGCAGCCGCGGGTGGGCCGACTGACCCGCAAGGATTGCAGCCGTGGACAACCGCAGGCGCACCAAGGTCATGGTGGGGTTCGGGATGCTCATCGCCGCCTCCCTGGTACCGGGCCTGATCCTCGCCCTCCTAGGCCTGGCCACCCTGGCCAGCGTGACCACGCTCAGTGCACTCGGCGCGCTCATCCCTGCTCTGCTGCTGTCGACGCGCGCCGCCCTGATCACGGCCGCAGCCATGACGGTGGCCTCCGCGGTGGCACTGCCGGCAGCCGCCGAACCGTGGTTGGCGGCCGCCGTCCTCGCAGCAACCGGCGCCTTCGTGGGCATCGCGTCCCGCTGGGGAGCCTCGGGCTTCGTCGTGCTGGCGGCCATCGGCGTGGTGTTCCTCATCGCCGAGCCGCCCAGCCTGCCCTCGGGAGTACCTCCGGGGGTCGCGCTCACCGCGGCGACCGCTGTGTCGGCCCTGTGGGGCGTGGGCGCGGGTGCACTGATCCGCCGGAGTCGTCGTTCGACCGGACTGCCCACCCCGGAGGGCATGCCATGGAGCCGCGCCGGGTCCTACGCGATCATCCTGGCGCTCGTCCTGGCCGTCGCCGGCTGGTGGACCGTGCACCTTCAGCTCCAGCACGGCGGTGCCTGGTTCTTGATGACCTTCCTGATCGTCCTGCAGCCGTACCTGCAGGACTCCCTGAGCCGCACGGTCCACCGCGCCACAGGCACCGTGATCGGCGTCGTCGTCGCCATGGCGCTCTACCTGCTCCTCGGGCCCTGGCCCGCACTCCTGTACGTCGTCGGGTCCCTCGCGGCTGTGGCCGCGCTCACCATCCGCTACACGACGAAGCGCCCCTACTGGCAGTACGTGACCCTGCTCACCCCGGCCGTCGTACTGCTCGAGGGAATGAGCAGTTCTGTCGTGAACACCGCCGAGGAACGGGTGGGCTTCACGCTGCTGGCCGCCGTCATCGCCGTGCTGATCGAGTTACTGCTGCGTCCGACCTACCGACGAGCCGCCGCTCGCACTGGGGCCGACCACTACTGATGCGACTCCTCAGGCTCCGCCGCGGGAACGCTCACCGGGAGCATGGACCTGGAGTCAGCCGGCTCACCGTCGGCGATGAGTTCCTTGGCCCGCGTCGCGTACATGTCGACGTACTCCTGACCCGACAGGGTCATGAGCTCGTACATGATCTCGTCGGTGACCGACCGCAGGATGAAGCGATCGTTCTCCAGGCCCTCATAGCGCGAGAAGTCCAGCGGACGGCCGATACGCACGCCCACCCGACGCAGGCTCGGACGCAGCTGGCCGGGCGGCTGGATCTCGTACGTGTTGATCATCGCGACCGGCAGCACAGGTACCTGAGCATCCATCGCCATGCGCGCCACGCCTGTCTTGCCCCGATACAAAGTGCCGTTCGGTGACCGAGTGCCCTCCGGGTAGATGCCCAGCAGGCTTCCCTCGCCGAGGATGCGCAAGCCCGTTCGGATGGCGGCCTCGGACGCTCGACCCCCGGATCGGTCGACCGGCACCTGCCCGACGCCCGCGAAGAACCAGCGTGTGAGGCGCCCCTTGATGCCCCGGCCGGTGAAGTAGTCGCTCTTCGCCAGGAAGGTGATGTGGCGAGGTACGACGAGCGGCAGGAAGAAGGAGTCCGAGAACGACAGGTGGTTGGAGGCCAAGATCGCCGGGCCCTTGTCCGGAACGTGCTCCAGACCCTCGACCCACGGCCGGAACAGCACCCGCAACCACGGGCCGACCAGCACATGCTTCAGGATCCAGTAGAGCACCGGGGCCGACCTCCTCGAGTGGCACACTAGTGGCGACGTCATCGCGGCGTCCGCGGACGGCACCATGTCACGTCCGGTGGCCAGGGAGGCGGACCCATGACCCTGATACCCGGCGCGGAGCCCTGGACCGCCACCGGCGACGGCGTGGGCATCCTCGTGCTGCACGGGTTCACCGGATCGCCGAAGTCCGTCACCCCATGGGGCCGGGCCATGGCCGAGCAGGGCTGGACCGTCTCCGTCCCGCTTCTGCCCGGGCACGGCACCCGGTGGCAGGACATGAACCTCACCACGTGGCAGGACTGGTACCACGAGGCCGAACGCGCCCTGCGCGACCTCCGGTCCACCTGCGACACCGTCTTCGTCATGGGCCTGTCGATGGGCGGATCCCTGACCCTGCGCCTGGCCGAGCAGCACGGTGACGCGATCCGCGGCATCGCCCTCGTGAACCCTGCCGTCCACACGGAGCGTATCGACCGGTTCCTGCTGCCGGTGCTTCAGCACGTGATCAGCGGGTTTCCGGGCATCTCGAACGACATCGCCAAGCCCGATCAGGATGAGGGCGCCTACGACCGCATTCCGCTCAAGGCTGCGCACTCACTGTCACAGATGTGGCGCGACGTCAAGGAAAACCTGCCAAGCATCACCATGCCGGTGCTGCTGTTCCGCAGCACCCAAGACCATGTTGTGGAGCCGTCGAATTCCGCGCACATCCTCGCGAACGTCGCATCGACAGACGTCACCGAGGTAGTACTCGCCGACTCCTACCATGTCGCGACGCTCGACTACGACGCGGACATCATCACGCGCGACAGCATTGCGTTCGTGCGGCGCCTTGCGCCCACCACACCATGAGTTCACCCGATCGCGAGCAGCGAGACGGCGGACTGCCCGAGCACGAGGCACGCGCATGGGATGCCATCGTCGCGGACCTCAGCGGCCAGGTGGACCTTGGTCCGGGGTTTCCGCGCGAGCAGTCGCTGCCGCCTCTGGCCGCGACGGGCGACCACCCCGATCCGCTGGCCGATCACGACGAGCTCGTCGATGTCGACGATGAGGTCGGCTATGAACCGCCACATCCCCCGCCGCTGCCCCGACCCCCCGACACCACGGCACGCTTCGCCTGGGCCTGTGTCATCGGCGGACCCGTCGCGGTCGTCGTCACGCGCGTGCTGGGCTGGGAGGGCTGGCTGACCGGGCTGGGAGTCGCGGCGACGGTGGCGGGGTTCGGGGTCCTCATCGCGCGGATGAAGGATCGCGAGGACGACGGCGACAACGGAGCCGTCGTCTAGCAGAACACGAGCGCGAGGACGACGGCGACAACGGAGCCGTCGTCTAGCGCGCTGTCCCAGTGGGCTGTCGAGCGAGGTCGGCGGCGCCGACGACCCCGGCACTGTTGGCCAGTTCAGCGACCCGAACCTCGGGCGCGGGGCGATTGCGCTGGCCGATGAGCTTCTCCATCAGTGTGGCGCGCGCACTCGCGAGGAGCAGGTCGCCGGACTCGGAGACGCCACCCCCGATGACGAACACCTCCGGGTCCAGCACCGCCGCCAGGTCGGCGAGACCACGCCCGAGCCACACCCCGACCCGCGCGAAGGCCTCCCGTGCAACGGGATCACCCGCCAGGGCCGCCTCAGTGATGTCGGGACCCTGGACACCCTCGGGCGTGCCGTCGCCCAGCGAGAGCAGCAGCCCTGCCTCGGCACGGCGTTCAGCCGCAAGGTCACGGGCCTCGCGGACGAGAGCGTTGCCGCTGGCGTACTGCTCCCAGCATCCGCCTCGGCCGCAGCCGCAGGCCCGGCCGTCAGGCACCGAGTTGATGTGGCCGATCTCGCCCGCGGCGCCGTGCGCCCCGCGGAAGAGGCGACCACCCAGGACGATGCCGCCCCCGATCCCCGTGCCCACCGTGACGAGCACCATGTCGTCAGCGCCGCGGCCGGCCCCGAATCGGTACTCGCCCCACGCGGCGATGTTGCCGTCGTTCTCGACCACCACCGAAAGTCCCGTCGCGGACTGCAGGACGTCGCGGACCGGAACCTGCGACCAGCGCAGGTTGGGGGCGAAGTAGACGTGCGCCCGTTCGGCATCCACCAGCCCGGCGATGCCAACACCCACGCCGACGATGGGCTCGTCACTGCCGGCCACGAGTTCGGCGACAACGTCAGCAACCTGGTCGAGGACGTCGGCGGCGTCCTGGCGCGGAGTAGGGCGACGGGCTGTGGCCCGGATGGCACCATCCTCGGTGACCGTGCCGGCGAGGATCTTCGTCCCGCCGACATCTACGCCGATCGCCAGAGCCATGGTGGGCAGCCTAACGACGATTCCACGCGAGCTAACGACGATTCCACGCGAGCGAACAGCGCCGTGGGGCGCCGTGGGCGATCAGTCCTCGTCCTCGATCGGGATCCAGCGGATGGGCACTGCAGGTGGAACCGGCTCCCGTGCGACAGGAGCCTGTGGCGTGGGTGCGGTCATGCCGGTGCGGTCCTGCACCAGGGTCAGCGTCCGGCAGACCAGGCACTCCGGGTGATCAGCCGGGTCGGTGTGCTCCCCATGCGGCTCCACGACAGCCGAGGCCGCCCAGTCCACCATTCGCACAGCCCCGGACAGCAGTCCCTGCCAGTCGAGCGAGGCCGAGCCGGCTGCCTCGCCGGACGTGCCACCGGACGGCTCCTCATCGGGCTCGCCCTCATCCCCGGAATACCACCAGGGATGCTCCACGTCACCGCTCATCCTTCCTCCCCCACCACGCGTTCCGCGGCCGGACGATGCGGCCAGACCCCCGCGTCGGGGGACCAGCGGATGGTGACACCGGTGGCGGTGCGAGCCGCGCCGAGCGGCTCACAGCGGCGCAGCAGCGAGGGCAGTTCGTGCCAGGCGTGGACTCCGTCGAGGGACACTACGAGCCGGTCGTCCTGCACCCCGACGCGCGCACGTCGCCGTGCCTCACCGCGCAAGGGGATGGCAAGGCGGTAGCCGTCGTCGTCGGCCGAGAGGCCCATGGATCTCGCCCGGGTAGCCGGGACGGCCGCATCGGTCAGCAGCGCCACCGGACTGCTGCCCTTCGGGACCGGGCGCACCGACGGGCGAGCGTCGGGCCGCGACGTCGCACGCCACACGGGAACCCCGTCCGATCCTTCAGTCAGGGCCGCGACCGTCGCCCGTCCTTCCGCCCGCGCGGCATGACCGTCCGTGCCTCGGGCACCCTTGCGCGGAACGCGATTGACGACGATGCCGTCCACGTCGACTCCGAGCATCGACAGCAGGGCACTCGAGCCGAGCACCTCGTCGACGCAGTCACGCACCGGCCGGGCGACAAGGCGCACCGACGTTGCATCGTGCTGGAGGACATCCAGCCAGCCGCGGACCCCCATGCGCAGGTCGGACAAGGATTCGAACAGGCCACCGGCACCCGAGACCGACCGCCACATCGCCATCCTCGGAGTCATCGCCGCATCCAGCAGGTGGGCGAGCGTTCCGGGCAAGACGCACAGGTCGCGCACGCGTGCCAGCGACCCGGCGTCCACCACCACGACGTCAGACTGCTGACGAGCCTGCGTGATGCGTATCCACGCGTCAACGAGGCCAACGTCCGGCAGCCCTGACCACGCCTCGGGCACGACAGGGTCGGCACCGGCCTCCTGCCACAGTCGGCCGAACGTGGCGCCCGTCAGCGAGACGACGGATGCGTCCGGGTGGGCCACCGTCGCGCCTGACGCGTCGACTTCGAGGACGGTGAACCCCTCGGCCCGGACCGCATCAGCGGTGCTGCGCGCTAGCGAGGTTGCGCCCGCACCGCCCTGGCCCGCGACCAGGACCACGCGTCCGGAGGTGCGCACGCCGGACACTCAGGCGCCAGACTCGACGCGCTTCTTCAGACCCTTCAACGCCGTGTCGACGATGACCTTCTCGGCCTTGCGCTTGATCATGCCGATCATCGGGATCTTCACGTCGACCGAGAGCCGGTAATGAACGGTGGTGGTGCTGTCGCCGTTGGGCACCAACTCGTAGGTGCCGTCCATGGCCGTGAGCATGTCGCCCTTGGTGAGCGTCCAGGTGACCTTGGTGTCGCCATCCCAGTCGTACTCGAGCTCGTAGGTGTCCTTGATGGCACCGGAGTCGAGAACGAAGCGGGCATCGGCTGGCCGGCTGTCGTCCTCGTAGACCGACAGCACCGTCACGGACGCGATGCCGTCGCTCCACTGCGGGTACGCAGGGAGGTCGGCGATGACGGCCATGATGCGGTCGGCGGCGGCATCGATCACGATGCTGGATGCGGTCTGGTCGGCCATGGTGCGAAGGCTACCCCGTGCCACCGGACCTCAGTCGAGGTCGAGGATGTCCGGACCTCAGTCGAGGTCGAGGATGTCCGGACCTCAGTCGAGGTCGAGGATGTCCGGACCTCAGTCGAGGTCGAGGATGTCCGGACCTCAGTCGAGGTCGAGGACATACGGCCGACCGGTGCCCGCGAAGTGCCCGACGTTCACGCACTCCGTCCGCCCGATTCTCGTCCGCGGGACCAGCGGCTGATGGATGTGCCCGAACAGGTGGTAACGGGGCTGGTGCTCACGGACATACTCCAGCAGCGCGACGCTGCCGACCTCGAATCGTCGGGCCTCGACGTCGTAGACGATCTCGGGGATCGCCGGCGGGATGTGGGTGAACAGCACGTCCACCGGACCCAGGCGGGCAACCTTCGCCGCGTAGTCCTCAGGGGTGATCTCGAAGGGCGTCCGCATGGGGCTGACCAGCCCGCCGCCGACGAATCCCCAGCGCTGTCCGTCGATCTCGACGACCTCACCGTCGACGACCCGGTGCCCCTCTCTCAGGTACTCCGGCCAGAGCGCCGGGAGGTCGACGTTGCCGTAGGTCAGCAGCGCAGGGCTGGGCATCGCGTCGAACAGCTCCTGGTACTGGTTGCGGACCATGGCCTCCATCACGCCCCAGCGCCCCTCCTGCCCCGTCACGCCGAGCGACTCCCAGGCCCGCGCGCTCAGCTCGCGGGCCTCCGCGAAGCGGTTCGCGGTGCGCAGGTCGATGTAGCGGCGCGCGTGGTTCTCGCCGAAGAGGTCGGCGAAGATCCCCCGCCGCGGGTCGTGATAGTCGAGGAAGCAGATCAGGTCACCCAGGCAGACGAACACATCGGCGCCCTCGGCCGCCTCCGCGAGCTCCCGGCCCGCCCCGTGGACGTCACTGGCCACATGGACCCGCACCGACGTCAGCCGTTCCGGTGGATGCGGTCTGCCTTGGGCACGCGGTCAGAATGCCACGCAATCCCCGTGCCAACATCTCCGGGCTGTTCTACGGTGTCAATATGAGAACTGAATTCGCGAACCCCCTTGCTGTTGCCGTCCCCACCACGGGGAGCGTCGTCGACCACGTTGTCGAGAACGCCGCGAACGAGCCCGACCGGGTGGCACTGTCGGTGCCCCGCGGCGACGCCTGGGTCGGCGTCACCTCGACGGAGTTCCTCGACCAGGTGCGCGCCGTGGCCAAGGGCATCATCGCCAACGGCGTCGATGCCGGTGAGCGCATCGGCGTCATGAGCCGTACGCGCTACGAGTGGACCGTCGTCGACTACGCGATCTGGTATGCGGGCTGTGTCAGCGTGCCGGTCTACGAGACGTCTTCGGCCGAGCAGATCCAGTGGATGCTGAGCGACTCCGGATCCGTGGCAGTGTTCGTCGAGAGCGAGAAGAACCGGCGCACCTATGACGAGGTCGCCGACCAGATTCCCTCATGCACGCGCACCTGGGTCTTCGAGGACGGCGCCCTGGAGGAGCTGGCCCGCGAGGGTGCCCGCATCAGCGACGAGGAGCTCGAGTCCCGGCGCGCCACGCTCTCGCCCGACTCCCTGGCCACCATCATCTACACGTCCGGAACGACCGGTCGCCCCAAGGGCTGCATGCTGACGCACGGCAACCTGATGTTCGAGATCGACCAGGTTGTCTGGGGGCTCCCGGATGTGTTCCTGGCCAAGGACTCCTCCACGCTGCTGTTCCTGCCCATTGCGCACGTGTTCGGCCGGCTGATCCAGCTCGGCTGCATCCGCGGCGGTGTGCGCCTGGGTCACTCAGCCGACATCAAGCAACTGCTGCCCGGGCTGGCGTCCTTCCAGCCCACCTTCCTGCTCGCTGTGCCGCGCGTGTTCGAGAAGGTCTACAACTCCGCCCAGCAGAAGGCGCAGGCGGCAGGCAAGGGGCACATCTTCGACACGGCGGCGAACGTCGCCATCGAGTACAGCGAGGCCCTCGACACCGGGGGCCCGGGGCTGGGACTGAAGCTCAAGCACGCGCTGTTCGACAAGCTCGTGTACGGCAAGCTGCGCCATGCCATGGGCGGTCAGATGAAGTGGGCCGTCTCCGGCGGCGCACCCCTCGGTGCCCGGCTGGGCCACTTCTTCCGCGGGATCGGCGTGACCATCCTCG
The DNA here is from genome assembly GCA_903934925.1 of uncultured bacterium. Taxonomy (GTDB): domain Bacteria; phylum Actinomycetota; class Actinomycetes; order S36-B12; family S36-B12; genus UBA10649. Next base: position 11,428 of record CAIZPS010000007.1, on the reverse strand, counting down.
AGGGCTACGGGCTCACCGAGACCTCGGCCGCCAGCACCGTCAACCGACCGAAGGCCCTGCGCATCGGCACCGTCGGCCAGCCGATGCCCGGCGCGCGGGTCAAGATCGCCGAGGACGGCGAGATCCTGCTGGGCGGCGGCCAGATCTTCATCGGCTACTGGAACAACCCGACAGCCACGGCCGAGGTCCTCGAGCCGGACGGCTGGTTCCACTCCGGCGACATCGGCGAGATCGACGACGACGGCTTCGTCCGCATCACCGGGCGCAAGAAGGAACTCATCGTGACGGCTGCCGGCAAGAACGTCGCCCCCGCGGTCCTGGAGGATCGCCTGCGCGCAAACTGGCTCGTGAGTCAGTGCATGGTCGTCGGAGATGCGAAGCCGTTCATCGCGGCCCTCGTCACGATCGACCCGGAGTCCTTCCCGGCCTGGGTCGCCCAGAACAGCAAGGGTGATGTCACGGTCGCGGACATGGTGAACGATCCCGATCTCAATGCCGTCATCCAGGGTGCCATCGACGAGGCGAACAAGGCCGTGTCGCACGCGGAGGCGATCAAGAAGTTCGCCATCCTGCCGGTCGACTGGACAGAGGAGGGCGGTCAGATGACGCCCTCGCTGAAGCTCAAGAGGTCGGTCGTGATGCAGGAGTTCGCCGACGACGTGGAGCGGCTGTACGCGTAGGAACGAGCGCTACGCCATGGGTGGCGCGGTCGACGTCAGCCGATGACCCGACCCACACCGCTGAAGTAGCGGTTGTACCAGGGGCCGAGCACGGCGTCGATGCGCACGCCGTCGCCCGGATTCGCGGCATGCACCATCTTGCCGCCGCCGATGTACATGCCGACGTGGTGGACGCTGCCGCCGAAGTAGAAGACGAGATCACCCGGACGGGCCTCGCTCAACGGAATGCGCCGCGTGCTGTTCCACTGCGAATAGGAGTAGTGCGGCAGTGAGATGCCGGCTTGGCGCCATGCCGTCATCGTCAGGCCGGAGCAGTCGAATGAGCTGGGGCCAGCAGCTGCAGCGACGTAACGGTCGCCCACCTGCGCGAGTGCGTACTGGACGGCGGCAGCCGCGCGGCCGCTCACCGGAGGCACGCCACCACCCGCCGACGACGACCCGCTCAGGTACTGGCGTGCCGCGACAGCCGCGGCCATGGATGCGCGCCGTTCCTGCGCCGCGATCGCGGCCAGGCGTCGGCGCTCGGCCGCTTCGAGACTGGCCAGCACCTCCTGCGCCTCGTCGAGGCGATCATCCGCCTCCTGCTTCGCTGACGCCATCTCATTGCGGTACTGCCGCGCGATGGACTCCTTGTCACTGACGGCCGCCTCGCTCTGCGCCAGGCGCAGCCGCGCGGTCTGCGTCTGACGCAGCGATGACGATTGCGCCTTGGCCACCTGGTCGAGGGCTGCGGCCTGCGCCAGGAACTCGGTCGGGTCCTCCGCGAGGAGCACCTGAAGCGAGGTGTCGATGCCGCCGCTGGTGTAGGCGGAGCGGGCAAGATCGTCGACCGAGCTCAGGATCACCTGCAGCTCGGCGCGCTCGCGGCGGACCTTCTTCTTCAGGCCGTCCAACTCGGTCTGGACGTCATTGAGGTCGTTGCGCGCCTTGTTGTAGCGCTCGGTGGCCGCTTCGGCCTTGGCCTGCAGGGTGCGCACCTGATCGCGCACCTGCTGGAGGTCGCGTGGGGCAGCAGACGCCTGCGGGGCCAGCACCCCACCAGTGACGAGCAGCACGGCCGAGATGGAGGTCAGGGCGGCCCGGCGGATCCACCGGTGGCCTGTCGCGCGCACTCCGCCTCCTTCACTGACCGCGGCGGCAGCCACGGGATGTCGATCGGCACTCCTCGCTGCGTGCTCCGCAGGCCTCATGAAAGGACCCTGGGAACCCTCATCGAAGATAACAGACTGGTGACGACGCACCACATCTCCCCGATTATCGGACGGACAAGGTCGGCCGCTGCCGGGACACGGTGCAGGACCCGGATCCGCCATCGCCGCCTCGGACGCGGCGCACCGGGGCCGCGTTCCGAGAGGAACAGGTGCGGCTGGAGAAGGCCACCGCTCAACTGGCGCGAACGTCACGCACCAGGCGCAGCGGCGGCACGAGTCCGGATTCGGCCAGCACCGCGACGGCGGCCGCGTGGTCGTCGGGCAGGTCGGTAGACCCCAGGGGCAGGTCGGTAGACCCCAGGGGCAGGTCGGCAGACCGGAGGGGCACCTCAGGGATGCCCATCAGGACGCTCACCACACAGTCGTCGCACGCCGGGCCGGCCACAGCGCAGGAACCGCAGTCGATGATCATGATTCGACAGTAGGCGCGGGGTCTGACAGCGGGCAGCACGCAGCCAGCAGGTGTCCGATCCCCCGCATCGAGGCCATCACCCCCGGCACGAGGTCCCCTCGCTCAGGGGCCCAGTGGGCCACCACGGCGTACGACCATTCCTCCCCAGGCCGGCCGAATGCGCCAGCGTCAGCCCGAACCCCCGCATCCGTGCCCGTCTTGTTCATCAACCATCGACCGCGCGGGAGAACGGCATGCGCCAGCGGATCGACGTCGAATCCTGAGGCCACCATCGAAAGGTCGACCCCCAGAGACAGCCACGACCGCACGTGACCTCCCTCCGGCCAGTCGTCCCCCGCCGATCCGAGCCGCTCCATCAGCAGAGCGAGGTCACCGGCCCGAGACCACGAGGGGGCGGTGGGATGATCGCCCGTCCGCACGTCCCGGAGCACATCCTCCTGGCGGGTGAGCGGGAAACCCAGGTCGGTGGACACCGCCTGCACCCGGTCGAGGCCGAGCACGCGAATCAGGGCGTTGGCGGCGCAGTTGTCGCTCACGGCCGCAACCAGCACGCACGCGGTCTGCCAGGACAGCACCCGCTCGGGCAGGTGCTGCCACAGGCCGGAGTCGGTCACGCGGTCCTCGGGCAGGAGTTCCAGCGAATCGTCGAGTCGGTGCTCGCCGTCGATCAGCGCCTGCGCCGCAGCGATCAGCAGGAGCACCTTGCCCATGCTCGCGCTGGGCAGCACCACGTGGGGGTTGATCGCGACGACCTGCTCGCCGTCGCGGCGCACACTCACGCCCCAGGTCGCCTCCGGGACCCGGTCGACCGCCGCGACAAGGCCGTCAGCCAGGCGATCACGGGCCGCCGTCACCGGGCCCCTCGTCGACGGGCCCGCCGAACTCCGGCCGCGACACGACCTCCACGCGGTCGGCCGCTCCGCACCAGCGACAGGTGACCGACTCGACCGTCTCAACAAGCACCTCGCGCTCGTCGATCGTCGGCACACCCGCCATGTCCAGGTGCCAGAACTCACGCACCCGGGAGCTGCGCACCACATCGAAGCGGGTCAGGTTGCCGCAATGGGCACAGCGCCAGCGCGAGCGATCATCGGGAATCACTGGGGAATCAGCCACGGACACGAGCCTAGCGATGCCGACCGATGTCACACGGTGCGCCTACGGTCGGCAGGTATGACGTCCAATGTGCTGCACCCGACCGGGGTGCAGGCGAGCTTCGCCGACCTCGGCACTCCCCTGGCCGACGTCACGTTCGTCGTCGTCGACCTCGAGACCACCGGCGGAGCACCAGCGGATGCGGGCATCACCGAGATCGGCGCTGTCGCGGTGCGCGGTGGAGTCGTGCTCGGAGAGTTTGCGACGCTCGTCAATCCCGGCATGCCCATTCCCTCCTTCGTGGCGGCACTGACCGGCATCACCGATGCCACCGTCGCGAAGGCTCCACGCCTGCCTGCCGTGCTCCCGTCCTTCCTGGAGTTCCTGGGCTCGGGGGTGCTGGTGGCGCACAATGCCCCGTACGACGTCAGCTTCCTCACCGGCGCCTGCTCGCGGCACGAGTTCCCGTGGCCGGCGCCGCGCGTGATCGACACGGCGCGACTGGCGCGTGTGGCGCTGCACCGCGACGAAGTGCGCAACTGCAAACTGGCCACCCTCGCCGCGCACTTCCGCGCGAGCGTCACGCCCACCCATCGCGCCCTCGACGATGCCCGCGCGACCGTCGACGTGCTGCACGCGCTGCTCGAACGCACCGCCGGCTTCGGGGTCAGCACCCTCGAGGACCTCCAGGGCTTCCTGTCACGCGTGACTCCCACACAACGTGCGAAACGGCACCTCGCGGACGGCCTCCCCGACGCACCAGGCGTGTACGTGTTCGAGGATGCCCAGGGCGCCTCGCTGTACGTGGGCACCTCGCGCAGCATCCGCACGCGGGTGCGCTCGTACTTCACGGCATCCGAGCAGCGCCGACGCATGGCGGAAATGGTCGGAATCGCCACGCGCGTCACCCCGATCGTGTGTGCCACGACTCTCGAGGCGCGCGTGCGCGAACTCCGGCTCATCGTCGAGCGCCAGCCGCGCTACAACCGACGATCCCGCCGACCCGACCGGCAGCAGTGGGTCAAGCTGACCGTCGAACCGGCTCCGCGCCTGTCGATCGTGCGCAGTGTCGGCGCAGACGTCGCCCTCGGCGCACGGTACCTCGGGCCGTTCGCAGGACGCACCGCAGCCGAGGACGCCATCGAGGCACTGCTGCTGGCTCACCCCGTGCGCACGTGCACCACCCGGATCGCGCGGAACCCGACCTCATCGCAGCCCGGCTGCTCGCTCGCAGAACTCGGTCGATGCCTGGCGCCCTGCGCGTCCGGCTCTGACCGTGCTGCCTACGACGAGCGGGTCGCTGCCCTCCGCGAGGCGATGTCCGGCGATCTCCGTGCGGTCGATGCCGCGGTGCGAGCGCGCATGGCCCGGCTGGCTGACGAGCAGCGGTTCGAGGAGGCTGCCCGATGGCGCGGCCGCCTGCAGGCGCTGTCGCGGGCGAGTCACCGCACCCATCAGCTGGCCATGATCGGCCGGGAGCCCCTGCTCGTGGCCGCCGAGCCCACGGACGACCTCGGCTGGGACATCCACGTGATCCGGCACGGCCGGCTCGCCGCTGCCGGGCACGCCCGGCCCGGCTCGGACCCACGTGCGCACGCCGATGCACTTGTCGCACAGGCCGAGCATGTCGATCCCGCCGCCGAGCCTGCCCCGGCCGGGCTGACCGAGGAAGCCCTGGAGATCCTGCGATGGCTGGAGTCCGGCGACGTTCGACTTGTGCGTGCCACGTCGGGGCTGGCACTGCCGATGCACGGCGGCGGCCGTGCCGCGGCCGAGCTCGACCGCGTGACACGTCACGTCACACCCGACCCGTCCGGATGGCTTATCTCGGGGCGCAGCACCGACCGTCGCGCCGACCCGAGCACGGCTCGTCCCGAGGGGCCGCGCGCCACCGCAGTCACGCGCATTCGCTCGGCCTAGTGCCGACGACGCCCGCTGCTACCGCAGACCCTGCGTGACCTCTGCCCAGCGTCGAAGCACATCCACGGCCGCGCCCTCCTGCAGGATGGCGCGCACCGTTGGCACATGCTCCGCGACGCGCGCAGTCAGATCGATCCCCGCATTCGCGCCGGGATCGCCCCCCGGGGTCGCGGCTGCATAGGCGGCGAGCGCCGCGGCCGCATTCATGGCGACAGCGTCACGGATGGCTGCGACCCGATCGGCATCAGGACCCTGCGGCGCCGAGCCGTCGAGGGCCGCGATGAGCAGATCAGCATTGCGCGCACTGTCGCCTCCGGCCAGCAGGGCTGCCGGGGTTCGCGGGATGCCGAGGTCCATTGGGTCCAGAGTCGTCTCGCGGACGATGTCGCCAGTGGCGTCCCACACCCGGGTGGGCGCCGACGTGGAGATCTCATCGAGGCCATCCTCGCCCCGGACGACGAGAGCACGAACGCCCCGGCGAAGCAGCACGTCGGCCATGACCGGCGCGAGTGCCAGGCTGGCGGAGCCGATGAGGGCCGCACTCACCGATCCCGGGTTGGTCAGTGGGCCGAGAATGTTGAAGACCGTCGGCACGCCGAGCTCCCGACGCCAGGGCCCGGCATGCCGCAGGGCGGGATGGTGGACCTGGGCGAAGCAGAAGCCGATACCCGCGCCCCGAATGCTTTCAACGACCTGCTCCGGCTCCAGGTCGATGACCACACCGAGGTACTCCAGCACGTCGGCCGAGCCCGTCGAGGACGAAGCGGCGCGATTGCCGTGCTTGACCATCGGCACCCCGGCGGCCGCGCACACCAGAGTGGTCATGGTGGAAATGTTCACCGTGTGCGCCTGGTCGCCGCCCGTGCCGACCGCATCGAGCGCAACAGGAGCCCCCTCGGCACCGAAATCAAGCAGCCGAGCGCGGGACAGCATCGTCGTCACGAGCGCCTCCACCTCATCGGCCGTCTCACCCTTGGCCCTGAGTCCCATCACGAAGGCGCCGAACTGCGCTGGAGACGCCGAGCCCCCCAGCACCTGCTCCATGGCCCATGCTGCCTGGTCGGGGGTCAGATCGTTGCCGGAGGCCAGGGCCGCCAGCACAGCGGGCCAGGTCGGCGCTGAGGGGATGGCCCCGGGTGGGGTCGACATGCGTCCCTCGGTCAGACCGTGGCGACGGACACCCGGCTGCGCAGCAGCGTGGCGACCGAGCGGGCGAGAGCGACGGCGTCCAGGGGGTGCGAGGTCACGGCGTCAGCACGGGACCACGTCGCCAGCCAGGCGTCCTGAGGCCGGCCGACGAGCAGGAGCACAGGCGGGCAGTGGTAGATCTCGTCCTTGAGCTGACGGCACAGCCCCATGCCTCCGATAGGCACTGCCTCACCGTCGAGGATCAGCAGATCGAGCCCGCCCCGGTCGACCACCGCGACGGCCATCGCCTCAGTCGCCACCTCGACGTACTCCAGGGCCGGCAGATCAGCGGCCGGGCGGCGGCCCAGCGCCGTGATCACCTGGCGGCGAACGACCCGGTCATCGCTGTAGACGAGCACCCGGAGGGTGGGCTCAGGGTCCGGTCCGCCATGGTCGTCGTGGTCGTCGTGCTGGGCATTGCTCAGGCCAGACCCTGGGTTGACAGCCTCAGCAGCGGCGACCTCGGCCTGGGCAGCGGCCAGCACGGCCTCATCATCAGATCGGTGCACGAACGGCACTCTACCGGGGCGTGAAACACCCCTGCGAATGTGACCGAGTCGTCGGGGGGGTCCGGGGGCATTCACCATGCCCATCTGCCAGACTCGCCTCGTGGCCCACGCAACACAGATCCCTCAGGCATACGCCCACACGCCCGCAAACCGGCCCAACATGGTCGCCATCGGCACGATCGTGTGGCTCTCCAGCGAGCTGATGTTCTTCGCGGCCCTGTTCGCGATGTACTTCACCCTCCGCGCGGTGAACCCCGAGCTGTGGGCTGCGGAGACGCAGCTGCTGAACATCCCGTTCGCCAGCGTCAACACCACGATCCTCGTGCTGTCGTCCGTCACCTGCCAGCTCGGCGTGTTCGCGGCCGAGCGCGGCGACGTCAAGGGCCTGCGTCGATGGTTCATCATCACGTTCCTCATGGGCGCGGTCTTCATCGGCGGCCAGGTCACCGAGTACGCGGAGCTGGTGCACGAGGGCCTCACACTGTCGAGCAATGCCTACGGCACCGCCTTCTACCTGACCACCGGATTCCACGGCATGCACGTGGTCGGCGGCCTCGTGGCCTTCCTGTTCGTGCTCGCGACGACCTACGTGGTCAAGCGCTTCTCGCACGACCAGGCGACCCGGGCCATCGTCACGTCGTACTACTGGCACTTCGTCGACGTGGTCTGGATCGCCCTGTTCTTCATGATCTACATCCTCAAGTAGCCCAGCAGAGAGGTTCGGCGAAGGTGAAGTTCCTGGCCGCACGGCGGCGCAGTCCGCTCGTGGCATCCGCGTTGTTGATCGGAGCCCTTGCTGTGGTCGGCGGTGGCTACGCCGCACTGGCGAGCGTGCAGCCTGCTGAAGCCACCATGGCCGTTGGCACCGAGACTCAGGTGGAGAAGGGCAAGCAGCTGTACCTCGAGGGCTGCTCGTCCTGCCACGGCCTTGAGGCCCAGGGCACGAAGGTCGGGCCGACCCTGATCGGCGTGGGAGCTGCGGGCGTCCATTTCCAGGTCTCTACCGGACGCATGCCCCTGGCCGCCCCCGGCGCCCAGGCCCCATCCAAGGAGAACATCTACTCTGAGGACGACATCGCCGCCATGTCCGCGTACGTCGCATCTCTCGCGCCGGGACCGGCGATCCCGTCAGCTCAGCAGCTCGACTACGCCGATGCCGACGTCGCCTTCGGTGGCCAGCTGTTCCGCATCAACTGCGCACAATGCCACCAGGCCGCCGGCCAGGGCGGTGCGCTGACCCAGGGCAAGTACGCCCCCAATCTGATGGAGTCCACGCCGGAGGTCATCTACGAGGCCATGCTGACCGGCCCGCAGAACATGCCGGTCTTCAGCGACAGCCAGCTGCCCGAGGGCGACAAGCAGGCGATCATCGCCTACATCCGTGACCTGCAGGAGGCCTCCAGCCCGGGGGGCCTCAATCTCGGACGCTTCGGTCCCGTGACCGAGGGCGTCTTCCTCGTTGTCGGAGTCTTCGCAGCGCTCATCGCCGCGGCCGTCTGGATCGGAATCAAGTCACGATGACCGACATCTCCCCCCACCAGGACACCCCGTCGCAGGGCGGGGCGCCGCACGGCTCGAATGGGCACGGCAACGCGCCCGCGCGTCTGGGCTACTCCCCCGTGGCCGACATCCCGCACAAGCCCCGCGCGACCGACACCGACCCGAAGGCCGCCCGCCGCGCGGAGCGCCAGGTCGCCACGATGTTCCTGCTGTCCATGCTCTTCGTGGTGCTGTTCGTGGTGGCCTACATCGCGATCGACCCCACTGCGGTCGTGTACATCCCGGTGCTCGGCGCTGTCGGCGCGAGCAACGTCGCCCTGGGCTTCACCATGGGCATGGCGATTCTGCTCGTCGGTACGGGTGCCATCCAGTGGGCCAAGAAGCTGATGCCCGACGTGGAGGTCGTGCAGGATCGCCACGACATGTCCTCACCAAAGCGAGCGTCCGCCGAGGCCGAGGCGAACTACGAGCGAGGCAAGGAGGAGTCGGGGTTCGCCCGCTTCCGCCTCATCCGACGCACTCTGATCGGCGCCCTCGTCCTGTTCCCGATCCCCCTCGTCGTCATGCTCCGCGACCTGTGGACCCCAGACGAGTTCACCAAGGGCAAGTCCCCCGCTGACCTGCTCTCCACCACCTTGTGGGCCCAGGGCACCCGGATCATCTCCGACGGCACCTACCAGGGCTCGCATGGCGGCGAGGACAGCGGCGGCGAGGTGGCCGGTGAGGTCGAGGCCTCGGAGGACAGCGTCGCCTTCCGGCCGATCCGTCCCGAGGACCTTCCCGTCGGCGGCCTGATCGCCGCCATCCCGGCCGATCTGCCCGAGGTGGAGGAGCTCGAGGGCAACTTCAATGCCCGCGGCAAGGCCGCGATCATCCTGGTGCGCATGGAGCCCGACGAGATCCGCTCGCAGCAGGGCGAGGGATGGGACTACCAGGGGATCCTGGCCTACTCCAAGATCTGCACCCATGTGGGCTGCCCCATCGCCCTGTACGAGCAGCGCACGCACCACCTGCTGTGCCCCTGCCACCAGTCGACCTTCGACCTCGCCGACAGCGGAAACGTCGTCTTCGGGCCCGCAGCCAGGCGTATGCCGCAGTTGCCGATCGGCGTGGATGAGGAAGGCTTCCTCGTAGCAATGTCAGATTTCCAAGAACCCATCGGACCGAGTTTCTGGGAGCGCGGATGACCACGACCAGCCCCGTCGAGAAGGTCGGCGGCGCGACGGCCACCTACGTCGATCAGCGGGTCGGCAGCAACAAGTTCCTCTCACGGAACCTCGGCAAGGTCTTCCCCGACCACTGGTCCTTCATGCTCGGCGAGATCGCGCTCTACAGCTTCATCGTCGTGATGCTCACCGGCGTCTTCCTCACCCTGTGGTTCAAGCCCTCCATGGCCGAGGTCATCTACGACGGCTCGTACGTGCCGCTCAAGGGCCTGCACATGTCGCAGGCCTACGAGTCCGCCCTCAACATCTCCTTCGACGTCCGAGGCGGACTCCTGCTCCGCCAGATGCATCACTGGTCGGCACTGATCTTCATCGCCGCGATGGCCGTTCACATGTTCCGCGTGTTCTTCACCGGGGCGTTCCGCAAGCCCCGCGAGTTCAACTGGCTGATCGGCGTCGGCCTCACCACCTTCGGCCTCCTCGCGGGCTTCTCCGGATACTCCCTCCCAGACGACCTGCTCTCCGGCACCGGCCTGCAGATCGCCCGCGGCATCGTCCAGGCCGTGCCCGTCGTGGGCACCTGGGCAGCATTCCTGCTCTTCGACGGCGAGTTCCCGGGCACCGAGTTCATCTCCAGGCTCTACGGGGTGCACATCCTGCTGATACCCGGGCTGATCCTGGCTCTGGTGACGATCCACCTGATGCTGGTCTGGACGCAGAAGCACACCCAGTTCCCCGGTCCGGGACGCACGAACGACAACGTCGTCGGCTACCCGCTGCTTCCGGTGTACATGGCGAAGGCCGGCGGCTTCTTCTTCGTCGTCTTCGGCATCATCGCCCTGGTCGGTGGCCTGGTCACGATCAACCCCATCTGGGTCTTCGGCCCGTACCTGCCCGACCAGGTCTCCGCGGGCTCCCAGCCGGACTGGTACATCGGCTTCCTCGACGGCGCCCTGCGTGTCATGCCGAACTGGGAGACGGTGCTGTTCGGCTGGACAATCTCGTGGAACATCTTCATCCCGGCCCTGGTGGTCCCCGGCATCCTCTTCACCGTCCTGGGCCTCTACCCCTTCATCGAGGCCTGGGTCACCGGAGACAAGCGCGAGCACAACCTGCTCGAGCGACCGCGCAATGCGCCCACACGCACGGCGCTGGGGATGATGGCGATCACCTTCTACGTGCTGCTGTGGGTCGGTGGCGCGAACGACATCATCGCCGTCGCCTTCGACCTGTCAATCAACTCGATCATCTGGTTCCTGCGGTTCGCCCTGATCATCGTGCCGCCGATCGTCTTCGTGATCACTCGGCGCACCTGCCTCGGCCTGCAGCGCAAGGACCGCGAGAAGCTGCTCCACGGGTACGAGTCAGGCCGCGTGCTGCGCCTGCCGCACGGGGAATTCATCGAGGTGCACCAGCCCCTGAACGCCAAGGAGCTGGCGGTCATCAGCTCGAAGCACGACTACGTTCCGCTGCCCGCGCCAGACAAGGCGGATGCCGACGGAGTGCGCAACAAGCACTACCGAGTCCAGATGCTGCGTCATCGCCTCAGTGAGTTCTTCTACGGAGTGAACATCCCCAAGCCCACCGCCGCTGAGATCGAAGCGGGTCAGCACCATGCTGCGGATCAAGCCGCCGTCGAGGCTCCCCTGCACGAGTACGAGGAGAGCGACGTCATCTTCAACGCACACGGCGGGGTGCTCCACCACCCGGGCATGCCCAAGACGAACGCCGAGCAGATCGCCCAGGA
>CAIZPS010000006.1 GCA_903934925.1 uncultured bacterium | reverse complement strand
GATAAGGATGTCCCGGGACTTCACAGTGGAGCCGCCTCGGGGATTTGAACCCCGGACCTACGCATTACGAGTGCGTTGCTCTACCACTGAGCTAAGGCGGCGCGCTTCCACGCGGTTCCTTGCGGCCTTCGCGGTGAGCCCACGTATCGTACTAGGCCCCTCCTGCAGCGTCCGAGGGTGGCAGCAGGCCGGCGACGTCGCTCGACCGCGCCGCGAGTCAGCCGACGTGTGCCACGGGTGAGTCGTTGGCGGCCATGTCCTGCTTGGTCATGGTCACCAGCACGACCCAGATGAGTCCGGCCACGACCAGGATGCCTGCCCCCCAGACGAATCCGCGGTTGAAGCCGGCGACGAGCGCCTCCGGCGAGGGCATGGGTTGACCGTCTGGTCCTGGCACCAGCCCAGTGGCGGCATTCGCGGCAATGAAGGCTGTCGTCGCGGATGCGGCGATCGTGTTGAGGAAGGCCACCCCGATCGATCCACCGATCTGCTGGCTGGTGTTGAGCACGGCCGAGGCGACACCGGCGTCGTGATCGCCGACGGCGTAGAGCGAGACCGCTGAAAGCGGCACGAAGATCAGGCCCATGCCGAGGCTGAGGACGATCAGCGCCGGGAGGATATCGGCGACGTAGCTGCTGCCCGGAGTGAGTCGAGTGAGGAGCAGCATTCCGATCACCGCGAGCACGAATCCTGACGTGGTGACCCATCTCGGGCCGAAGCGAGGAAGCAGCTGGCTGGCAATGCCCGCGCTGATGATGACCCCGGCGGAGAAGGGCAGGAACAGCAGACCGGAGGTGAGCGGGGTGTAGCCGAGGACGCCCTGGAAGTAGTAGGTGAGGAACAGGAACATCGCGAACAGGCCCACGCCCACGAAGAACGATGCCAGGTAGGCCCCGCCACGGTTGCGGTTGGCGAGGATCCGGATCGGCAGCAGCGGATGGCTCGATCGCGACTCGATGAACATGAACAGGATCAGCAGCAGGATGCCGAAGCCCATGAAGAGCAGCGTCTGCGTTCCGCCCCAGCCGTCGGCCTCCGCACGCGTGATGCCGTAGACCAGGGAGACGAGACCTACGGTGGCGGTCACGGCACCGGGGATGTCGTACTTGGTGTTGCCGTGCGCACGCGACTCCTTCACGAAAGGAATCGCGAGAAGGACGGCGATGACTGCGATCGGCACGTTGACGAGCAGGGTCCAGTGCCAGGACAGGTACTGGGTGAGGATGCCTCCGGCCACGAGGCCGATCGCGGCACCGCCGCCGGAGATCGCACCGAAGACGCCGAAGGCACGCGCGCGCTCCTTGGACTCGGTGAACGTCACGGAGATCAGCGACAGGGCCGCCGGTGCGAGCAGGGCCGCGAACACGCCCTGAAGGGCCCGAGCAGCGATGAGCATCTCCTCCGTGGTCGAGATGCCGCCGAGGAAGGATGCGGCCGCGAATCCGATCAGGCCGATGATGAACATGCGCTTGCGGCCCTGGTAGTCGGCGATGCGGCCGCCCAGCAGCAGCAGTCCACCAAAGGCGAGGGTGTAGGCCGTCAGGATCCACTGACGATTGGCGTCCGTCATGCCGAGGTCGGCCTGGATCGACGGCAGCGCGATGTTCACGATCGAGGCGTCCAGCACCACCATGAGCTGAGCGATGGCGATCACGATCAGAGCGCGCCAGCGGTTGGGATCCGGAGTCGTCGACGTGGCGGCCTCGGGCACAGCGGAGGTCATGGGGCTCCTGTCAGCGTCAGGCTGACCAGCGCCAGCTTGCTTCACCCTACCTCAGATCATTGATGATTCAACATTCGTGATGGCGTGCCTTGAGACATGACAAGGGCCGGTGACCTCGCG
>CAIZPS010000005.1 GCA_903934925.1 uncultured bacterium | reverse complement strand
GGCGCTTGCCAACGCCGTGCGCCACGGCCACGCGCGCCGCATCGACATCGCAGTCACCCGCCCCGGTGCCGCTCGCCTGCTCGTCGAGGTGCACGACGACGGCTCACCCAATGGTGCGAGTCAGCCCGGCCTCGGCTCGTCCATCCTCGACGAGTTGTGCCTCGAATGGAACCGCGAGGGAACGCACGCCACTGGCACGACGCTGAGCTGCCACGTTCCTATCGCTGCAGGAGCCGTTGTTTCCGTGTGACGTCTCGACCGCACGCCGACGCCGGACCTTCCGCGACTAGCCCACGTAGTACTTGTCGATCTCCGCGAAGACCTCGTCGAGGATCGCCAGACCCGCTCGCGCCTCATCCTCAGTGACGGTGCACGGCGGCACGACATGCATGCGGTTGAAGTTCGTGAACGGCATCAGGCCTCGAGCCTTGCAGGCATTGACCAGAGCACCCATGGCCTCCGACGTGCCGCCGTAGGGGGCCAGCGGCTCCTTCGTCTCCCGATTGGTGACGAGATCCAGGGCCCAGAACACCCCCAGGCCGCGCACATCGCCGATGACCGGGTGCCGATCCGCCAGAGCCCGCAGGCCAGGGCCGAGCACGTTCTCACCGATGGCCTTGGCATTGGCGACGATGTTCTCCTCCTTCATCGCGTCGATGGACGCGACGATGGAGGCTGCCGCAAGCGGATGACCCGAGTAGGTCAGGCCACCGGGGAACACGCGCTCGTCGAATGTCGCCGCGATCTCTGCCGAGATGACGACGCCGCCGACAGGGACGTAGCCGGAGTTGGACCCCTTCGCGAAGACGATGAGGTCCGGCTGGGCCGCCCAGTTCTGGAAGGCGAACCACTCGCCCGTGCGGCCGAACCCCGCCATGACCTCATCGGCGATCCAGACGATGCCGTACTTGTCGCACAGGGCGCGCAAGCCCACCATGTAGCCGGGCGGGGGGACGATGACACCGGCGGTGCCGACGACCGACTCGAGAATGATGGCGCCAATGGTGTTCGGCCCTTCGAACTGGATCACGTGCTCGAGGTGCTGCAGCGCCCGCTCGGTCTCCTGCTCAGGAGATGACGACCAGAACTCCGAGCGGTAGGGGTACGGACCGAAGAAGTGCACATGCTGCGCCGCGTACTCGTTGGGCCAGCGTCGCGGATCACCCGTCGCGACGATGGCCGCACCCGTGTTGCCGTGGTACGAACGGTAGGCCGAGAGCACCTTGTGCTTGTTCGTGTGGAGCCGAGCCATGCGGATCGCATTCTCGACAGCATCAGCACCGCCATTGGTGAAGAACACCTTCGCCATGTTCGGTCCGGAAAGCTCGACGATTCGCTTCGCGGCCTGGTTGCGGGCCTCGTTGGCGTGCTGGGGTGCGATGGTCGACAGCTTGGCCGCCTGCTCCTGAATCGCAGCGACGACCTTCGGATGCTGGTGCCCGATGTTGACGTTGACCAGCTGGGAGGAGAAGTCGAGGAACCGGTTGCCGTCGAAGTCCCATACGTAGGAGCCCTCGGCGCCGGCGATGCACATCGGCTTCAGCGCCTTCTGCGCGCTCCAGGAGTGGAACACGTAGGCGCGGTCGTCGGCGAAGACCTCGGCGCCGCGCGCGGGATCAGGGGTGATGGTCATGAGTGCTCCTACAGAGAAGGTGCTCCGAGCCTACGCGCTCGCGGCGACGAGAGTAGGAGAAAGAAGTGTTCAGCACTAAGCCTGGGCATGCGGGGTCGATGCCAGGCGTTCGAGCAGGCCCTGCTGCACCTGCGGCCACTCGTCGACGACGACGGAGAACACGACGCTGTCGCGCATGCTGGCGTCCTGACGGCGCTGGTACCTGCGCAGGACTCCCTCGCGCGTGGCTCCGAGCCGGGCGATGGCCGCCTGACTTCGCTCATTGCGGATGTCGGTCTTGTATTGAACACGCCCGAAGCCATGATCGAAGGCCCACTCCATGAGCAGAAGCTTGCAGGCCGGGTTGACGTCGGTCGCCCACACGTCGGGCCGGTAGACGGTGAAGCCGATCTCGAGGCGCTCGTCCGCAGGCACTACCTCGAAGAACGAGGTCATGCCTACGACGATCCCGGCCTTGCGCACCACCCACATCCAGCGGCCCATGCGCGTCGCGTCGATGATGACCTGGACGACGTCGTCCTCGGACTCGGGGCGGCCGCGCACGTGGGTCCAGCAGACGTCGTGATCCAGGGCCTCGAAGAGCTCGAGGGCATCCGCGGGGGTTGCAAGCCGCAACTCGATATCGCTCCATGACAGCACCGTCGAGGGGTCGATCGGCCAGCTCACCATGATTCGACGCTAGCAGTCGCGCGGACTTGCGCGGGTCGCGTCGGTTGCTGGGATACGACTCAGTGCACGAGGTCGTGGATGGCGATCGTGGCGTCGCGGTCCTGCCCCACGCCAATCGCGCTGATGCGTGTGCCGGAGACGTCCTCCAGGAATTGGACATAGGCGCGAGCATTGGGCGGGAGGTCCGACAGCTCACGTGCCCCTGAGATGTCCTCCGACCATCCGGGCAGGTACTCGTACACGGGCTTGGCATGGTGGAAGTCCGTCTGCGTCATGGGGATCTCGTCTGTGCGCACACCGTCGACGTCGTAGGCGACACAGACGGGGATGCGGTCCCAGCCGGTGAGGACGTCGAGCTTCGTCAGGAAGATGTCGGTGAGTCCGTTGACCCGGCTGGCGTAGCGCGCGATCGGCGCATCGAACCATCCGCAGCGTCGGGGGCGGCCCGTCGTGACGCCGACCTCACCACCGATGCTGCGCAGCCGCTCGCCGTCCTCGTCGAACAACTCTGTCGGGAACGGGCCGGATCCCACGCGGGTCGTGTAGGCCTTGAGGATGCCGACGACGCTCGTGATGCGCGTGGGCCCGATTCCACTGCCCGTGCATGCACCTCCCGCTGTCGGGTTGCTGGAGGTCACGAACGGGTACGTGCCATGGTCGACGTCGAGAAGGGTGCCCTGCCCTCCCTCGAGCAGCACGACCTTGTCGTCGTCAAGTGCATTGTTCAGCAGCAGGGCCGTGTCGGCGACGTACGGACGCAGAACGTCGGCGAACTCGAGCAGCTGCTCCACCGTCGCCTCGACGTCGATACCGCGACGGTTGTAGACCTTGACGAGAACCTGGTTCTTGTTCGCGAGGGCGCCCTCGACCTTCTGGCGCAGGATGGACGGATCGAAGAGGTCCTGCACACGGATACCCAGTCGGGCGATCTTGTCGCTGTAGGTGGGGCCGATGCCACGTCCCGTCGTACCGATCTTCGCCTTGCCGAGGAAGCGCTCAGTGACCTTGTCGAGCGTGACGTGATAGGGCGTGATCAGGTGTGC
>CAIZPS010000004.1 GCA_903934925.1 uncultured bacterium | reverse complement strand
GCCTTGAACTCCGCACCCGGGCGGAACTTCGGCAGCTTCGTCGCCTTGATCTTGACCGTCTCACCCGTGCGCGGATTGCGTCCAAGGCGGGCCTTGCGAGCCTGGCTCTCGAAGACGCCGAAACCGCTCACAGCGACCTTCTCGCCGTTGGCGACCGCCCTCTTCGTCTCCTCGATGAACGCGTCGACAATCTCGGTGACGTCGCGCTTGCTCTGGCCGAGGCGCGAGGCCACGACGTCGATCAGTTCAGCCTTATTCACTGGTAACCCCTCCGGAGGGTGTAGGGCCGGCACCTGTCGGCCGGCTCCCCCACCCTAGGCGGGCAGCATCCGCGACCAAAACCGCCACGCCGACGAATGCGTTGTACAGCAATGGATTCCCGGGTCGCAGATGTCGACCCCAGAGCGAGTCCGTGACCTAGGTCACCGGAGTGGTCGTCGGCTTCCACTGCGGGCGCTCGGCTTCGAACGCGTCGATATCGGCGGCGTACTGGAGCGTGATGCCGATGTCGTCGAGACCCTCCATCAGGCGCCACCGGACGTAGTCGTCGACGTCGAAGGCTGCCACGATCTCACCCGCGCGCACCTCACGTCGGTCAAGGTCGACCGTCACCGCGAGGGCCGGATCCGCCTCGATCGCTGACCACACCGCCTCGATCACGTCCTGGTCGACCTGTGCCGTGAGGAGTCCGCCCTTGCCCGAGTTGCCGCGGAAGATGTCGGCGAATCGGGAGGAAAGCACGACGGCGAAGCCGTAGTCCTGCAGAGCCCACACGGCGTGCTCACGACTGGACCCCGTGCCGAAGTCAGGTCCGGCCACCAGGATGCTGGCTCCGCTGTACTCCGGGCGGTTGAGGACGAACTCCGGGTCCTTGCGCCACGCCGAGAACAGGCCATCCTCGAAGCCATGACGGGTGATGCGCTTCAGGTACTCGGCCGGGATGATCTGGTCCGTGTCGACGTTGCTTCGACGCAGCGGCACCGCGGTGCCCGTGTGGACGACGAACTTCTCCATGGTTCTCCTCGTCTCGTCTTCGGTCGTCTCAGGAGCTCGCGGCAGCAAGGTCGGCGGGGGCAGACAGGTGCCCCGTGACCGCAGTGGCTGCCGCGACCGCAGGCGACACCAGATGGGTGCGCCCACCAGGACCCTGACGTCCCTCGAAGTTGCGGTTCGAGGTCGAGGCACTGCGCTCACCCGGTGCCAGCTTGTCGGGATTCATCGCCAGGCACATCGAGCAACCAGCCTCACGCCACTCCGCACCCGCCTCGATGAAGACCTTGTCGAGACCCTCGGCCTCGGCCTGCTGCTTCACCCGAACGGATCCGGGCACCACAAGCATTCTCACCGTGCCTGCGACCTGACGTCCGGAGAGCACCTGCGCCGCAGCGCGAAGGTCCTCGATCCGGCCGTTGGTGCACGAGCCGACGAAGACGGTGTCGACGGGAATGTCACGCAACGGCGTGCCAGGCGTGAGGTCCATGTACTCCAGGGCACGCTCGATGGCGACGCGATCAACCTCGTCACGAGCGTCGTCCGGCGACGGCACCACCGCATCGAGTGGGAGACCCTGGCCCGGATTGGTGCCCCACGTCACGAAGGGGCTGAGCGTGGAGGCATCGATGACCACCTCCGCATCGAAGGACGCGTCATTGTCCGTGGGCAGTGTTCGCCAGTAGGCCTCCGCTGCGTCCCACTCCGCTCCCTGCGGAGCGTGAGGTCGACCCTTGAGGTAGGCGAAGGTTATCTCGTCGGGAGCCACCATGCCCGCGCGTGCACCCGCCTCGATGGACATGTTGCACAGGGTCATGCGTCCCTCAATCGAAAGTCCGCGGATTGCAGACCCGCGGTACTCCAGGACGTAGCCCTGGCCGCCACCGGTTCCGATGCGCGCAATGACGGCGAGGATGACGTCCTTGGCGGTGACACCAGCGGGCAGCTCTCCTTCGACGGTGATCGCCATGGTCTTGAAAGGCTTGAGCGGCAGGGTCTGCGTAGCAAGCACGTGCTCGACCTCGCTCGTGCCAATACCGAAGGCCAAGGCCCCGAAGGCACCGTGAGTGGAGGTATGGGAGTCCCCGCAGACGACCGTCATGCCCGGCTGGGTGAGGCCCAGCTGCGGCCCAACCACGTGCACGATTCCCTGCTCCACGTCGCCGAGGGAGTAGACGGGAACTCCGAATTCCGCGCAGTTGCGGCGCAGGGCGTCCACCTGCGCCTTGGAGATGGGATCGGCGATCGGCGCGAGGATGTCGATCGTGGGGACGTTGTGGTCCTCGGTCGCGAGGGTGAGATCAGGCCGGCGCACCGGTCGTTCCGTCGCACGTAGTCCATCGAAGGCCTGCGGGCTCGTCACCTCGTGCACGAGGTGGAGATCGATGTAGAGCAGATCGGGCTCTCCCGGTGCTCGACGCACCACATGGTCGTCCCATACCTTCTCGGCGAGCGTCCGACCCATGGCTATTCCTCCATCGCGCGTATCGCCCCGGGTTGACATCTCACTATTTGAGACATCAATATCAGGGCGTGGACAAGTCTAGCGGTGTCGGAGTGCTGGACAAGGCCGTGTCCATTCTGGATGCCGTCGCCGAGCAGCCCTGCTCACTTGCCGACCTCGTGCGGGTCACCGGACTCACCCGGCCCACGGCCCACCGCCTCGCTCTGGCGCTCGAGCACCACCTGATGGTGGCCCGGGACCCCACCGGGCACTTCGTCATCGGCCCCGCCCCCATGACCTGGGCGGCCGCGGGTGACGACCTTCGACCGAGGGCCGAGCAGATCGTCACCGAACTGCGGGACGCCACTGGACTCAGCGCCCAGGTCTATCGGCGCGTGGGCGACGAACGCCTGTGCATCGCTGCCGCCGAGCCCGCAACCGGGCTGCGCGACACCGTTCCGGTGGGCTCGCTCCTCACCCTGCGGGCAGGATCAGCCGCGCAGGTGCTGGTGGCATGGCTTCCCGATCCTGAGATCGACACCCTCATCCGAGGCGCCGCCTATCGGAGGGCCGATCTCCAGACCGTCCGACACCGCGGCTGGGCCCACAGCCTCGGACAGCGCGAGCCAGGCGTGGGCTCCCTCAGCGCTCCCGTTCACGATTCCCACGGGCGCGTCGTCGCCGCGGTGAGCATCTCCGGACCGCAGGATCGACTGGCCCGACCTGGCGCTGCCCAGCGCAGACTGCTGGTAGATGCGGCCCTGCGGCTGTCGACTCGCACCTGACGCCTACCCGTGGCCCTACTGCATGTGGCCGTCCTACCGACGCGGGTAGACCATGCGGTAGACGAACCTCAGGGTGCCCACGACGGTCTCGCCTGTCGGCTCGTAGATCTCCCTGGAGACGACTGACTCATCGACGTTGAAGGCACCCGCAGGCAGTTCGATGCCGGGATCGGCGAAGGAGGCGAGCGTCGAGTTCACGAACTGCAGACCGAGCTCGCCGAAGATCGGGCAGACCTCCGCACCCGAGAACGATCCCGTGACCTTCGCAGGGGGTCGCAACTGCAGCAGGAACTCGTCTCCGAGATCAGTGCCACCCACCTTGAAGGGGTACGAGCCGCCGTTGATCGTGCCGGAGCCGACGCGCATCCAGACGTCATCGATCTTCTCGTAGCAGCCCCCCGTGCCTCCGGTGATCACGAGAGGACCCTTGTCCTTGCTGGTGATCCGACCGTCCTTGACCTCGAAGGTGATCAGTCCGGTGTCGAACTTCGAGAATCCTCGTTGACCGCCCTGCTCGGTGTAGGTCATCTGGAACTGGTAGCGCTCCAATGGGCACTTGACACGCTTGCCCTGCCCTGCGCCGTCCTTCCACGCGCGAAGGCCGGCGCGGACAGCTGCATCCGCACCCGGCGGTGCAGCGCCGAGTGACTTCAGGACGATGACCGCCTTCATCAGGCACTCGATGTCCTTCGCGGAGGAGCGGCACTCCGACTTGTTGTACCGCGCGAAGGCGTCCTTGGCGGCCGACTGGGCCATCACGAGGGCGAGGTCCTTGTGGAAGTCTGAGGCACCGGCCTCTTGCAGGTAGTCGAGGACGTTCGTCCAGTCCGAGACCGTGGTCGCCTTACCGTCGGCATTGCTCTCCGCCCAGGACTCCACAATGGAGCGAGCCTTCGCCGCGCCCTCCGCGGCAAGTGCTGGATCACCCAAGGTCCCGGCGAAGAGCGCCATCGCTATGGCGTCCATGTACGCGTCCGGCGGTGCCAGCGTCGAGGGGGCGAACTCCTCGCACTTCGCCGTGCCCGGGTCAGGCAGCTTCCCACGCGTCCTGGTCGAAGGCGAGTACGAGAGCGACGCGATGGCGTCCCGGAGGGTCTGCAGGCCCACCTCGCGTCCGGATTCCTCGATGTCCGTCTCCACGGCCACCACCACGTCCTCGACCAGCGTCGTGCGAGGCAGGGAGCAGGTGCTTCCGTCGACGCCCCCGATGATTCCGCCGATCACGCGATCCGAGGCAGCTCGCCCCACGCTGACGGACTTGCCCTTCGCATTGAGGGTCTTGACTGTCGCCCCAGCTGCCGCATTGAAGGGTGAGACGAATACATGCGCGCAGATCTCCGTGATCGATGCCGGCGCCGCCTGAGCCGGCGGCGCCAAACCCACCAAGCCCAGAACGACGGCGATGGTCGTGCCCAGCGCGAGCT
>CAIZPS010000003.1 GCA_903934925.1 uncultured bacterium | reverse complement strand
GCGGGTTGATGGCCGGGCCGGCGGTGTCCTTGAAGGGATCGCCGACGGTGTCGCCGATGACCGTCGCGGCGTGGGCCTCCGAGCCCTTGCCACCGAAGTGGCCGTCCTCGACGAACTTCTTGGCGTTGTCCCAGGCTCCACCGGAGTTGGACAGGAAGACTGCCATGAGCACGCCCGTCGCGATCGTGCCCGCGAGGTAGGCGCCGAGGGCGCCCACGCCGAGACCGAAGCCGACCGCGATCGGGGCGAACACGGCGAGGATGCCGGGAGTGACCAGCTCACGCAGCGAGTCGCGCGTGACGATGTCGACGACCTTGCCGTACTCCGGCTTCTCGGTGCCCTCCATGATGCCCGGGTGCTCGCGGAACTGACGGCGCACCTCGAAGATGACCGCACCCGCCGCACGCGAGACCGCGTTGATGGCGAGCCCAGAGAAGAGGAACACGACCGCAGCACCGATGATCAGGCCGACGAGGTTGGCCGGGTTCGCGACGTTGAGCACGCCGAGGAACTGATCAGGATCGGCGATCGTGTTGAAGGCGTCGTTCTCGCCGATCTTCGCGACCGCGCCAACGATCGCATCACGGTAGGCGCCGAAGAGCGCCGTCGCCGCGAGAACCGCTGTGGCGATGGCGATGCCCTTGGTGATCGCCTTTGTCGAGTTGCCGACGGCGTCGAGGCTGGTGAGCACCTTGGCGCCCTCACCGTGCACGTCGCCGGACATCTCGGCGATGCCCTGCGCGTTGTCGGAGACCGGGCCGAAGGTGTCCATCGAGACGATGACGCCGACGGTGGTGAGCAGGCCGGTGCCGGCGAGTGCGATCGCGAACAGCGACAGCAGGATCGCGCCGCCACCGACGAGGTAGGCGCCGTAGACGGCCGCACCGATGAGGAGCGCGGAGTAGACCGCCGACTCCAGGCCGAGCGAGATGCCCGACAGGATGACGGTGGCGGGGCCGGTGAGCGAGGTCTTCGAGACATCGTCGACAGGGCGGCGGTTCGTCTCGGTGAAGTAGGCCGTCAGCTGCTGGATCAGCGCAGCCAGCACGATGCCGATGATCACCGACAGGATGACGAACAGGCGCGGGTTGATGGTGTCGGCCGACTCGATCGCGGCGATGCCGCCGAGGGACTCGATCTCCTCCCAGCTCGCCGGCACCCAGGTGAATACCGCGACGACGACGAGCACGGCCGAGATGACGGCAGAGATGAAGAAGCCGCGGTTGATCGACGCCATGCCGGAACGGTCGCCCTTGCGCGGGGAGACCGCGAAGATGCCGATGACGGCGGTGATGACGCCGATGGCCGGAATGACCAGCGGAATGATCAGGCCGAGGTTGCCGAACGCGGCAACACCCAGGATCAGCGCCGCGACGAGCGTTACGGCGTAGGACTCGAAGAGGTCCGCTGCCATGCCCGCGCAGTCGCCGACGTTGTCGCCGACGTTGTCGGCGATGGTCGCCGCGTTGCGGGGGTCGTCCTCGGGGATGCCCTGCTCGACCTTGCCGACGAGGTCGGCGCCGACGTCAGCCGCCTTGGTGAAGATGCCACCGCCGACTCGCATGAACATGGCCAGGAGCGCAGCGCCGAAGCCGAAGCCCTCGAGGACCTTGGGGGCCTCACCCTGGTACACGAGCACGACGAGCGCGGCGCCGAACAGGCCCAGGCCGACGGTGAACATGCCCGCAACGCCACCGGTGCGGAACGCGATCTTCATCGCCTTCTGCTCACCAGAATCGTTCGCGGCGGCGGCGACGCGCACGTTGCCGCGCACGGCAAGCCACATGCCCATGTAGCCGGTGATCGCGGAGAACACCGCGCCGACCAGGAAGAAGATGCTTCGACCGATCCGCTCGCTCGTGGTCTCTGCCGGGAGCAGGAAGAGCACGAAGAAGACGATGACGGCGAAGATCGCCAGGGTCTTGAACTGCCGGCTGAGGTAGGCCGAGGCCCCCTCCTGCACAGCAGCGGCGATCTCCTGCATGCGGGGCGTGCCCTCGCTCGCGGACAGAACCTGCCGGACGAGCAGGCCTGCCACGACGAGAGCTGCCAGCGCGATGACGGCAACGACGACGACGATCGTCATGTTGCTCCCGCTCAACTCGATCATGGGTCTCCTTGGTCACAGGCCCGGGCAGGGGCCGTTGGTGTGGCGTACAGGGGCAGCCCACCCAGACGGGTCGACCGCGATCCAGCGGAGTCTACGCATGCGGACTGGCGACCTGTGGCCCCCCGCGTATCTGATTGCTCACACGCCCGCGCGGCGCTGCAACGACACGATTATTCGGGGCCAACCCGAAGTCGAGGCCTTCAGGAGCCGAGCGCCTCATCGAGGGTGGAATGCAGGGGGATGACGACGTCCAGGCCGGTGATGGCAAGCACCTTGAGCACCCGGGGAGCCGCGACCACGAGGTCCAAAGAGCCCCCCGCCTCACGGGCGTGCTTGAGGGCAGTGACCAGTACGCCGAGCCCGGTCGAGTCGATGAACGAGACGTCCGTGAGGTCGACGATGAGGGCGCCCCCGGGCCGGTTCGACGCCGGGCCCACCTCGGCTCCGAGGGTCGGCGCCGTGTAGGCGTCCAGCTCCCCTGCAGCCGACACCACGGTGCGACCGCCGCGCTCGGCGACCTCGACGGTGAACTCCACATTCCTACCTTGGCACAGGGCGTCAGAGGAGCGGCCCACAATGGGCGGATGGACGAGGAGGCGAGCGACGCCACGGACGACCCGCTGCTCGCGCTGCTCGTCGGCAGACACCCGGAGCGCCTCGTGCACGCCCGGCATATTCCGCAGCGTCCCGGCCAGACGGCGTCCTGGCCCGGCTGGCTGCCCGACGATGTGCGTGCCGCCTTCGCTGCCCGAGGAATCGACCTGCCCTGGCAGCACCAGGTCGAGGCGGCCGAGCACGCCTGGGCGGGCACGCACGTGGCCCTGGCCACCGGCACGGCGTCCGGCAAGAGCCTGGGATTCGGCATGGTGGCCCTCACCCGCATCCGTGAGGGCACCGAGGCCCCCAACGGCCGCGGTGCCACCGTGCTCTACCTGTCGCCCACCAAGGCCCTCGCCCACGACCAGCTGCGCTCACTCGACCGGCTCGGCCTGCCCTGGCTGCGCGCCGCCGCCTATGACGGCGACACCCCTGGCGAGGAGCGCGCGTGGATCCGCCAGCACGCCAACTACGTGGTCTCCAACCCTGACCTGCTGCACCATTCCCTGCTGCCCGGCCACGAGGTGTGGGCCGCGTACCTGCGCCGCCTGCGGCTGATCGTCGTCGACGAGGCGCATGCCTACCGGGGGGTGGTGGGAGCGCACGTGTCGGCCGTGCTTCGGCGGCTTCTGCGCCTGTGCGCCCACTACGGCTCATCCCCCACCGTCTTCGTCGCCTCCGCGACGATGGCCGAGCCCGCGGTCGCGGCCGAGCGGCTGATCGGATCGCCCGCCGTCGCCGTCACGCAGGACGCCTCCCCGCGGGCAGCCCTCACCGTCGCGTTCTGGGAGCCGCCCGAGCACCCGACCGCACCCGATGGGCCACCGGCCGGCCGACGCAGTGCGCTGGCCGAGACGGCCGATCTCCTCGCCGACTGCGTTGTCGACGGGCGACAGACCCTCGCGTTCGTGCGCAGCAGGCGCGGCGCTGAGGCCACGGCCGCCCTCACCCGGGAGGCTCTCACCGAGATCGACCCCGACCTACCGGGCCGGGTGGCCGCCTACCGCGGTGGCTATCTACCGGAGGAGCGTCGAGCGCTGGAGGCCCAGCTGCGCGACGGCACCATCCGCGCGATGGCCACCACCAACGCCCTGGAGATGGGTATCGACATCAGCGGACTCGACGTCGTGCTCGTCGGTGGCTGGCCCGGCACGCGCGCGAGCCTGTGGCAGCAGTTCGGACGAGCCGGGCGTGCCGGGGCTCCCGCGCTCGGCGTCTTCGTCGCACGCGACGACCCGCTCGACAGCTACCTCGTGCATCATCCCGAGGCCGTCCTCGACCGCCCGGTCGAGGCAGCCGTGTTCGATCCGCACAACACCCACGTGCTCGCACCCCACCTGTGCGCGGCTGCAGCGGAGCTGCCCCTCGACGAGACCGGCATCGCACTGTTCGGACCCACCGCCCGTGCCGTGGTCGACGCGCTCACCGAGCAGGGGTGGCTGCGTCGCAGGACCCGCGGGTGGTTCTGGACCCGCCCCGAGCGGGCGACCGACCTCACCGACCTGCGCGGCAGCGGCGGCGCAGCAGTGCGTGTTGTCGAGGACGCCACGGGTCGCGTGCTCGGCTCCGTCGACCGCGCCTCGGCTCCCGCCATGGTGCATCCAGGTGCGGTCTACATCCACCAGGGCGTCACCCATCTGGTCACGTCTCTCGACCTCGACGATTCTGTCGC
>CAIZPS010000002.1 GCA_903934925.1 uncultured bacterium | reverse complement strand
CGTCCGGCGCGGTGCTCGGCGATGGCAACGGCGGCGGAGACGGCGAGGGCCTGCGTGATCACTGGGTCAGCCGCCCCTCGAAGAGACGGCGGCCCAGCAGGAGTCCGCCGAGGCCGAGGGCCGTCAGGTACGCGAAGCTGACGAGCGCCTGCCACGGGGCGAGCGGAGCGCCGTAGGAGAGCCATCGTCCGAGTTCGGTGGCGTGCCACAGCGGGGAGATCCAGCCGATCCACTGCAGGGCCAGGGGCAGCGTGCTGAGCGGATAGAACGTTCCGGAGAACAGGAACATCGGCATGATCACCAGGCGCCACATGATGGAGATGTAGCCGCCGTCGTCCTTCACGCGAGCGGTGAGGGCGAGGACGAATCCGCCCCAGCAGATGCCGGCGAACGTCGACACCAGGACGAGGGGCAGGGCCGTCCCCGCGTCGACGGCACCGAAGACCCACAGCACCAGCCAGTAGACGACCGTCGTGAAGACGACGCGGACGGTCGCCGCGAGGAGCACTCCCTCGGCGATCTGCCCTCCGGTGAGGGAGGTCGCCCGCATGCCGATGAAGACCTTGTTCCAGAGGAATCCGGCGAGAGTGGGGAAGGAGACCTCGTCCTGGGCCGACTGGATCGCGGCAGCGGCCAGCAGGGCGGGGGCGAGGAAGACGAGGTAGGGGACCCCGTCGATGCCACTGGGCGAGTTCGCGTCGACGAGTGCACCCACGCCGATCCCGATGGAGACCAGGTACAGGATCGGATTGCCGAGTCCGAACGCGATGATCCCTCCGCGCCAACGCCACATGTTGCGCAGCCGGTACTCGGCGACGCGGAGGGAGGCGGGCGCGCTGATGCTCATTCGTCCGCCAGGCTGCGTCCGGTCAGGCGCAGGAATACGTCCTCCAGTGAGGCGCGGCGGACGAGCGCGGTGATCGGCATATGGCCGCGCGCGACGATCTCCTGCAGGTCGGCCTCGCCGGTCGCGGTGTAGATGAGGATTCGGTCCGGAAGCAGCTCGACGCGATCACCGATGCCCTGCAACTGGGGTAGTACCTCGGTGTTGCGCTGCGCGCCGAAGCGAACCTCCACTACCTCGCGGCTGGAGTACTGGCGGATGAGCTCGGCCGGAGAGCCCTCGGCGACGATGCGTCCGGCATCCATCACCACGAGCCGCTCGCACAGCTGCTCGGCCTCGTCCATGTAGTGCGTCGTGAGCACCAGCGTCACACCGGTCTCGCGGAGCTGGTAGAGCCGGTCCCAGAGGATGTGCCGTGCCTGCGGGTCGAGGCCGGTCGTGGGCTCGTCGAGCAGCAGCAGGCTGGGGTCGTTCACGAGGCTGCGGGCAATGGTGAGGCGGCGCTTCATGCCGCCGCTGAGCGCCTCGACCCGCTCGTCGCGCTTGTCCTGCAACTGGACGAAGTCGAGCAGCTCCTCGATGCGCGGACGCAGCTGGCTGCGGGACAGGCCGAAGTAGCGGCCGTAGGTGAGCAGGTTCTCGCGGACGGTGAGCTCGGTGTCGAGGGTGTCCTGCTGGGGTACGACGCCGAGGTGCGCCCGGATGACCGGGCCCTCGCGCGAGGGATCGCGACCGAGGATGGCCAGTTCGCCGGAGGTGCGCTGCAGTGTGGCGCCGATCATCCGCATCGTGGTCGACTTGCCGGCTCCATTGGCGCCGAGGATGCCGAAGGACTCCCCGGGGGAGACGTCGAGGTCGATGCCGGCGACGGCCAGGACCTCACCGGAGGCGCTCGGGTAGGCCTTGGTGAGGGCGCGTGCGTGGATCACCGGCACAGCCAACCACGGTCCCCCCGGCGCTGCCTCCGTCCGAGTGCGGCCTCGCTCGTGGTGAACACCTGTCTGAGGGGGATCGTCGTGGTCGTCGCGGTGTGCTGTGATGTGCGCGTGCCGTCCCCCTCAGCGACCGCCAGCAGCTCCTCACGTGGGCTGCGGGTGCTCTATGTGGAGGATGACCCGGCATTGCGAGGGATCCTGACGGCGATCCTCGGCGCGCGTAAGGACGTTGAGGTCGTGGCGTCCGTCGCCACCCCGCGCGAGGCCCTGGTGGCGGCTGAGACGACCTCATTCGACGTCGCCCTGCTGGATCTGTCACTCGGGGACGACACCATGTCGGGAATCGATGTGGGGGTCGCGTTGCGGGCCAACTGGCCGGAGGTCGGCATCGTCATCCTCTCCCAGCACCAAGTCCCGGCCTTTCTGACTCGGCTTGAGGATGAGCAGCGGCAGGGATGGTCCTTCATTCTCAAGAGGGCGGATCTTCATCCGAATTACCTCAGTGATGTGCTCCACTCCACCGCTCGGGGGCTGAACGTCATTGATCCCCTGATGGTCAAGCGTCAGTTGGGGGAGGACAACTCCGCGGTCGGGAGGCTGACGACCCGGCAGCGCGAGATCATGGATCTCGCTGCCGCGGGATTCGACGCGCCCACCATCGCCAAGCGTCTGGGCCTCACCCATGGCGTTGTGCGACAGGAACTCTCGCGCGCATATCAGGTGTTGGTGCCTGAGCCTCCTGAAGGTGCGGATCTGCGCACGCTCGCCGTCCTCGGCTACACCAAGGAGATGCGGGACTTCAGGCGTCTTCCGTCATGACCGGCGCCTCGGGGGTCAAGTCGACCGCGCGCGCCATCGTCCGATTTGTCGTCGGTCCATGGCCGATGTTCCCGTGGATCGTGTTCGGGGCGCTCTTCCTTCTCATCGTCTTGCAGAACATGCAGGTGTCCTTGCTGGGTGCCACCGGTCAGTGCCGGTTCTCGTGCGTCACGATGCCGCGGGCCGTCATCCCTCTGATCGGTCGACCGGAAAGCGGCGTCATCGTCAACGATGTCGATCTGGTCATCATTCTCGGTAATGCACTCGCGACAGCGGTCGTTGTCGCGGTGGCGCTAGGTGTCGGAAGCCGCCTCGTGCGCAAGGATGTTTCTGGTGTCCCGTCGCGGCCGGCTTACCTTGGCGTGCTGGCACTGGCTGCGGTGTTGGGTGGCGTCGCCCGAGTGCTCGTGCTCTCGCCGGCTTTCCTCGCGACTCCGTCACTGTCCCCTGCCGGTGTCCTGCCCACGAGTTTGCGCACGTTCGTGAGCATCACTGTCGTTCAGTCTCTGTGCGGCATGCTCATTGCGCGCTACCAGGGGCAGGTCGCCGCCGCTACGGAGGCCATGGAGCTCGTTCGTGCTCAGCAGCGACTGGTCGTCGAGGCCGACGAGCGGGCCAAGCGCCAGGTTGCCGAGCTGCTCCACGATCGGGTGCAGGCCGATCTTCTCGTCGTGGCGATGGAGGTGCGGGCGGCGATCGAGGACTGCGATGCGCAGGACGGGCGCGAGCGGCTCGAGCGCGTGGTGACCGACCTCGAGCGCATTCGCACGAACGAGGTGCGGTCGGCCAGCCGCCGACTCAGCCCCGCCTTCGGCACCGTGGGTCTCGACACCGCCCTCGACGAGCTCGCCGAGTCGTGGGCGTCGGCGGTACGTGTGCGGATCACCTTCGACAGTGCCTCCCGTGCACTCCTCATGGGCCCATCGAGTCCACGCGCTCTCGTGACGGCCGTCTATCGCGTCACCGAGCAGGCCCTCCTCAATGCGGTGTCGCACGGTTCAGCGGCACGGGTCGAGGTCTCCTTGGCTATGCCATCGGCGTTGGAGCTCGATCTCATGATCTCGGACGACGGCAAGGGGCTTCCTCCGACAGGCATCACTCGAGGCTCAGGAGCAGCGATCATGGACGCCTGGTGCGAGACTGCCCACGGTTCATGGGAGCTCGTTCCGGGCCAGACGATCGGCGCAGTTCTGCGCGCAAGGTTCGCGCTGGCATAGCGGGATGTTGGGCGAGACATGTGTCTCGACACTGTGACAGCTGTGCTGCCTCCGCTGCATGACATGAACACCTGTCGCCAATCAGAAGTTGTCATCAGACAGTCGTCTGCTGGCCTCGCACACCTGTGCGCGAGCAGTTCGTCGCTGCCGGATCCCTGCTTACCGTCCTGAAAGCGGGCTATCAGGCAGGGCAGCAGGTGCCCTGCCGGCCTGACCGGCGCGGAGGCAGATCATGCACACTCACTCAACGATCCGTGGACTCACTGCACGCGTGCGCTCCCTCGCACTCGCGGTCGTGCTGGCACTGGTGGCAGCAACTGGCGCGTCGGCTGCCCATCTCGTGGTTGCCACTCCTGCCGCGGCCACTCCTGATGTCTGCGAGACGCCTCCCACGGTCTCACCCGGCGAGTTCGTCACCTGCTGGGACACAGGGAACACCGCAACGGGTAGTACCGACGTAGACACGGTGGCGCTCCCGCTGGTGCCGTCAGGGACCTACAACTTCACCGTGAACTGGGGTGATGGTTCGGCCGACGAAACGGTCACCGCCTGGGATGACATTGATGCCACTCATGTCTATGCGGCCCCGGGCCGCTACTGGGTCACCATCTCGGGAACCATCAGCGGCCTCTCCTTCGGCTGGCGAGCCTTCAACAGCGGCACTGCGCCGTTTCCGCTTTACGACTGGCACAAGCTTATTGATGTTCACCAGTGGGGGACGCTGAATCTGGGCGACACGGGCCTGAACTTCCTCGGCGCCGTCAACATGAACTTCTCCGCGACGGATGCCCCGGACCTCACGGGTACGACGAACCTCCAGGCGGCCTTCTCGTATGCAACAGGATTCAACTCCGACATCAGTGGCTGGAACACCTCCGGTGTGCAGAACATGAGTGAGATGTTCCAGGGAGCCACGAGCTTCAACAACGGTGGTCAGCCACTCACCTGGAACACCGGGTCGGTGATCTACATGAACCGCATGTTCGAGGGGGCCGCGGCCTTCAACAGTGACACTTCGAGCTGGGATACCGCCGACGTCCTCAGCATGAATCTGATGTTCGCGAGTGCCTCCGCCTTCAACCGGGACCTCAGTGGGTGGAACACGAGCAGCGTCACGGATTTCGGAAGTACCTTCTTCGGGGCGACCTCCTTCAACAACGGTGGTCAGCCACTCACGTGGGATGTCTCAGCTGCGCACACCCTCACGAACATGTTCGCGGGGGCTCAGGCCTTCAATCAGCCGGTCGCCAACTGGTCTCCCGGGCTGGACTACG
The DNA here is from genome assembly GCA_903934925.1 of uncultured bacterium. Taxonomy (GTDB): domain Bacteria; phylum Actinomycetota; class Actinomycetes; order S36-B12; family S36-B12; genus UBA10649. Next base: position 2,428 of record CAIZPS010000002.1, on the reverse strand, counting down.
CGAACGTCTCGGGTGTGACCGTCAGTACGGTCGGAATGTTCGACGACATTCAGGGCTTCGACCAGGACCTCTCCGGGTGGGACATCAGCGCCATCGGGGATGCCAGTGCCATGCTGCGCGGCACCGGAATCTCCACAGCGAACTACACGCTCCTGTTGACGGCCTGGGGTGCGGCCGACAAGAAGTCGGGTGTCGTTCTCGGGGATGTCGGCGGCTCACTGTCGAGGCCTGGAACGTCCTACACCGCTGCCGGTGAGGACGGCCGTGATGCTCTGATCGCGGCAGGCTGGACCATCACCGACGGCGGGCTGGTGGCCGGCTCGGCCACGGCTCCCACCTTCGCCTCCACCACCCTCGGTGAGTCCACTGACGCGACCGTCACGGTGACCAACACGGGCGACGCGGAGTTCGTCCTCAGCGACCCGCCGGTGAGCATCACCGGGGCAGGAGCCTCGGCCTTCAGCATCGTCAGCGGAGGCACGTGCTCCGGGACCCTCACCGACACCTTGAGCTGCACGGTCAATGTGCGCTTCACCCCGACCGTGAGCGGCACCTCCAGTGCGACGGCCACCGTGAACGTCACGGGTGCACGGGCGATGCCGGCGACCATCACGGCAGCACTCTCGGGTGTGAGCACCCTTGCGGCTCCGACAGCCCTGAGCGCGACTCGAGGCGACTCCTCGCTCTCGATCGCGTTCACTGCCCCGGCAGATGGTGGCTCCGCGATCACGAACTACCAGTACTCGGTCGACGGAGGCTCGTGGACGGCCCTGTCGCCCGTGGATGCGACGAGCCCGGTCACGGTGACCGGACTCACCAACGGCACGGCGGCACAGGTTCGACTCCGTGCAGTCAATCCGGCCGGCACCGGCGCTGCATCCGAGGCGGTGACCGGGACGCCGAGCACGATCGCGGGCGCGCCTCGCTCGGTGGCAGCGACGGCGGGTGACTCGAGTGCGTCCGTCACGTGGCTTGCTCCATTGAGTGACGGCGGTGCGACCATCACCAACTACGAGTACTCGATCGACGGGGGGACGACATGGGTGGCGTTCTCACCTGCGGCGACCACGGGCCCGGTCACGATCACCGGCTTGGTCAACGGGACCACCTATGCGGTCCGACTTCGCGCGGCGAGCGTCGCGGGTGAGGGTTCTTCCTCCTCCCCGGCCTCGGTGACTCCGGTGGCCCCGCCGTCCCCGCCTGCTCCGGCGCCTGCTCCGACACCGACACCGACACCGACACCGACACCGACACCGACACCGACACCGACACCGACACCGACACCTGCGCCGACCCAGCCGCCGGCGCCGCCTCTGCCGGAGGAGTTCTCGGACCCGGCACGGGTGACCCCGGAGGAGCTGGGGAACCTCGCTCCGGGGCAGGTCCTCCAGCTCACCCCAGAGCAGTTGCAGCAGTTGCCGACGAGCACCATCGCGTCCATCACCCCGGCGCAGGTAGCGGTGCTGACCACAGCACAGGTCTCCTCTCTCCAGCCGGCACAGGTCGCTGCGATCCCGCCGGCGGCCATGGCGCGGATGACGGTCGAGCAGGTGCAGAACCTCTCCCCGGCACAGGTCTCGGCCCTGCGTCCGGCGCAGGTCCGAGCCATGGCGCCGGAGGCCCTGGCCGGTCTGAGTGAGGACCAGGTGGTGGCACTGCGCCCGGGTGCGCTGGCATCCGTTCCGGTGTCCGTCCTGCGGGAACTGACGGCCGAGTCCGCTCGCCAGCTCACGGGTGACCAGATTTCCGCGCTCTCGCCGAACCGGCTTCGGGCACTCACGCCAGCGGCCCTTCGCGGCCTGCGACCGGGGGTGGTTCGGACGCTGCCGGCTTCCGTGCTGGCCAAGCTCACTCCCCAGCAGCGGCAGGTGCTCGCCTCGATTCGGAGTCGGGGCCGGGGGTGAGGTAGGGGCCGACCAGCGGACGCCGCTGGTCGTCGATCAGGCAGTTCCTCACGTCGATTGTGAGCCGGCAGGCGAGCACGATCCACGTCAGTGCCCCGTGGCGGTCCTGGGTCAGGGTTGACGACTGTCAGGGGTCGGGTCTACCGTTCCCCGTGTTCGAACAAGTGTTCGAATGAGTGTGGATGAGCCGAGGGGAGTGACGGGAGGGTCCGGATTCGCGGCCGGTCTCCTGGATCCCCTCGCTCACCGACCTCCTCGGTCGCCGGGCCGCCTCGACCCCGGCTCGGCGACCGAGGATTGGCCGAGGCGGGGAGGTGCACGTGGCCCGCCGCTATCGCGCCGAGCGGATCGACGTGGTCACGGAGGGTCGAGGGGCGCCGGCGGAGTTCCGCTGGCGGGGTCGACGGTACGTCGTGCAGGGCGTGCTCGTGAGTTGGGTCGAGGCGGTGCCGTGGTGGCGAGGAGCGTTCCTCGCTGCCGGGGCGAGTGGCCAGTCATGCGTCTGGCGGGTCGAGGCGGCAGGT
>CAIZPS010000001.1 GCA_903934925.1 uncultured bacterium | reverse complement strand
GGCCTGGAAGCCGGGAGTGTCCGTCGGCACGACGAAGCCGCGGATCCCCTCGACCGTGCGCGCCCAGACGACCGCGACATCGGCCACGATGCCGTTGGTGATCCACATCTTGGACCCGTCGAGCACCCAGTCGTCGCCGTCGCGCTTGGCACTCGTGCGCATACCCGAGGGGTTGGAGCCAAAGTCAGCTTCCGTCAGTCCGAAGCATCCGATCGCCTCGCCCGCGGCCATGCGGGGCAGCCACTCCTGCTTCTGCTCCTCGGACCCGAACTCATGGATGGCATACATCGCAAGTGAGCCCTGCACGCTCACGAGCGAACGAATACCCGAGTCACCCGCCTCGAGCTCGAGGCAGGCCAGTCCGTAGGCCACGGCAGAGGTCCCCTGGCACCCGTACCCCTCGAGATGCATGCCGAGCACGCCGAGCTCGCCAAGCTCGCGGGCGAGCTCACGGGCCGGGATGTCACCGGACTCGAACCAGTCCGCCACGTCGGGGCGGATGCGCCGGTCGACATAGTCGCGGACCACGTCACGGATGGCCTTCTCCTCCTCACTGAGGAGATAGTCGATGTTCATCAGTTCAGCGGGGGTCTGCGGGGTGGCGCTCATGGTGTCTCCAGGTGGGCAGTGGTGGTGAGGTGCGGTCGGCTTATCGGACGGATCGGAGGGCGGGACGCAGGGAGGCGGTGAGCATGGACTCCACTGCGGCCACAGAATGCGCGCGGTGCTCGTCATGCAGCACGATGACGCGGTCGATGTCGCGACGCCGCAGGGCATCGAGCATGCGCGCGTGCTCGTCCTGGACGCGGGTCCGGTTGGGAGCCCCCTGGTAGTACAGGGCGCGGTACGCGTCCGTGGCGTCCCAGAGCTGCCGCAGGAGTCGGGAGAGTCGCGGAAGGCCGGCGGCGTCGAAAAGGGCGAAATGGAAACGCCGGTTGGCCTCGGCCATCGCGACCACGTCCGCATCGACGGCAGCGGCGTCGACCTCGTCGCACAAGGCTGTCAGTTCGTCGATGTCGGAGTCCTCGAGGAGCGGGACGGCGGACTCCAGTGCCGCGCGCTCGAGCAGCCCGCGAAGGTGGTACACCTCGCGCAGGTCGCCCACGCTCAGCTCGGCGACGAAGTAGCCGCGATGCGGGTGGTTGACCACCTGTCCCTCTGATTCCAGCATCTTCAGTGCCTCACGGAGGGGCACCCGCGACACTCCGTAGCGCTCGGCGAGGGACTCCTGCACGAGCTGGTCGCCCGGCGCCAGGACGCCCGCGAGGATGTCCTCGCGCAGGGCGGACAGCACGGCGTCCTGGGCCGTGGGACGCCGCTTCATGACCCTGCCCCGCGGTGGACGCCGGCGGCCGCCGACTCCAGCAGGGCGAGGACCGCGATGCGATCCTCGTCGACATCCGGAGGCGCAGTGCGGTACTCGACCGGGGTGCGCGAGTAGCGGACCGGATTGGCCGCATGCCGCTGAGGTGCCGCGCGTCGTGGGTCGTCGATGGTGACGACGGGCTCCAGTCCGAGCGAGGTCGCCAGGTCGATGCCCTGGGCGATGTCGTTGATCGGCCCGCATGGCACGCCCGCCGCAGTGATGGCCTCCTGCCACGCATCGGCCGCGTGCGCGGACAGGAGCTCGTTGATCCGGGCGACCAGCTCGTCGCGGTGGGCCACGCGCTGGGCGTTGGTGCAGAAGCGGGGGTCGTCGGCGAGGCCCGCATCACCGATGACCTCCGCCAGCCGCCGGAACTGCGCGTCATTGCCCACAGCGAGGACGAGGGGTCGATCAGCGGTCTCGAAGACCTCATAGGGAGAGATGGAGGGATGCGCGTTGCCCAGGAATCGAGGCACCATGCCACTGCCGAGGACCGACGAGATCTGGTTCACCAGGGCGGACTGCAGACTGCCCAGGAGAGTGACCTCCAGGTGCTGGCCCTGGCCGGTGCTGGCCCGATGATTGAGTGCCGCGAGGATGCCGACGGTCGCGTGCAGCCCGGCCAGGACGTCGACCAGTGCCACACCCGCCTTGGTGGGCTCCTCGGTGCCGGTGATGCTCATCAGGCCCCCCATGGCCTGGACAAGGAGGTCGTAGCCGGGGAGCTCGGAACCCTGCCCGGAGCCGAAGCCGGAGATCGAGCAGTAGATGACACCCGGATTGCGGGCGGAGACCTCGTCGAAGCCCAGCCCCAGGCGTGCGAGCTGGCCCGGCCGGTAGTTCTCCACCAGCACGTCGCACGCGCCGGCGAGCGCCTCGGCGATCCCGAGGTCGCCCGGATCCTTCAGGTCGAGGGCCACCGACAGCTTGTTGCGATTGACCGACTGGAAGTAGGTGGACTGGCCGTCCGCCGCATAGGGCGGTCCCCAGGCCCGGGTGTCGTCGCCGGCCCCCGGTCGCTCCACCTTGACCACGGTCGCCCCAAGGTCGGCCAGCAGCATCGTGGCGTAGGGACCGGCGAGCACGCGGGAGAAGTCGGCGACGAGGAGTCCGTCGAGTGCGCCTGGCATGCGGGGATTGTATCCAATAAAACGTCGAATGTATACAATCCTGCTCAGTGCTGGGCGGACTGTCCCTCGTGCCCGTCAGCCCCCACCGCGACTGCCTTGCCCCGGTGCTGGAGCCCCTTGCGAGCCGCGCTGCTCACCACCCGAATCAGGAGGGCGACGAACACCAGGTCGAGGGCCATCTGGACCATCGTCACGGCGCGCGCCATCGTCGTCACCGGCGTGATGTCACCGAATCCCACGGTCGCCAGGACCGTCAGGGCAAAGTAGTAGGAGGTGAAGGCATCCAGGGGTTCCGTGAAGGCGCTCGTGTCCGAGTAGGAGATCGAGACGTAGATCATCGCGAAGACCGCCAGGAACATGGCTGCGAGAAGGACCAGGGACTCCCCTGCCATCAGGCCCGGAAACTTCGAGTGCACGATCCGGCGCAACTGACGCCGGGACTCAAGGATGTAGATGGTGCTCCCGATGGCTGCCACGGCTATGGGGGCTGCCATTCGTCCGTCGGGAGTGCTCGGCACGAGCATGAGCATCACGTAGATCAGCAACGTGCCGAGGCCCAGCCGGACGAGCGTGCCGGTCAACGCCACGACGTAGTCGCGTCGGGAGGGTTTGCTCGACGGGATCCCGTCAAGCGGATCGAGCACGGTCATGCGGGCAGTCTGCCACGTCGCCCCCGCATCAGATCGGCCCTCACGCGTGGCCGGCCCCGGCGGATGCGTATTCGTTTCAGGGCGCGGCCGCGGCCAGCTGCCCGCAGGCACCGTCGATCTCGCGCCCGCGGGTGTCGCGCACCGTGACCGCCACCCCACGCTCCTGGAGTGCGCGCACGAAGGCCCGCTCATCCTGCGGTCGCGAGGCCGTCCAGGCCGACCCCGGCGTGGGGTTCAGGGGAATGAGGTTGACGTGCACGAGGTGCCCGGCGAGGAGGTCGCCGAGCAGTTCCGCCCGCCATCGCTGATCATTCACATCGCGGATCAGTGCGTACTCGATGCTGACGCGCCGATGCGTGGCGCGGGCGTACTCCCATGCCGCATCGAGTACCTCCCGCACCTTCCACCGAGTGTTGACGGGCACGAGCGTGTCGCGCAGGTCATCGTCGGGTGCGTGGAGGGACACCGCGAGGGTGACCGGCAGGCCCTCGTCGGCGAGTTCACGGATCCTGGGCACCAGACCGACAGTGGACACCGTGATACCCCGGGCGCTCAGCCCGAGCCCGCTCGGCGGCGGCTCCGTCAGTCGATGCAGAGCCCCCAACACCGCCCGGTAGTTCGCCAGGGGCTCGCCCATGCCCATGAAGACGACGTTGCTCACCCGCCCGGGGCCGCCCTCGATCTCTCCGCGCTGCAGCGCGCGGGCACCGGCGACCACCTGCTCGACGATCTCCGCGGTCGAGAGGTTGCGGGTCAGTCCCGCCTGGCCCGTGGCGCAGAACGGGCAGTTCATGCCGCACCCGGCCTGCGACGAGATGCACATCGTGACGCGCTCCGGGTAGCGCATCAGCACGCTCTCGACCAGGGCACCGTCATGCAGTCTCCACAGCGACTTGACCGTGGTGCCGTCATCACAGGAGATCGTGCGTACCGGGGTGAGCAGGGTTGGCAGCATCGTGCGCACGATCTCCGCGCGATCGGACTCGGGGATGTCCGTCCACTCCCCCGGGTCGTCGCTCAGTCGCGCCAGCCAGTGCCGGGAGACCTGATCGGCCCGGTACCCGGGGAGTCCGTGCTCGATGAACGCCGCCTTCCGCCCGGCGGGATCCAGATCCATCAGGTGGACCGGTGGCTTCCCGCGACGCGGTGCGTCGAAGACGAGTTCTCCGGGGCTCGGCATGGCTAGTACAGGCTCGTTCCGGTGCCCAGGAAGAGCGTGAACAGCGCCCAAGAGACGAAGGCATTCGGGATCAGGGAGTCGAAGCGGTCCATCATCCCGCCGTGGCCGGGCAGGAACGACCCCATGTCCTTCACGCCAAGGTCGCGCTTGATGGCACTCTCGGCGAAGTCCCCTGCCGTGGCACTCACCGTCATCACCAAGCCGACGATCACGCCCTGCCACCACGGTGCGTCGAGCAGGTAGACGAAGCAAAGAGCTCCCACGACTCCCTGGAGCACGAACGATCCAGCCAGCCCCTCCCAAGACTTCTTCGGGCTGATCTGCGGTGCGATCGGGTGCTTGCCGAACAGGACACCTGCGGCATAGCCGCCGATGTCGTTGCTGATCGTCAGGAGGATGAATGCCACGACGCGTGCCGGTCCGTTGTCGGCGGCGAGGGTAAGGCTCAGGAAGCCGGCCATGAAGGGCAGATAAGCGATCGTGAAGACGCTCGCGGTGATGTCACGTACGTAACCCTCGTAGCCGCGGCGCATGCGCCAGATGAGCGCACTGAGGATGGCGATTCCCGTGACGGCGATGAGCGCCACCGGACCCCACACGTATGCGACCGCCGGGATCAGGACGGTGGCTGCGTAGGCGGGAGTTCGTGCTACACGCACACCGACGCCCGCGAACACCGTGACGACCTCGTGCACCGCCACGAGCATCGTCGCGATCACCACGACGACGAACAGCCACGGCAGGAACGCCAGACTCACGATCACGACGATCCCGAGCACCACACCCGAGCCGATGGCGGCAGGAAGGTTGCGACCGGCTCGTGACCGTGCCGGCGGGTCGGCGGAGGTGTCGCCCATGAGGGGACCCTCAGACCTCGAGGAGTTCGGCTTCTTTGTGCTTGAGAATCTCGTCGATGTGCTCCACGTGCTTGTGGGTCACGTCATCGAGATGCTTCTCGGCGCGGCGGACGTCATCCTCGCCCGCCTCGCCGTCCTTCTGCATCTTGTCGAGAATGTCCTTCGCATGACGTCGGATATTGCGCACGGACACGCGCGCCTCCTCGGCCTTCTGCTTGGCGACCTTGATGTACTCCTTGCGCCTCTCCTCGGTGAGCTGCGGCAGGTTGATGCGGATGACATCGCCGTCGTTGTTCGGGTTCAGGCCCAGGTCGCTCTCGCGCAGGGCCTTCTCAATGGCAGACATCGAGCTCTTGTCATAGGGCGAGATGATGATGGAGCGAGCCTCAGGGATCTGAATCGATGCCAGCTGGTTCACCGGGGTCATCGCACCGTAGTAGTCGACCACCACCTTGTTGAACATGGCCGACGTGGCCCGTCCGGTGCGGATCGTGCTGAAGTCCTCGCGCGCGACGGAGATGGCCTTGTCCATCTTCTCCTCGGCGTCGAGCAGGACGGCGTCGATCTGATCGCTCACGTGCGCTCCCGTTCCTTCTCAGTTATCAGACGAGACTAGCGTCCCGATGGTCTCGCCCCTCACCGCGCGCGCGATGTTGCCCTCCACCAGCAGGTTGAAGACGACGATGGGGAGGTTGTTGTCCTGGCACAGGCTGATCGCCGTGGCGTCCGCGACCTTGAGATTGCGGGCGAGAACGTCCGCCGGGGTCAGATGGTCGAAGCGGACGGCGTCCGGATTCGTGCGCGGATCGGAGTCGTACACCCCGTCGACGCCCTTGGCCATGAGGACCACCTCGGCACCGATCTCCAGTGCCCGCTGTGCCGCCGTGGTGTCGGTCGAGAAGAACGGGAGCCCCATTCCGGCGCCGAAGATGACCACCCGGCCCTTCTCGAGGTGACGCACCGCACGGCGCGGGACGTACGGCTCCGCGACCTGGCCCATCGTGATGGCGGTCTGCACGCGCGTCTCCACTCCGGCCTTCTCGCAGAAGTCCTGAAGGGCGAGGCAGTTCATGACCGTGCCGAGCATGCCGATGTAGTCCGCACGCGCACGGTCCATGCCGCGCTCCGACAGCATGGCTCCGCGGAAGTAGTTGCCCCCGCCGATGACGACCGCAACCTCGGTCCCGCCCCGCACCACGTCCGCGATCTGCGCCGCGATGGAGGCGACGACGTCTGGGTCTACACCGAGGCCCTGGCCACCGGCGAAGGCCTCCCCCGAGAGCTTCAGCAGCACCCGGTGCCATCCACCCTCAGGAGCCTGCGGCCATGTTTCGATGGTCCCCTCGAGGGTCGGCTGGACAGCAGCGGACTGACCCGTCATGCGTGACCTCCGTCCGACTCCGTCTGGCTTGAACGCGCCCGTTCCCCGAGTATCGGGCAATCAGCCCTGGCCCGGCTCGAATCTGGCGAAGCCGACCACCGTGGTGCCGGCCTCCTGGAGCACCTGGGCGACCGACTTCTTGTTGTCGACCACGCTGGGCTGCTCGACGAGGACATTGTCCTTGAAGAACGCATTGACGCGGCCCTCGACGATCTTGGGCAGGGCGGCCTCGGGCTTGCCCTCCTCCTTGGCCGTCGCCTCGGCGATCCGGCGCTCGTTCTCGACCACGTCGGCCGGTACCTCGTCACGGGTCAGGTACTGCGGACGCATGGCCGCGATCTGCATGGCGGCACCACGAGCCGCTGCTTCGTCACCGGTGAACGCGACGATGACGCCGACCTGCGGCGGGAGGTCCGAGGCCCGATGGTGCAGGTAGGTCGTGACCGTGCCGTCGAGCACGGCCACTCGACCGAGCTCGATCTTCTCGCCGATCACGCCGGCCATTTCGGTCGTCGCTGCCTCGACCGTGCGGCCGTCCGGCAGCACCGCAGCCAGCACCGCGTCGCGATCGCCCAGGCCTGCCGCATTGGCGGCAGCGGCAATCTGCGCCGCGAGTGCGAGGAAGTCGGCATTCTTGGCGACGAAATCCGTCTCGCAGAGCAGCTCCACCAGCGCATTGCCCTCGGCAGCGACCAGCCCATTGGACGCCTCGCGCTCCGCACCCCGCTTGGCCGCCTTCGCCGCACCGGAGATGCGGAGGATCTCCACTGCCTTGTCGAAGTCGCCACCGGACTCCTCCAAGGCCTTCTTGCACTCCATCATCCCGGCGGCGGTGATGTCGCGGAGCTTCTTGACGTCTGCGGCGGAAATGGTCGCCATGTCTGGTGTCCTTCGTGTCTGGGGTCGGTTTCAGGGCGAAGCGGCGTCCGGGCACCTCTCGGGCACCCGGACGCATCCGCGTACGGCTATTCGGCTGGGGTCTCAGCGACCGTCTCGACGACGGTCTCCACCGGGGCTTCGCTTCCAGCCAGGAGCTCGCGCTCCCACTCGGCCAGAGGCTCCTCAGCATCAGCAGCGCCGCCGACGGCACCACCGGCGCGGGACATCAGGCCGTCTGCGACGGCGTCAGCGATGACCCGGGTGAGAAGGGCGACGGAGCGGATGGCGTCGTCGTTGCCCGGGATCGGGAAGTCGACCTCATCGGGATCGCAGTTGGTGTCGAGAATGGCGATGACCGGGATGCCCAGCTTGCGCGCCTCGCCGACGGCGATGTGCTCCTTCTTGGTGTCGACCACCCAGATGGCGCTCGGAATCTTGGCCATGTCGCGGATGCCGCCGAGAGTGCGCTCGAGCTTCTCCCGCTCGCGGCGCATCATCAGCAGTTCCTTCTTGGTGAAGCCGGAGGCTGCCACCGTCTCGAGATCCATCTCCTCGAGTTCCTTCATCCGCTGAAGGCGCTTGTGGACGGTGTTGAAGTTGGTCAGCATGCCGCCGAGCCACCGCTGATTGACATACGGCATGCCCACCCGCGTCGCCTGCTCGGCGATGGCCTCCTGGCCCTGCTTCTTGGTGCCGACGAACATGACGGAGCCCCCGTGGGCCACCGTCTCCTTGACGAACTCGTAGGCGCGGTCGATGAACGACAGCGACTGCTGGAGATCGATGATGTAGATGCCGTTGCGCTCGGTGAAGATGAATCGCTTCATCTTGGGATTCCACCGACGGGTCTGATGCCCGAAGTGAACCCCGCTCTCGAGCAACTGGCGCATGGTCACAACTGCCATGGTGCGCGCTCCTGCCGGCCGCCCGTAGGCGACCTGTGGTGTCGGCCACCCGTGGGCGACCTGTTCGGTTGTCGGCCGCGACCGGGTGGTCGGGCCCCTGACGACCCCGGGGATGGAGCCCACCGGGGTGGGACCGACCATCCGCCGTCCCTTGCGGGCGCGGGCCGTGCGAATTCCTGTGCGGGAGAACCCGAGCAGGTGCCTGCATCCTACGGCCTGTGTGGGGGTGCTCCTCCACAGGGCTGCCCCCGGTGGTCCGGCGTCCACCGACCGTCGGACGTCGTGGCCGCACCGGGTACCCGCGCATGAGGGTGACGGCATGGTCGCCGTGCCCGTCATCCCCGTCATCCCCGTCATCCCGGTCATGGTCTTCGCCTTCTCGCTGGGCCTCCCCGTGCCTGGCCCCGTATGGCCCGTGGAGCCGGTGGCCGTAGTGGCCTCCTTCGATCCCCCGACGTCCCGCTGGGGTCCCGGTCATCGAGGGATCGACTTCGGCGCTCGGACCGACCAGCCGGTCCGCTCGGCCACCGACGGAATCATCGACTTCGCCGGCGTCATCGCCGGAAAGCCCGTTGTGACGGTCCGGCTGGCGGACGGACGCCGCGTCACCTACGAGCCGGTGCATGCCCTCCGACGGGCGGGCTCTCCGGTGGCGGCCGGCGACACCATCGGCACGGTCGCACCGACGGGAGGCCACTGCGGCGGCCTCGCCGGGTGCCTGCACGTCGGCCTGCTCCGGGGAGAGACCTACCTGGATCCGCTCGCCCTGTTCCGTCGGCCATCGGTGCTCAAGCCGATCACCGGGATTCCTCGGACTCCGTGAGAGCGCGCGGATGGGCCTGCGCATAGGTGGCCCGCAATCGCTCGACCGAGACGTGCGTGTAGCGCTGGGTGGTCGCCAGGGTCGCATGTCCGAGGAGCTCCTGAACGCTGCGGAGGTCGGCGCCGCCCTCGAGCACATGGGTGGCCGCGCTGTGCCGCAGGGCATGCGGGGCAACCTCCGGAACCCCCGCCTGCCTGCTCAGTCGATGCACCGCACCGCGCACCGTGCGCGGGTCGATGCGCCTGCCGCGCGCACCGAGGAACAGCGCGCGACCAGAAACCTGGTTGGCGACCTCGAGGCGTCTGTCCCACCAGTCGTCCAGCGCCTTCGCAGCGGGGCCTCCGTACGGCACCGTTCGCTCACGGTCGCCCTTGCCCCGAACCCGGATCGTCCGCTCGAGCCGGTCGACGCCGTCGAGGTCGAGGCCGCACAGTTCGGCCACCCGGATGCCCGTGCCGTAGAGCAGTTCCAGGATGGCGCGATCCCGGCAGCCGAGGACCGATCCGTCGTCCGCGGCGACGGCCGCGTGCTCCATCAGGGCGACCGCCTCGTCGACGCCCAGGACGGTCGGCAGCACCCGAGCCACCTGGGGGCTGGCCAGGCGCTCGCCTGGATCCACGTCGATGAGCCCCCGTCGCAGGCACCACGACGTGAACGAGCGCGCAGCCGCCGAGCGCCGGGCCAGCGTGGCCCGCGACAGTCCGGCAGCACTCTGGGCTGCGAGCCAGGTACGCAGGTGGGGAAGCGTCAGGCTTCGCACGTCCACGATGCCGGACTTCACCCCGAACGTCGCGAGCGAGCGAAGGTCCCCGGCGTAAGCGCGCACCGTGTGGGTACTGAACCGGCGTTCGTCCGACAGGTGGCGGATGAAGCCGGCCACGGCGTCGTCCCACGGCACGAAGGGGGAAGCGGCGGTGGGCACCCCCTCATCGTGACAAGCGCTCTGGTCAGGGGGCGGGAGGCACGCGGGTGCGAGTCCATCCGCGTTCACCCTCGGTGACCCATCCCCCAGCGGCGAGGAGCGAGGTACCGGTGAGGACATCCCGGGCGGCCAGGCCGCTTGAGCGGACGAGCCCGGCGAGGTCGACCCATCCGCGGCCGGGCATGGCGTCCAGGAGTCGCGCCTCACGATCCGCGAGCCGATCGCGTGGCGAGGTTGATGACTCACCCGCGTCGGGCGCCGCCATGAGGTGGGCTGCAGCCGAGAGATCAACGGCCGCCAGCACATCTGCCGCATCCGTCGCGAGGATGGCCGTACCGTCCTGGACCATTCGGTGACAGCCCGCCGACATGGGTGACGTGATCGGTCCGGGCACGGCCAGGACGGGGCGAAGCATCGCCGCGGCGGCGCGGGCGGTCGCCGTCGTGCCTGAGCGTTCGGCAGCCTCGACCACGACAGTCGCCCGGCCGATGGCGGCGATCAGGCGGTTTCGCGACAGGAAGCGCTGCCGTCGAACCGGTTCACCCGGGGGCACCTCACTCACGACGGCACCCTGATCGGCAATCCCGGCCAGCAGGGCCGCGTGGGCACGGGGGTAGGGAACATCGACCCCGCCCGCCACCACGGCCACCGTGAGGCCCCCCGCGGTCAACGCCCCACGGTGGGCCGCCGCATCGATGCCGAAGGCGGCTCCCGAGACCACCGCCCAGCCGGCTGACGCGAGGTCCATCGACCAGCCGCGGGCGATCGCCTCCCCGTACAGCGTGCACGCTCGCGCGCCCACGACAGACACCGAGCGCAGTCCCAGCAGGCGCAGATCCGCAGTCCCCACCGCCCACAGCGCCATCGGCCCGCGCTCGCGGAGGTCGTGAAGGGTGCACGGCCACTCCGGATCGTCGCGGGTGAGGATGCGTCCGCCGATCTCCCTGGCCCGGTCGCGAGCCCGGTCGACGGAGAACCCGGACAGTCGGGCCGCAAGACCCTCACCGTGCCGGAGCCCGGTGCGCCCGGAGTCAATGCGCTCCACCACCTCCTGGGGACCCAGCCGGGCCAGCAGAGTCCCGACAGCCGCGTCATCCGGCTCCACAGCATGGGCCAAGGTGATCCAGGCATCCGCCGAGTCGATCGAACCGCGCGAGAGGGATGGCATCACGACCACCCCAGGTGAGCCCCGCGAAGGGCCAGGGCGCCGGCGACGTCATCACGACCGGGTGCCGGGGCCGCCCGAAGGTCGGCCAGGGTCCAGGCCATGCGGAGTACGCGGTCCACGCCGCGCAGGTTGGGCGACCGGCGCTCGAAGTCGCGGAGCACCTCGGCCCCATCCGGACCGGGTGGCCAGCGTCGGCGGAGGTCACCGGTCGGCACCTCTGACGTGAGCTGCCAGGGCAGGCCCTCGTAACGGTGGGCCATCCGAGCCCGCGCCGATCGGACCCGATCCTGAACCACCGCGCTGGACTCCGGCAGGTCGGTGGACTCCAGTTCCGCGGGGTGGGGACGGTCCACGGCCAAGCGGATGTCCACGCGGTCGAGCAGGGGGCCGGACAATCGAGATGCGTACCGCCGAACCGCAGCCGGTGCACAGGAACAGCCGGTTCCCGAACCGGTGCGCTGACCACAGGGGCACGGATTCGCCGCGATCACCAGCTGGAACCGCGCTGGCAGTGTCCCGTTCCAGCCCGTGCGGTGCAGCGTGAGCAACCCCGACTCCAGGGGCTGGCGGAGTCCTTCGAGGGCGGGCCGGCAGAACTCCGGTGCCTCGTCGAGGAACAGCACTCCTCTGTGGGCGAGGGTCACTGCGCCAGGCACCGCGCGTCCACCGCTCACCGAGCCGAGGATCGCCGGCGCGGACGCGGAGTGGTGCGGCGCCGAGAGGGGCGGCTCCGTGAACGCATCCGGCGGCCGCCTGCGTCCAGCCACCGAGTGAATGGCCGCGACATCGAGCGCCGAGTCATCGCTCAGGTCGGGGAGCAGGCCGGGCAATCGGCTGGCCAAGAGCGTCTTGCCGATGCCCGGAGGCCCGACCATCGCCAGGTGGTGCCCGCCTGCCGCTGCCACCTCCAGTGCCCAGCGCGGCAGGGCATGGCCTCGAACGTCGCTGAGATCCCCGATCTCGCTCACCGCGTGCGCGTGCCCGCCCTCGCCGCCATCGCGCTCACCCGAACCTCGTCCGTCCGTGCGGACCTCGGATCGCACGGCACCGCACCCCGGGTCGACACCCTCGAGAATGCGGCACACCTGAGACAGATCGACCGCGCGCACCACCGTGATGCCCGGCACGACGTCCGCTTCGCACGCCCCCTCGTCGGGGACGACGACTCGGGTGAAGCCGGCACGGCGAGCAGCGAGGATGGCCGCGAGCAGGCCGCGCGATGGCCGCAGGCGACCATCGAGTCCCAACTCTCCGACGAAGATGGTGCTCTCCAGCGAGCCAGCGGGCAGAGCACTGGCCGCGACGAGGATGCCCACGGCGATCGGCAGATCAAGTCCAGCACCGTGCTTGCGCACCTCGGCCGGAGACAGGCTCACCGTGACCCGTCGATTGGGCCACGACCGACCGCTCGCCTCCACCGCGCACCGGGCGCGCCAGCGCGCCTCGGTCACGGAGGCATCCGGCAACCCCACGACCCCCACGGAGGGCAGGCCGTCCGATACGGCCACCTCTACGCGCACCACCACTCCGCGCACTCCATCGAGCACAACACCGTGGGCCGTCGCCAGCGTCATGTCACTCCACCCCGCGCAAGTAGGACACGATCGGGGCGCCCGTGCGCGGGAGGATCACACCGACGACGTCGAAGCGCACCGTCGGGATGTAGATCTCGGCCTCGTCCAGCCAGTGCAGGGCCAGTGCCCGAAGGCGCTGCATCTTGCGCGGGCCGACTGCCTCCGCTGGTGAGCCATGGGACATGCTCCGGCGCGTCTTCACCTCGCACACGACCAGCGCATCGCCGTCCCGGGCGACGATGTCGAGCTCCCCTGCGACGCACCGCCAGTTTCGACACAGGATCGTCATTCCCATGCTCTGCAGCAGCGCGGCGGCGACGTCCTCCCCATAGCGGCCGAGTGCTCCCCTCGCGTTCATCGCGATCACCTCCGCCAGCCACTGTGCTGACGAGCACCGTCCTGAGGCATCACCCAGAGCGCTGCTGTGGACGACTGCGGATGCGGCGCCCGGCTGTGGATGGGGCTCCGCCGGAAGACGGGACCGATCCACGCGGACCGCGCGTCAGTGCTCGCGCACTCCGGGCAGTCGCCAGCTGCGACGATGTTCGACCAGGGTCCGAGTTGCTCGAGGGCGTCACGATGATCGGGTGAGGCATAGCCCTTGTTCTCGGCCCAGCCGTAGTCCGGATAACGACGATGCAGATCACGCATGTGCGCGTCCCGCTCGACCTTCGCCAGGATGCTGGCGGCGGCAACCGAGGTGCACGTCAGATCCGCCTTCACGCGCATGTGGATCGCGACGTCGGGGGGGACGGAGGCGGGGAGGTCCGTCGACATCGCCTCCCGGTCCTGCTCGTCGAAAAGACTCCCCTGGACCGGCGCGCTGAGCCAGTCGTGGCTCCCGTCGAGCACGATCGCATCAGGGGCTGCCCGCAGCGAACTGAGCGCACGCAGGCCCGCGAGGCGCAGACCGGCGACAATGCCGGACCGGTCGATCTCCGCAGCGGTGGCATGACCGACGGCCCAGTCGACCGCCCAGCGGCGGATGACGGGCACGAGTTCCTCGCGAACGTGGGGCGTCAGCAGCTTGCTGTCTCGAACGCCGGCGAGGCTTCGGCTTCGGTCGTCGACGACCACGACCCCCACGGTCACCGGCCCACTCAGCGCGCCGCGCCCCACCTCGTCCATGCCGCACACCAGCGTGGCCCCCGCCCGCAGCAGCGCACGCTCGACTCGCAGGGACGGCGACGTGGGCATGGCCTACGAGATCGCGGGGGGAGCGACTCCCGGCTCCCCGAAGACGCCCGGGATCGGCACGGTCGCAATTCGGCTCAGCGGCCACAGCACGAGCACCACACGTCCGACGACATCATCGACCGGCACCGCCCCACTGGCGACCTCGAGGTGGAATCGGGAGTCACGCGAGTTGCCGCGGTTGTCACCCATCACGAAGACGCCATCGACAGGCACGGTGACGTCGAACAGCACCTGGTCGGTGGGGCCGATGATGTAGTCCTCGTCAAGCGGAGTGCCATTGAGAAGAATGCGACCCTGAGCGTCGCAGCAGGCAATCCGATCTCCCGCGACGGCAATGACGCGCTTCACGAGATCGTTACCGGTGTCACTGGGCAAGAGCCCGATGAATGTAAGGCCGGATTGGAGCATGCCGCGCCACCCCTCAGCCGGCGGGGGAGGATCCGGGAGCCAGTCCCCCGGGTCCTTGAAGACCACCACCTCACCGCGACTGACCCCACCCATCGTCGTGGTGATCTTCGAGGCGATGATCCGGTCACTGACGGCAAGGGTGTCCTCCATTGAGGCACTGGGCACGTAGAAGGCCTGCATCAGGAATGCGCGGACCAAGGCCGACAGGACCAGGGCCGAAACGACGATGATCGCGGTCTCTCCCAGCCACCGCACGAAGCCGGTTGACTCCCTCGGCGCGCCTCCCCGAGCATGCCGACCGCGGCCGGCCTCGCGCGCGAGCCCGGACTCCTGGGGGTCACCTGCGGACTCGACCATCAAGGCTGCGACCCGCTCGCCTCAGGAAGAGATGCGAAGGCCTCGGGAATCTCAACCGCACCGATGCGGGATACCGGCCACAGCACGACCATCGCCCGACCCACCACCTTGGACTCCGGAACGAAGCCGCCCCCGGGATCACCCATGTGCGCGCGGGAGTCTGCGGAATTCGACCGATGGTCGCCCATGACCCACAGCATGCCCTCCGGCACGACGACGTCGAACGCCTGGTCACTCGGCTCATCACCGATGAACAGGTAAGCCGACTCCTCAAGGGGCACGCCGTTGACGGTGATCCATCCATCGGCGTCGCAGCACACGACGCGATCACCGCCCACTCCGATAACGCGCTTGACGAAGTCCGTCGAGTCCGGAGCCATGATCCCCAGCGACTGCCCTACCCACGCCACTGCGCCTGCGATCGGGTTGCGCTGAGGAACATCCCCTGCAGGCACGAAGCTGTCGGATCCGTCGAAGACGACGACGTCACCGCGCTCGATGGACCGCGTGTGGTACACGAGTCGGTTCACGAGAATGCGGTCACCCACCTGCAGGGTGTCTTCCATCGACCCCGACGGGATCGAGAACGGCTTCGCGATGAAGGTCGTGACCAGCAGCACCACGCCCACGGCAATGGCGATGGTGACCGGGATGTCCCACCACGGCTGTCCTCGCCGCGCTGCCTTGCTCACGTCGTCGATCTCCTCGCCCTCCGGATGGCCGGCCGGGGCCCGGGATCAGTTGTCGGACTTGACGTTCTCGCGGCGCTCGCGGATCTTGGCCTTCTTGCCGCGGAGATCACGCAGGTAGTACAGCTTCGCGCGACGGACGTCACCGCGCGTGACGACCTCGATCTTCTCCACGATGGGCGTGTGAACCGGGAAGGTCCGCTCGACACCCACGCCATAGGAGACCTTGCGGACCGTGTAGGTCTCGCCAACGCCTGCGCCCGAGCGGGCGATCACGACACCCTGAAACACCTGGACGCGAGTCTTGTTGCCTTCGACGACCTTCACGTGCACCTTGACGGTGTCGCCGGGACGGAAGTCGGGGATGCCGTCCTTCAGGGAGTCAGCATCGAGGGCGTCGAGGGTCTTCATCAGAGCATCGCTTCCTGCAGGCGCCACAGGTCGCCCACATCTCAGAGGTGGGGTGGTGCGCTCGGCCGGAGCCGAAGCCCTTCCGGACCGCGACCCCTGTGGCGGGGCGGGCCGGGAGCCGGAGCGGCTCATCAGGCCTGCGTAGTCTGCCACGGTGGTCACTCGAGACCCAAACCAGGTCCGGGTGGTCCCGAGGCACGGACCGCGGTCAGCCCAGATCTGGTCGCATTCGACGCGTGCGCTCCTCAGACTGCTCGCGCCGCCACTGGGCGATCCGACCGTGGTGCCCGCTCATGAGCACGTCCGGGACATCAAGGCCCCGCCACGTGGGGGGTTTGGTGTAGATCGGACCCTCGACCCGACGGGACATCTCTCCCGCGGCGAACGAGTCCTCGCGAGCGCTCACCTCATTGCCCAGCACGCCTGGCAGCAGCCGTGCCACCGCCTCGATCATGACCAGGGCGGCAGCCTCACCCCCGGCAAGCACATAGTCGCCGATCGAGACCTCCAGCACCCCCGCCCAGTCCGACCGCTCCCGGTAGTGATCGGCGACCCTGGCGTCGATGCCCTCGTACCGGCCGCAGGCGAACACCAGCCAGCCGGCGGCGCTCCAATCGTCAGCCATCGCCTGGTCGAAGCGCACACCAGACGGCGTCGGGATCACGAGGACCGGAGCTGCTTCGCCGCCGCTGGCCCGAAGAGCGTCGAGGGACTCCCCCCATGGCTCGGGGCTCATCACCATGCCCGGACCGCCGCCGTACGGAGTGTCGTCGACCGTGCGATGACGGTCGTGAGTCGCATCACGAAGATCGTGAACCGCGAGGGAGATGACACCGGCCTCCACAGCCTTGCCCACGAGCGACAAGGAGAGCGCCTCGAGGTACGCAGGGAAGATGCTGACCACGTCGATCCGCATCAGGAACCCGCATCATCGAGCAGGCCAGTCGGCGGAGTGATCACAATGCGTCGTCCACTGACGTCGACCTGCGGCACGAACTGCTCGACGAAGGGCACGAGCAGTTCACCCGGCTCCCGGTCGACCACGAGCAGGTCCTGGCCCGGCAGGTGCGCGATCTCCGAGATGGTTCCGATCCGTGTGCCATCCACCAACTCGACGACACAGCCGATCAGGGCGCTGTCGTAGAACTCCTCCGGATCCTCCGGTGCCTCATCATCGGCGCGCTCGACCTCGAGCACCAGGCCGCGAAGCCCCTCCGCCGCGGTGCGGTCGTGCACGCCCTCGAAGGACAGCAGCAGGCGTCCGGAGTGCCAGTGCATGCCGTCGACCACCAGATGCCGGACGGAGGATTCCACGAGCAGCACCGCGCCCGGCGCAAATCGCTCTTCCGGCTCGTCCGTGCGCGTCTCGACGGTGACCTCGCCCCGGATCCCGTGCGGACGCCCGATGCGTCCCACGACGACGCGCATCGGGGACTAGCGCTCGGCGACGTCGAGGAAGTCGATGCGCACAGCCCGATCGTCGTTCAGTGCCGTGACCACCGTGCGCAGGGCTGTAGCCGTGCGCCCGCCGCGTCCGATGACACGCCCCATGTCGTCCGGGTGCACCCGGACGTCGAGCGACTTGCCCCGACGCCCACTGCGCATCCGCACGTCGACGTCGTCGGGATGATCGACGATGCCGCGTACGAGGTGGCCGAGGGCCTCCTCGAGCATCAGGCGTTCTCCTCGGCAGCAGCCTCGGCAGCGACCTCGTCAGCGAGGTTCTCGAGCGCCTCGGCGGCAGCCTCGTCGGCCACGACCTCGTCCACCGCCGCGGTCTCGGCGACGGCCTCCGCCACAACCTCGTCGGCGGACGCGAGCTCCTCGCTCACCACATCGGCAGCGGGCGGGGCGGCAGCGGGTTCCTCGGCAGCCAGCTTGGGCTTCGGCTTCTGCTTGGGCTCCTCGCCTGCTGCCTTGACCGCGGCCTCGAAGGCGACGACCTTGCTGGGCTTGGCGGCCTTCACCTCGAGGGTTCCCTCGGCACCCGGCAGACCCTTGAACTTCTGCCAGTCCCCGGTGACCTTCAGGATGGCCGTGACGGCCTCGGTCGGCTGCGCGCCGACGCCGAGCCAGTACTGGATGCGCTCGGACTCGACCTTGATCATGCTCGGGTTGTCGAGCGGCTGGTAGATGCCGACCTCCTCGATGGCACGGCCGTTGCGGGCGGTGCGGGAGTCGGCGACGACGATGCGGTACTGGGGTGCGTGGATCTTGCCGACGCGCTTCAACTTGATCTTGACGGCCACGGGTGGCTTATCTCCTGTTGTGAGGGGCGGAGCTCAGCGCCCGTCACGTGGGGACATGACCGGTTCTGTGCTCCTGATGACTGCCGGATTCGGAGGGTAGAGGGCCTACCGAGCGGCAAGTGCCCCCCTAGTGTGCCAGACCCGCAGGAGTGGTCAGTTCGCCGGGAGGACTTTGACCTGCGGAATGGGGGTGATCGGCGGGGAGGGGGAATTGGCCGTGGCCGGTCCCGGAGGGGTCCCCCACGTGGTCACGTCGCCCGGGCAGGCCTGAACCACCTTCATGCTGTAGACCCCCGGCTTCTGCGGCCAGGTGACCCGAATGGGGAAGAAGACCGGGGTGCCGAAGGGATGCGGATCGCCTTGCTTGGTCCAGGTGATCTGCTGCCCCCCGGAGGGCAGCCGCTGGACCCCGACCGTCCAGCCGCGGACAGGCTGAGGGGCGACCCGACGCCACGGCCGGCCGACGGAGGCCTCCACCTGGAGGGTCCCGGTCGCATTCGTGATGCAGCCATGCTGGACTTCGAGGGTCATGGTGCTCGTCCGTCCCGCCACCGCGTCGACACTGCCCAGATCGATGATGCCGTGCGCCTGGGCGGGCGCGGGAACGCATAGGAGGACTGCGGCAGCCAGTCCCGTGATCCCTGCGCCGAGGGTCGTTGCCGACGGCCGTGTCATGTCCTGACCGTAGTCCACGCCGATGGCTACTGGAGAAGGTCGCGCAGCTCCTTGGGCAGGGATGCGGGATCGAACTCCAATCCGTCTGCTGCCTCGGGCGACAGCCCCTCCTGGCCGAGGGCTCGCTTGGCCGGATTGCCGCTCTTGCGCTTGCCCTTGGCGGGCTTGGCTGCCTTCACCATCCGGCCCTTGGACTTCTTGCTGCCCCCCATGCCCGGAAGTCCTGGCATGCCGCCCATGCCGGGCATGCCGCCCGGTCCCATCTGCCGCATCATCTTCTGGGCCTGCCCGAAGCGATCGACCAGGCCGTTGACGTCGCTGACGGTCGTGCCCGAGCCTGCCGCGATGCGCGCGCGCCGCGATCCGTTGAGGATCTTGGGATCGCGCCTCTCCTGCGGGGTCATCGACTGGATGATCGCTGCCACGCGGTCGAGTTCGCGATCATCGACCTGGTCCAACTGAGCCTTCATGTCGCCCATGCCCGGCAGCATCCCGAGAATCTTGCCGAGCGATCCCATCTTCTTGACGGCCTGCATCTGCTCCAGGAAGTCGTCGAGGGTGAAGTCCTCGCCCGTGGACATCTTGCGCGCCATGCGCTCGGCCTGCTCGGCGTCGAACGCACGCTCGGCCTGCTCGATGAGCGTCATGACGTCGCCCATGTCAAGGATGCGTGAAGCCATGCGATCGGGGTGGAAGGCCTCGAAGTCGGTGAGCTTCTCCCCCACTGAGGCGAACATGATCGGGCGACCCGTCACGGTGACAACCGAAAGCGCCGCACCGCCGCGCGCATCACCATCGAGCTTGGTGAGCACCACCGCATCGAAGCCCACTCCCGACTGGAACTCCTCCGCAGTGCGGACGGCGTCCTGGCCGATCATCGCGTCGACGACAAGGAGGGTGTTGTCGGGCTGCGCCGCATCCCGGACATTGCGCAACTGCTGCATCAGGTCGGCATCCACGGCCAGCCGACCCGCGGTGTCGACGATGACGATGTCGTGGACCTTTGCCACCGCGTGCTCTCGCGCAGCACGCGTGACCGCAACCGGATCGCCGATCCCGTTGCCGGGCTCCGGCGCGAACACCGCAACGCCAGCGCGTTCGCCCACCACCATCAGCTGGTCGACTGCGTTGGGGCGCTGCAGATCCGCGGCCACGAGCAGGGGCGTGTGGCCCTGCTCCTTCAGGTGCAGGGCGAGCTTTCCGGCCAGAGTGGTCTTGCCTGCACCCTGCAGTCCGGCGAGCAGGATGACGGTGGGCCCGGTCTTGGCGAACTGAAGTCGGGCAGTCTCGCCACCCAGGACAGTGACCAGCTCCTCATGCACGATCTTGACGACCTGCTGTGCCGGATTCAGAGCACCCGAGACCTCGGCGGACAGCGCCCGCTCGCGGACGCTCGCCGTGAACTGCCGCACGACGGGGAGGGCGACGTCAGCCTCAAGGAGTGCCGTGCGGATCTCGCGCACGGTGGCGTCGACATCCGCCTCGCTGAGTCGACCCTTGCCGCGCAGTCCCTTGAAGGTCGAGGCGAGGCGGTCGGAGAGGCTGGCGAACACGTCCGTCACCCTACCTGCGCGTCAGGGCAGCGCGGAGAGGACCGTGACAACCTGCGCGCCAGGGCAGCGCGGAGAGGACCGTGACAACCTGCGCGTCAGGACAGCGCGGAGAGGACCGTGACACGCAGCGCCGCACGACGATCAGGGCCCAGCGGCCCACCGTCAGGACTGCGCACGAAGAACACGTCCACGGCATCCGACCCAAGCGTGTCGACCTTGGCGCCCACGATGTCGACATCCGCTGCGGCGACGGCCCGCCCGAGACGGAAGAGCAGCCCGGGGACGTCGTGCGCACGCACCTCGACAACGGTCGTGTCGGATCCCGGCTGGTCGATGACCTCGACGGACGGGGCGGGGAAGCCGCCGGGCGGGGGCGCCACCGCATAGTCGGCCTCGCGGCGAGCCAGGCGATCGGCGACGTCGTACGTACCCTCGATGGCACGGCGGATGTCGTCGCCCACCTGGGTGGCCGATGGCGGGTCGCCGAATGCGGGGCGCACTGTCCATTCCTGCACCGCCCTGCCCTCAACGGTCGTGACACGGGCGCCGAGCACATGCAGCCGGTTGAGCGCCAGCACCCCGGCCACGGTGCCCAGCAGTCCCAGGTGGTCCCGCGCAGCGACCGTCACGCGAACGGTCTCCTCCTCCACCTCCATGAGCACCCACACCCCCTCATGCTCGAGGGCGGTTCGCTGGTGCTCGCTCAGGCCGGGTGGCTCAGGGAGATGGCGACCGTCGAGCGCTCCCCGCACCCGCGTGACGAGATCGTGGATCAGCCCGAAGCGCCACTCCGAGCAGACCGCAGGTCCGGTGGCCAACGAGTCCGCGATCGTCAGCTCATGGAGCAGGTCGAGGACCTCGACCGTTCCCACCGCGCGGGCCACCTCGTCGATCACCGTGGGATCGTCGAGATCACGTCGCGTCGCCGTATCGGGGAGCAGAAGGTGCAGTCGCACAAGAGTCTCGACCACCGCGATGTCCTGCGCCCCGAAGCCCATGGCCGCGCACTGCTCCTCCGCGATCCGAGCGCCGACGATGCTGTGGTCCCCGGCACGAGCCTTGCCGATGTCATGCAGGAGCGCAGCCACGAGGAGAAGGTCAGGGCGGTCCACGTTGCGTGTGAGGGATCCGGCCTGCACGGCTGCCTCGACCAGGTGCCTGTCGACGGTATGCCGGTGCAGGGCATTGCGTTGCGGGGCCGAGCGCACCACCTGCCAGGCGGGCAGCCAGCTGCTGACGAGGCCCGCCTGATCGAGGGCCTCCCACACCGCCGGAAGTCCGGCCCCGGCGCCGAGCAGCGACACGAAGGACTCCCGCATCTCGCGGGTCCAGGGCACGGGAGGCAGGTCGGACTCCGTCGCCAGGCGCTCGACCGTGTGCGGGGACAGCAGCACTCCGGCCTGTGCCGCGGCGGCCGCCGAGCGAAGCGCGAGCCCCGGATCATCGGCCGGCCGCGCATCCAAGGCGAGCACTGCCTCGCCCTCCTGCATCACGACGCCCTCGGCCAGCGGCAGGCGGATCGGACCACGGCTACGCAGCGACCGGATCGATCGACGACGGCGGCCGGCCACGATGCGCTCGACGCGGTGCCACGCGACGTCGGAGGCATAGGCGACGGCTCGAGCGCTGTCGTAGACCGCACGCAGGAGCGCATCCGGATCGTCGACGCCGACGAGGTCCTGGGCTACCGCGGCCTGCTCCTGCATCAGCAGGACATCTCCCGAGGAGCCCGTCAGGCGATGCAGGCTCTCGCGCACATCGAGCAGAAAGCCGACGCTCTCCTCCCACCCCGTGTGCGGCACATCCGTGATCCATGAGGCACTGATGCCAGCGAGGACAGTCGCATCGCGCAGACCGCCGTAGGACTCCTTCAGGTTCGGCTCGACCATCTGGCCGACCTCGCCGAAGCGGGCGCGCCTGTCCGACACCATGGTGTGCAGTTCGGGCAGCCGCCGCTCAGCTGACGCGCGCCAGTCGGCGAGCACGTCGGCACTGACCCGCGCAGCGAGATCCGCATCGCCGGCGATGACCCGCAGATCAAGCATGCCCAGCAGTGCGCGAACATCCTCGGCAGCGACACTCCTGGCCTCGTCGGTGGTTCGGACACTGTGATCCAGCGCAACACCTGAATCCCAGATGGGGTACCAGAGCAGGTCCGCCACCTGAGCGGCCACAGCACCTGAACCGCTGTGCAGGAGCACCAGATCGAGGTCGCTGCCGAGCGTGAGCTCCCGGCGACCGTACCCACCCACCGCCACCAGGCACATGGACTGTGCGGTGGACGAAAGAGCACGCTGAAAGAGCTCAACCAGCCACCCGTCGGTGAGCTCGGTGAGCGCAGCACGTCGCCCCGGGCCATCCAGCCCGGGGCGACGTGCCACCTCGTTCCGCACGGAGGAGAACTCCCGCGGTTCCATGTCGTCCGCCTCCTAGAGCGCGTCTGCCCCGCGCTCGCCGGTGCGAACCCGAACGATGGACTCGACGGGGGTCACCCAGACCTTCCCGTCGCCGATCTTGCCGGTCTGCGCAGCTGTGACGATCGCATCGACGATCCCCGCTGCAGCATCGTCCTCGACAACAATCTCGACGCGGACCTTCGGCACGAGGTCCACCGTGTACTCGGCACCTCGGTAGACCTCCGTGTGGCCCTTCTGGCGTCCGAAGCCCGAGACTTCTGACACCGTGAGGCCGTGAATTCCACGGTCCTCCAGTGCCGTCTTGACGTCCTCCAGTTTGAACGGCTTGATAATGGCCGTGACGAGCTTCATGACTGCACCTCCTTGTTGCGAGCGGCATGACCGATGCCCGCGAAGGCACCACCGCCACCCGAGTCTCCCAGTTCGTAGCCCGACTCCGCGTGCTCGGCGAGGTCAATGCCGGTGATCTCCTGCTCCTCCGTCACACGCAGCCCCATGATCGCCTTGATCACCAGGGCAATGATGGCCGTGACCACCAGGGAGTAGCCAAGGACGGCGATCGCGCCCACGAACTGCTTCCAGAGCTGATCCAGGCCGCCGCCGTAGAACAGGCCATTGATCCCCGTCGGCGACGCCTCGGTCGCGAACAGGCCGATGAGCAGCGTGCCGACGATTCCGCCGACGAGGTGCACACCGACAACGTCGAGCGAGTCGTCGTACTTGAATCGGTATTTCAGGCCAACGGCCAGGGCGCACAGCACACCGGCGATGAGCCCGATGGCCAGCGCGCCTAGCGGGCTGACAGCCGCGCACGCCGGAGTGATGGCAACGAGACCCGCCACGACACCCGACGCTGCACCCAGCGATGTCGCATGACCGTCCCGGAACTTCTCCGTCAGCAGCCAGCCGATCGCCGCAGCGCAGGTGGCGGCGAAAGTGTTGAGGAATGCCACGGCCGCAGTGTTGTTGGCGGCCGTCGCAGATCCCGCGTTGAAGCCGAACCAGCCGAACCAGAGAAGACCTGCACCAATCATCACAAGGGTCAGGTTGTTGGGGCGCATCGGCGTCTTGGGCCAACCGAGCCGCTTGCCCACGACGATCGCGAGCACCAGGCCGGCGATGCCAGCATTGATGTGCACGGCGGTGCCACCGGCGAAGTCGATCACGCCCATCTTGTAGATCCAGCCGCCGTTGTCGCCGGCAAGGTTGAAGACCCAGTGCGCCACCGGGAAGTAGACGAGGATCGCCCAGATTCCGGCGAAGACCAGCCACGCCGCGTACTTCATCCGATCAGCCACGGCACCGGCGATGAGGGCAACGGTCAAGGCCGCGAACATGGCCTGGAAGGCCACAAAGGCCATCGCCGGGTAGACGGCCTCGGGGTTGTCGGTCATCAGGCCTTCGAGGCCCGCGAACTGGGTGATGTTGCCCAGCAGTCCGGCCTGACCATAGGAGTCTCCGAAGGCCACCGAATAGCCGAACAGCACCCACAGGACTCCGACGATGAACAGAGCGCCCATCACCATCATCAGCATGTTGAGGACGGACTTCATGCGAACCATGCCGCCGTAGAAGAAGGCCAGTCCTGGGACCATGAGCAGTACCAGCGCAGCTGAGATCATCAGCCAAGCGGTATCGCCCGTGTTGAGAGCGGATTCCATGCGAGTTCTCCCTCCAGAGGCGTTGTCACCTCGCGGGGCAGACACTCCACGCGGGAGGTTTCACTCGATGGATTCGCAGGTTTCCGGCGCGTGTCCGACACCGGCCCAGCGTTAACTTCCCGTTACGCGAAACCGACTCACTCGTGGATGAGCGCGTCGACGAAGGCGGCTGGCTCGAAGGGGGCGAGGTCATCAGGGCCCTCCCCCAGGCCGACCAGCTTCACGGGCACGCCGAGCTCGCGCTGAACCGCGACCACGATCCCGCCCTTGGCGGTGCCATCGAGCTTGGTCAGGACGATGCCCGTGACATCGACCACCTCGGCGAAGACCCGAGCCTGGACCAGGCCGTTCTGTCCGGTCGTGGCGTCGAGCACGAGGAGCACCTCATCGATTGGCGACTGCTTCTCGACCACCCGCTTGACTTTGCCGAGTTCGTCCATGAGACCGGTCTTGGTGTGGAGACGACCCGCGGTGTCGATGATGACGGTGTCGACCTCGGCGGCGGCAGCCGTGGAGACGGCATCGAAAGCCACCGCTGCCGGATCGCCCCCCTCCGGCCCGCGCACCACCGCCGCGCCTACGCGGTCGCCCCAGGTCTGCAACTGATCGGCCGCCGCGGCTCGGAAGGTGTCGGCGGCGCCGAGGACGACTGTCTGGCCTGACGCAACCGCAAGTCGGGCCAGCTTGCCCGTGGTGGTCGTCTTGCCCGTGCCGTTGACGCCCACCACGAGCACCACCCCGGGTCGGTCCACCATGCGCTCGGCTCGAACGCGGCGATCCATACCTGGGTCGACCAGAGCGAGGAGCTCCTCGCGCAGGATCTGCTGGACACGAGCCGGGTCTGCGGAGCCCTCGACGCGCACCCGCGAGCGCAGCCGGTCCATCAGCTCCATGGTCGGGGTAACGCCGAGATCGGCGGTCAGGAGGATCTCCTCCACCTCGTCCCACGTCGCCTCGTCCAGCGTGTCACGGCTGAGCAGTGTCAGCAGACCGCGTCCCACCACGTTCTGGGAGCGGGCGAGGCGGGCCCGCAGGCGCTGCATGCGCCCCACCGCAGGTTCGGGCACCTCCACCTCGAGCAGACCCTCGAGATCTTCGAACTGGGGCTCCTCGGTGACGTCCGTGGCGGTTTCAGCGGTCGCCTCGTCCACGATCGCGGCCGCCCTGTCGACCGGAACACCCAGGGCATCGCCGACCTCGACCACATCGACCGAGCGTCGCCGCGTGTCCCGAGGCACACTGTCGTCGTCACCGACCCCAGGCGCGTAGTCGATACCGGGGCGGGGCCTGGGCGCAGCGGGTGCCCCGCGCCCACGTCGCAGGAGAGCGACCCCGATCCCCAGGAGTACGAGGACGACCACGACAGCCAGGACGACGTAGAGCGCTGCGGAATCCATGCTGGTCATCCTTCCACGGGGTCGGACGCGGCAGGATGGCCCGCATGGCCGCCCGTTCACTGATGTCCGCCTACGTGCTCCTCGGCCTCGTCAACGTGATCGCGGTGGCAACGGCCAATATCTCGGCTGAGCAGCTGACCAAGCCCCTGCTCATGCCGCTGCTGATCGCCTGGCTGCTCGTCGAGGGACGTCGCGCTCTGTCCGCACCCCTGCTCCTGCTGCTCGTCGGGATGACGTTCTCGTGGATCGGCGACCTACTGCTCCTCGGGGACGGAGAACTGCTGTTCGCCGTCGGCATCGGCGCCTTCCTCGTCACCCAGGTGACCTACGCCGTCGCCTTCAGCCGGGTGCCCGGTCTGCGAATTCGCCGTGGAATCGTCATTCCTCCGCGCGGACCGGTGCACGGACTCGTGGCGCAGCATCGAGCGCTCGCGCTGCCCTTCATCGCCTACCTCATCGCGCTGACCTGGATGCTGTGGCCGACGGCGGGCGTCTTCCGAGTGCCCATCCTGGCCTACGGCTGCGCGCTGCTGGCGATGTCTGTCTGCGCCTTGAATCTCGTCGACCGAATGCCGGCCAAGGCGGCCTGGGTCACGTTCGGCGGCTCCGTGGCCTTCATCGCCTCCGATTCGCTGATCGCGCTCACCGCACTCGGGTCCCTTGCCGAGTCGCGCGCAACCGA
The DNA here is from genome assembly GCA_903934925.1 of uncultured bacterium. Classification (GTDB taxonomy): domain Bacteria; phylum Actinomycetota; class Actinomycetes; order S36-B12; family S36-B12; genus UBA10649. The sequence goes on along the minus strand of CAIZPS010000001.1, from coordinate 11,006 downwards.
CTCACTGGTGATGCTCACCTACGTCACCGCACAAGGTCTCATCGCGCTAGGACTGATGACAGGCGTGCGCGACGTCGCTCAGGCCCGTAGCGAACTGGCAGAGGTCAGGCGCTGACCGCCTCGCGCAGACGCTGGCCGATGACCTGTGACACCCCGTCCCCACGCATGGAGACCCCGTATAGCGCGTCCGCGATCTCCATGGTGCGCTTCTGATGCGTGATGACGATCAACTGTGACGTCGACTGCAGTTCGGCGATGATGTCGATAAGTCGACCGAGATTGACATCATCGAGGGCAGCCTCGACCTCATCGAGCACGTAGAACGGGCTCGGTCGTGCCTTGAACAGCGCCACGAGGAACGCGACGGCCGTCAATGATCGCTCGCCTCCTGACAGCAGCGACAGGCGCTTGACCTTCTTGCCAGGCGGGCGAGCCTCGACGTCGACACCCGTGTTGAGCATGTCGGCCGGATCCGTCAGCACCAGACGGCCCTCGCCGCCCGGGAACAGTCGGGCGAACACCCCTTCGAACTCCCTCTCGACCTCCGCATAGGCCTCCGCGAACACCTGTTGCACCCGCTCGTCGACTTCCTTGACGATTGCCAGGAGGTCATCGCGCGTGCGCTTGAGGTCGTCGAGCTGCTCGCTGAGGAACCGATGCCGTTCCTCCATCGCCGTGAACTCCTCCAGGGCAAGGGGGTTCACCCTCCCCAGCAGGGCGAGGTCGCGCTCGGCGGCCTTGAGTCGCTTCTCCTGCTCCGTGCGCACGAAGGGATAGGGAGCCTTCTCCTCCTCCGCTTCGGACTCGTCACCGGGCGCGGGCGGCGTCGGCGGAACCAGTTGGTCCGGGCCGTACTCGGCGACCAGCACCTCGGACTCGATACCGAAGTCCTCAAGGACGCGATCCTCGAGCTGCTCGATCCGCAGGCGCTGCTCGGCCCGTGCCACCTCGTCGCGGTGGACGGAGTCCTTCAACCGATCGGCCTCGGACGCAAGCTCCCGCAACTGAGCACGGAGGGTGGCGAGAAGTGCGTCACGGGTCTTGACCGCCCGATCGAGCGATGCGCGCTCCCGGCCGGCGATCGCCACCGACGAGTCGATCCGGGACGACACCATTCGGGCAGCGTCCAGAACAGCCTGCGCCACCACGAGCTCACGTGCGCGCCGCTCCCGCCGCTCAAGGGCGGCGGCACGGGCCTGTCGCTCTCCCTCCGCTGCTCGTTCAAGTTGCTGGGCGCGCGCACCAACGGCCGCAACCCGCTCCTCGGCCGTGCGCAGGGCGAGCCGCGCATCGACCTCATGCCGTCGGGCCGCCGACGCGACCGAGTTCAGGTGCTCACGGGCATCAGCGCCGCCATCGAGCGGCTCCTCGCTGCTGGCCGCTGCGAGTCGGGCGACCAGTTGGTCGTGCTGCTCGCGGTCAGCAGTGCGGGCCACCTCTGCGGCCGCATGAGCAGCGCTCAGCCGCTCGGCCTCGGCCAGTGCAGCCCGAGCCACCTGTCCCAGCTGGCCCAGCTGTTCGGCGACCGCCGCCATTCGGGCATCGGATTCGTGCAGTCGCGACAGCGTCGCCTCCACGCGCTGCACGGCCTGGGACTGGCGCTCCTTGGCGGACGCGAGCGCGAACCGCAACCGCTCGAGGGTCGCCGTGACGGACTCCAGGTCGGCGACCGTCTCGTCGTAGGCCACCTGCGCCTCAAGGCGGCTCGGCGTGCTCGTGGAGCCGCCATGCACGACGCCGCTGGCCAGAACATCACCCTCGGGAGTGACGAAGGACAGGCCCGGATGGTGGGCGGCGAGCTGAGCAGCCTCGCGAAGGTCACCCACCAGCATCCAACGCTCGAGCAGTTGATCGACGACTGACCGGACCGTCGGCTCGCATCGAACGAGTTCGCTGACAGGACGGCCGGCCTCGCGCACGGGGGGCCGTGGCGACCGCACTTCCCCTGAATCCGCCAGCACGATCGCCGCTCGCCCGGCATCCTCGTCCTTGAGCAGGACGACCGCGCTCATGGCAGCGTCGAGTCCCGTCACCACCACTGCGTCAGCGATGTCACCGAGCGCCGCCGCGACCGGAATCTGGGCTCCGGTCTCCACGTGCAGCAAAGAGGCCAGGGTTCCGAGAACCCCGCCCACGGGCTGATCCGCGCCGGTCAGCCGAGCCCCGGCGTCCTTGCGCTCCAGACCGATCTCGAGAGCCTCACGGCGTGCGGCCAAGGCGGCGCGCCGGCGCTCTGCGGCTGCCTCCTCACCGCGGAGACGCTCGACCTCGGCATCCGCCTCAACAAGCGACGCCTCGGCCCTTTCGTGCTCGCGATCAAGATCGACCTCGCCGGCGTCGAGTCCCGCAGCATCCATCTCGATCCTGGTGAACTCCTGCTGCGCCGACTCCCCCCTCTCGCGGGCCTCGGCGATCTGACGGGCCAGGCGATCAATCTCTGCCGTGCGCGCATCCATTCGCGATTTGGCGGCATTCACCTGTCCGGTGAGTCGGGCCAGGCCCTCGCGCCGGTCAGCGGCGGCACGCTCAACCTGAGCCACGCGCTTCTCCTCCGCCGCAGCTGCGGACTCCGCCGCGATCCGCGAGGTCTCGGCGTGCGACAGCTGCTCGCGCGAGGACTCCACGAGCCGCCCGAGTTCGAACTCCTCGGCCCGCAAGGCTCGCGCCTCGGCGTCGATCTGGTCCGGGTCGCGGCCGTTCTCGTCCTCTTCGGGCTCGGGCTGCAGGTGCCGGACCCGCTCGACCGCAACCTGGGTCAATCCGTGGAACCGCTCGCGGAGACCGTTGAGCGAGAACCACGTCTCCTGGATCGCTGCTATGCGCGGCGCATCAGCCTGCGCCTCGGCCTCGGCCAGCGTCTGGCGGTCCTGGAGATCGGCCAACTGCGCGTCGACCTCGTCTTGACGCGCCCGCAATGCGGTCTCGTCAGCAACCTCGGCCTCAAGCGCGACCCTCAGAGCGACGAGATCGTCGGCGTGGAGGCGCAGCCGCGCATCGCGCACCTCGGACTGGATGACAACCGCGCGTCGGGCCACCTCTGCCTGACGCCCCAGCGGCTTCAACTGCCGCCGGAGCTCGGTGGTGAGATCCTGCAGGCGCAGGAGATTCGCCTCCATGGCCTCCAGCTTCCGCAGCGCCTTCTCCTTGCGCTTGCGGTGCTTGAGTACCCCGGCGGCCTCTTCGATGATGTGCCTGCGGTCCTCGGGCGTGGCTTCCAGGATCGAAGTGAGCCGGTTCTGGCCCACGATGACATGCATCTCACGACCGATGCCCGAGTCGCTCAGGAGTTCCTGAACGTCGAGCAGACGGCAAGGCTCACCGTTGATGGAGTACTCCGAGCCTCCGTTTCGAAAGAGCGTCCGCGCAATGGTGACCTCGGTGTAGTCGATCGGCAGCGCGCCGTCGCTGTTGTCGATGGTGAGCGAGACCTCGGCCCGACCCAGGGGCGCACGCCCCGAGGTCCCGGAGAAGATGACGTCCTCCATCTTGCCGCCACGAAGCGACTTGGCACCCTGTTCGCCCATGACCCACGACAGTGCATCCACCACGTTCGACTTGCCTGATCCGTTCGGGCCGACCACGCAGGTGACGCCCGGCTCGAAGGAGAGCGTGGTCGAGGACGCGAAGGACTTGAAGCCCTTGAGAGTCAGGCTCTTCAGATGCACGGCCGGACTCTACCTTCGAACGGATGTGCGGGGACGCGGGCCACGCTGGCACGACGGGCACGAGTAGCTGGAGCGATTCATGAATGACTCGCGCCGGATCGGTGTCGCGCACCGCGGGCACGGCTCCCCCTCCTGTCCGTACGCATTCAGGGATCGGGAGAAGTACCCGGATTGCCCGTTGACATTGACGTACAGCGAGTCGAAGCTCGTACCCCCCTTGGCCAGCGCCTCCTTCATGACGTCCTGAGCATGTCCGAGGAGGGCATCGACCTGCCCCCGGGTCAGCCGGTCAGTAGGTCGAGCGCCGTGCAGTCGCGCGCGCCACAGCGCCTCATCGGCATAGATGTTTCCGATACCGGACACCAGACTCTGGTCGAGCAGGGCGCGCTTGACCTCGGTGCGCCGTCGTCGCAGGGCCACGGTGAAGCGAGCCCGATCGAACAGCGGGTCGAGGGGATCCCGGCCGATGTGGGCGACGCAGGACGGGATCCGGCCGCCGTCGTCGTCAGGCACCAGGGTGTCGACCATGACACCGCCGAACGTGCGCTGGTCCACGAAGCGCATCCCTAGGCCACCGTCCGTGAAGGCGAAGCGCACGCGCAGGTGCGCCTCATCGGGCACATCGGCGGGCAGCATCAGGACCTGCCCGCTCATGCCGAGGTGGATGACGAGGGCATCATCGCCCAGAGGCAGCCACAGGTACTTTCCCCGCCGAGAAACGCAGCGGACCGTGCGTCCACGAAGCCGGGAGACGAGGTCGTCAGGCCCCGATTCGTGGCGGCGCGTCGACCGGGCGTGCAGCACCTCGACATCGCTGATCGACCGCCCGGCCACCCAGCGCTGCAGCCCGGAGCGCACGACCTCGACCTCGGGCAGTTCAGGCATGAGCCTCGACGAGTCGGAGGTAGGCCCGTTCGGCCGCCTGCTGCTCTGCGGCCTTCTTCGAGCGACCGACCCCCTCGCCGATCACCTCGTCGTCGAGCACCACCTCAGCGGAGAACTCGCGAGCGTGGTCAGGGCCCTCGTGCCGGACCCGGTACTCCGGAACGCCGCGACCCGTGGCTGCAGCGATCTCCTGGAGTGACGTCTTCCAGTCCAGACCGGCGCCGAGCTCCGCACCCCGGGTGATGACCGGTCCGACCAGTCTCCGGATGACCTCCCGGGCTCGCTCGAGGCCGTTGTCGAGGTACACGGCTCCCAGAACAGCCTCGAAGGTGTCGGCCAGGATGGACACCTTGTCCCGGCCCCCCGTGACCTCCTCACCGCGCCCCAGCTTCAGATGCCGTCCCAGCTCCAGCCCACGGGCAACCTCCGCCAGGGCCTGAGCGTTCACCACAGCAGCTCGGAGCTTGGCGAGCTGTCCCTCCGACCAGTCCGGGAAGTCGCGGTAGAGCGTTTCCGTCACGACGATGCCGAGCACGCTGTCGCCCAGGAACTCCAACCGCTCATTCGTCGGCAGCCCGCCGTTCTCATAGGCGTACGAGCGGTGCGTGAGCGCCAGGGACAGCAGCTCGGGATCGACTGCGGTGCCCAGGCCGGCCTCCAGCGGGCCGGTGTCTGAGGTCATGCCTCCTCCCTCCACTGTCGGGCGACCGACGCCGCGAGTCCCGCGAGGGTGACCGGGTCAGGGTCCGCGTTCAGATCCTCGTCCTGCAGCAGGCATTCGGCCCCCGCCTCCCGGGCGACTTCCTGCACCGCGTCCGCGACCGCGATGGCATCCGTTGCGGAGAGTCCCACGGTGCCGCCGGTGCCGAGCACCGGAGAGTCGCCGCGCAGGTGTTCGACCACCATGGGATCCAGGACGCGCCCCAGGGCCTGACGGACGACCGCGGTCGGATCCGGCGTCACGCCGACCACCCCGCGAGCGCACCGGCCGCACGGGTCACCAGCGACCGGGTCGCCGCACGAGCAGCCAGCCGAACGCAGGCCCCGATCTCCTCCGCCGTGCCAGCCCCGTGCCCCACCACGGTAACCCCGTCAACACCGAGCAGCATGCCTCCCGCGAAATCCGACGTCGCTGTGTCGACGACCACCTGCCAGGCAGGGGACGCATCCGGGTAGGCCTGGCCTATCCGCGCCGCCGACCACTGGACAGCCCCCTCAAGTCCCTTGAGCAGGACATTGCCGGTGAATCCGTCCGTGACAACGACCTGCGCCCGACGTCCGAGGGCAACGTCATGCCCCTCGACCGGGCCCACGTAGCGCACGCCTCGCGGCGGCAGCACCTCCTCGAGCAACTCGTGCCCTGATCGGCGCAGCCGATCACCCTTGCCTGCCTCGCCACCGATCGTGAGCAGTCCGACCCCGGGATCGCAGATCCCCAGGCTCTCCGCGTAGGCGCACCCGGCCACGGCGAACTGCCGCAGCAGATCCGGAGTCGCGTCCGGGGCCGCCCCGACGTCCAGGAGGACCACCGGACCAGCAAGGGCCGGCACGACCACGGCGAGCGCAGGCCGCGACATCCCCGCCAGGCGGCCGAGTTCCAGAACGGCAGCCGCGACCGCCGCACCCGTGTGCCCCACGGAGACCCAGGCATCGGCCCGGCCACGCGCCACCAGTCGGGCAGCGACGGTCACGCTCACGTCTTCGTGCGCACGGATCACCCCGAGGGGATCCTCATCCATGCCGACCGCCCGGCCTGCCGCAACGACCTCGACCCGTTCGTGGGCCACGCCACGGACAGTCATCAGGTCGCGGGCAAGCTCCGGTGGCCCCACCACGATGAGTTCCGGGACAGGTTCGCCGGGCGACTCCCCGGAGAGCAGCAGTGCGACGGCGTCCGCGACGATCTCAGGTGCCCCGTCCCCGCCGAGCAGGTCGAGGGCGACGGTGGGCAAGGACTAGACGTCCAGGACGCGACGCTTGGCGTATGTGCCGCACGTCGGGCACGCCGTGTGAGCGATGTGCTTGTCCTTGCAGCGGGCACAGATGACCAGCGTCGGCGTCGCCGCCTTCCACTGCGAACGACGATGACGGGTGTTGGAGCGGGACATCTTCCGCTTGGGAACGGCCACGGTGCTTCCTTCGTGTCAGGCACCTCGTGCGAGGTGTCAGGCGTGTGGTTCGTCTGACTCGAGCAGGTCCGCAAGTGCGGCCCAGCGCGGGTCGGACGTCTGGTGCTGGTGCTGCGGCTCATCCTCGAGCCGCACCCCGCAGTCGGGGCACAGGCCGAGGCACTCCTCGCGACATAGAGGCGCCAGCGGCAGATCGATCACCACGGCGTCCCTCAGCACCGGGTTCAGGTCGACGAAGTCGTCCTGAACCAGGGGCAGCGGATCCTCAGACTCGTCCGGTTCGTCCAGCACGGCACCGCGGGCGTCTGTGCTGGGGTAGCGGAACAGCTCGGTGAGGTCCACTTCCTCATGCCAGTGCACGGGGTCGAGGCAGCGGGAGCACTCCGCGCTGATCTCGAGATCCGCCGTGCCGGACACGAGGATGCCCTCGAGAACGGACTCCAATCGCAGGTCGAGCTCGATTGGCGATCCCTCGGGCACCCGAGCCATCGCGACGCCAAGATCTGCCGGGGCCGAAGCGGTGCGGGCAACCGTGATCATCGACCCCGGCCTGCGCTGCAGGCTCCGCGCGTCGAGGACGAGCGGGTCGGACGGGTCGAGGCTGGTCACAGGTGCTCACCACTCTCGGCATGACGGACCGTGGCCTCGCGAGAGGCACGCAGCAGGCTACCCTGCCGGGTCCGGAACCGCCTAAACGGTCCCGCCCTCGTCAAGCGCCTCGGCGTCGAAGACCTCCTCGGCTCCGCGGCCCCCCGCCTGTGGAGCGAGCTCCTGGTACATCTGGCTGCGCAGCCGCTCGCGCCCGCGGTCCACGGTCTGAAGGGTCTTCTGCAGGGTGATCTCGAAGGTCGCCAGCTTGGCGTCGATGTAGTCGTCGGTCTCCTTGCGCATGAGCGAGGTCTCGTATGCCGTGGCGTCAGCCACCGCCTGGGCCTCCGCCACCGCCGCGAGGTACACCTCATGCTCCGACACGAGGCGGTCGGCCTCGGCCCGGGCACGCTCCAGGATCCGGTCGGCCTCGCGGCGGCCGTCCTGCACAACCGCCTCGCGGTCGGCGAGCAGCTCATCCGCGCGCTGCACCGACTCCGGCAGGAGATTGCGGATCTCCTCGATCAGGTCCAGGACCTGAGCCCGGTTGACGATGCACGAGGCCGACAGGGGCATGGACTTGGCGTCCTCGACGAGGACCGCCAGTTCGTCGAGGCGTTCCTGCACATCCACGAGGTCTCCTTGGCGGGTTTCGGTGGTACCGGCGATCGTTCGGGCGATCCTTCAGGCAACGGGTCCGACACGACGACAGCGACGCTAGGACCCCATTCTGGCCGACAGTCGGCCCCTCAGCCGCGTCAACACGGCGTCCGGAACCAGTCCGCTGACATCTCCGCCGAACTTGGCGACCTCCTTGACGAGACTGGAGGACAGGAAGCTGTACAGGGGGTTGGTGGTGATGAAGATGGTCTCGACGCCCGCGAGGCGGTAGTTCATCTGGCCCATCTGCAGCTCGTAGTCGAAGTCACTCACGGCTCGGAGGCCCTTGACGATGACCGTGATGCCCCGCTCCTGGCAGAAGTCCACGAGAAGACCGTGGAAGGACTCCACCGTGATGTTGCCGTAGGGCTGGACCACCTCCCGAAGCATCTCCATGCGCTCCTCGATGGTGAAGAGACCGGACTTGGACTCGTTCACCAGGACAGCGACGACCACCTGATCCGCCATGGCGGCGGCACGCTCGAACACGTCAAGGTGACCATTCGTCACCGGGTCGAAAGAACCCGGGCATACCGCCACATGCATCAGGAGCCTTCCTCTCCGGACAGCCGTCCCCCCACGGCGCGACCGTACCAAAGGCAGGTGTCACCGAATCGGCGCCGCGGGAGAGTCGTCCAGCCTGTCGGCAGGGGGTCCTGCTCGTCTCGAGCCGGTCGCTCCACGACGACGCGGGCGTTCTCCTGGATCCAGCCCGCGCGAGCGAGCCGAGCGAGCAGACCGGCGACTTCGCCGGCCGCCATGGCATAGGGCGGATCGACCAGAACGAGCGAAGCGGCCGGCACCGGAGGTTCGAGGGCAGGCAGCGCCTCCGCTCGACGCACCAGAACGTGCGCCCCGGGCAGGCCCACCGTGGCGCAGTTCTCCTTCAACGTCCGAGCCGCCACCCGGTCGAATTCCACCAGGTAGGCCGAATCCGCGCCCCGACTCAGCGCCTCGAGGCCGAGCGCCCCTGACCCGGCGAACAGGTCGAGCACCACGAGGCCGCCCCAACCGGCTCCGGCGGCAAGCAGCTCGGAGTCCAGCGAGGAGAACAGCGATTCCCGTACGCGGTCGGCGGTCGGTCGGGTCCCCCGCGCCGGGACGGCCAGCCGTCGACCGCCGGCCACACCGCCGATGATGCGCGTCATCCGTTCATCACGCCTTCTCGAGGTACTCGGTGCTGTCATCGCGCACCAGGGCATCGACCGCATGAGCCAGACCAGGAATGGTCGCGAGGGTTGGATCCTGCTCGATCGTGCGAACAGCTGCCTCCCGTGCTGCCACGATGACATCGGCATGCCTCGCGACCTCGAGCAGGCGCAGAGTTCGACGCATGCCTGACTGCGACGTGCCGAGGACGTCACCCTCCCGACGGAGTTCGAGGTCGAGCTCGGAGAGCACGAAGCCGTCCGTGGTGGAGGCCACGGCATCCAGTCGCGAACGAGCCGGAGAGCCGGACTCGGCGTCGGTGATGAGCAGGCACAGGCCTGGCAGGGATCCCCGGCCCACGCGCCCGCGCAACTGATGCAGCTGGGACATGCCGAATCGATCCGCATCCACGATCACCATCATGGTCGCCTCCGGCACGTCGACACCGACTTCGATCACCGTGGTAGCCACGAGGACATCGAGCGCGTCAGCATCACGCGGGCCGGCGAACCGGCGCATGGCGTCGTCCTTCTCCTCCGACGTCATGCGACCGTGGAGGACGCCGACGCGGGCCTGAGCAAGCGGGCCCTCGCGCAGCTGCCGGGCGACATCGAGGACTGCCGCGGAGCGCGGTGCATCGCCATCAGCCGCACCGTCGCCGGACGGCCCACCGTCCTCGTCCGAGCCGTCGCCGATGCGGGGACACACCACGAAGACGCGATGCCCCGCTTGCACCTCCTCCGTCGCCCGCTGCCACGCACGCGCCAGGTGCGCCGGTTGCTCCGCAGCCAGGATGACGTGTGTCGCCACCGGTGCGCGCCCGGCCGGGACCTCCGCAAGAGTCGACACGTCAACGTCGCCGAACGTCGTCATCGCCACGGTCCGTGGAATAGGAGTCGCCGTCATGACCAGAACGTGCGGCCGCGTACCCTCTCGCGACTTCGCCGCGAGCGCCGCCCGCTGCTCAACACCGAAGCGGTGCTGCTCGTCGACGACCACGAGGGCGAGGTCGTTGAAGTCGACATGCTCCTGCAGCAGCGCATGGGTGCCGACGACGATTCCAGCGTCGCCGGACAGCACATCGAGAAGCTGGCTGCGCTTCTCCGACATGCGCTGCGAGCCCGTGAGCAGTGCGACCCTGGTGCCGATGTCCGAGCCACCGAGCTGTCCCCGCTGAGCCAGCGGCCCCAGCATGGCGGAGATGGAGCGATGGTGCTGGGCGGCAAGGACCTCCGTAGGGGCGAGGAGTGCGGCCTGACCACCGGCATCCACGACGCGCAGCATCGCGCGCAGCGCCACAACTGTCTTGCCGCTTCCCACATCACCCTGCAGCAGTCGGTGCATCGGATGCTCGTCGGCAAGGTCGTCGGCAATCTGCTCCGATACGGCAAGCTGCCCGGCAGTGAGGGCGAACGGAAGGCGCGCATCGAACGCCTCCACCAGCGCGCTCTCCGCAGGGATGCGGCGCGTCGCGGACAGCGCTCGCGTGGCCGCGCGGCGCTGGGCGAGCAGGACCTGCAGGACGAAGGCCTCCTCGAAGCGCAGGCGCCGCACCGCCGCGTCGATGTCGGCACGGCTCGTGGGGCGGTGGATCCCGGTCAGCGCATCGCCGAGACTCTCGAGATCGTGCTCGCGCCGCACCGACTCCGGAATGGGATCGGGCAACTCATCGAAGTACGAGCGCACGACCTCGACAGCCGAGTTGACCTGCCAGGACGTGACGGACTTCGCGGCGGGGTAGATCGGGATGAGGGCACCGGCGAACTCCAGCACCGCCAGCGCGTCCTCGGCAGTTCCGTCGGGCAGCAGCGAGAAGTCCGGATGGGCGAGCTGCAGCGTGCCCCGATATCGTCCGACGACCCCAGCGAACAGTCCACGCCTGCCGGAGATCCGGAAGAGCGTCGTGTAGGGAAAGAGTGTCTTCGCCTGT